>NZ_CP054043.1:4296631-4603534 GCF_013282725.1 Yersinia mollaretii ATCC 43969 | reverse complement strand
GTGCATGTGAAAGCCCATGTCCGCCTATTCAGCAATTAATCAGTGAACAATTAATCAGTGAGCGATTGACTGATAAACAAGAATGAATTTTGAGTGCTGGGTTTGCTGTGAACCGAGCACTGACCCAAATCAGATTAAATGAAGAGGATTATCCCGTGAATAGCCATTCAACCGATAAACGCAAAAAGATTACCCGCATTGGTATTGGTGGCCCGGTCGGTTCAGGTAAAACCGCCATCATTGAAGTGATCACCCCCATTCTGATTAAGCGGGGCGTTAAGCCACTGATTATCACCAATGATATCGTCACCACCGAAGATGCCAAACAGGTCAAACGCACACTGAAAGGCATTTTAGATGAAGAGAAAATTCTCGGGGTGGAGACCGGTGCCTGCCCGCATACCGCCGTGCGCGAAGACCCCAGTATGAACATTGCCGCCGTGGAAGAGATGGAAGAGCGCTTCCCCGATAGCGACCTAATTATGATTGAAAGTGGCGGTGATAACCTGACACTCACTTTCAGCCCGGCACTGGCTGACTTCTATATCTATGTCATTGATGTGGCCGAAGGGGAGAAAATCCCACGCAAAAATGGCCCCGGTTTGGTTCAGGCCGATATTCTGGTCATCAACAAAATTGACCTTGCCCCTTATGTGGGTGCCAGTCTGGATGTGATGGAGAGTGACACCAAAGTCGTCCGTGGCGAGCGCCCTTATATCCTGACCAACTGTAAAACTGGGCAGGGTATTGAAGAGCTGGTGGACATGATTATGCGCGACTTCCTGTTTACCCACGTCCAACCTGAAGGAGCCAACGCATGACATCCCAGAGCCAGAATATCGTGGAAACACCTTCACGGGTTCGTGCTCACGCCTTAGGTATTAACGCGCCGGAACTCGCGAAATATCAGGACGAACCGGCGCAAATGCGTAGCGGGGCCGTAGGGAAAAGTGGCTATCTCAAACTGAGATTCGCCAAACGTGGACAGCGCAGTGTTTTGGCAGAAATGGAAAGACGGGTGCCTTCCTTGGTGCAAAAAGCACTCTATTGGGATGAGGAGATGCCCGAGTTACCTTGTGTCACCATGATCTCGACGGCGGGCTGCATTTTGCAGGGGGACCGGCTGGCAACAGATGTGCATGTGGAGGCCGGAGCCTGTGCTCATGTCACTACACAATCGGCAACCAAAGTGCACATGATGAATGCGAACTACGCATCGCAAATACAACATTTCACCGTGGAAGAGGGGGGCTATCTGGAATTTATGCCGGACCCGCTAATCCCGCACCGTAATTCACGTTTTATTACGGAGACCACCATTAATATTCATCCGACAGCGACCGCGATCTATTCCGAAGTGCTGATGTCTGGGCGTAAATATCACCACGCGGAAGAGCGCTTTGGTTTTGATGTTTACTCATCAAGAGTGGCGGCACAGGATTTAGCTGGCAAGGAGCTGTTTGTTGAGAAATATATATTGCAACCGAAGTCAGAAAGTCTTGATGCTATTGGTGTGATGCAAACATTCGATGCTTTCGGCAACGTAATTTTATTAACCCCAAAAGAGCATCACGACCGCATTCTGGCTCGGGTTCCCGCGCGATTTGATATTAATGGTGGCATTGCCAGTGGGGCAACCCGATTACCCAATGATTGCGGTTTGGTATTTAAAGCGCTGGGCATCGACAGCGGCGGTGTTAAGGCTGAAATTCGACAATTCTGGAAAATCGCCCGCGAGGAAATTCTCGGTATTACCTTGCCGGAAAAATTCTTGTGGCGTTAAGGTGCCGCTCAACGTTATAGGCGTTGCAGTCAGAAATTGCTGCAACAACAGAGGAGTGCAGCTAACACAGCTGCGGCTTCAAGTAAGAAGGGTAAAATAATGAATACGAAAACGGGCAATCAATCCGGTTGGGCACAATTAAGTGCTTCGAATGTTTTCATTGAATTTATCGATACCACTTTGCGTGGCTGCGCACAGGTTATGTTCCAAAATAACCCATTAACGGGGCTATTCTTTTTTATCGCCATATTTGTCGGCGCTTATGGTGAGGGGAATCCGGCGGTGGCTTATGGCTGTGTGCTGGGTACGGTGGTTGCCACCTTAACCGGGCTAACCATGCGTGACCGTAAATCATGGCGGGCCGGATTATATGGTTATAACGGCTGTTTAGTCGGCGCGGCACTGCCGACATTTTTGGTCGTCACGCCGGTACTTTGGGCCTGCATTATCTTGGGCAGTATCGTCTCGGTCATTGTCACTGTTTGTATCGCCGATATTTTAAAAACCTGGAAAGTCGCCGCACTGACCGCTCCTTTTGTCTTAACCACCTGGATGATATTGCTGGGCAGCTATGCCTTTGCCGGTCTCCATAGCAGCGGACTTCCGACGCCAGCTCTCCCGCATCAGCTCGTTTTGGATAGCAGTAATTTTTTCGCGCAGAGCAATATTTTTGTCAGCATGTTTAACGGCATTTCACAGGTATTTTTATTCAGCAGCTTAATTGGCGGCATATTATTTGTTATTGGCTTAGCGGTTGAATCGCTATGGGCGGCTATTTTTGGCGTCTGTGGCGCGTTATTAGCAATCCTTACCGCCGTTTTCCTCGATGCAGATCACCAGAGTATTAATGCCGGGCTTTATGCTTTCAGCGCCGTATTAACCGCTATTGCCTTGGGTTCTACCTTCAATAAGCCCAGTTGGCGTGTTCTGGCTTACACCATTGTTGGCGTTATTTTCACTGTCATTGTTCAAGGGGCACTCAATACTTTACTGTCGCCGATTGGCATTCCGACGTTAACCATGCCATTTGTGTTGGCCTCATGGTTATTCCTGGTACCGAATAAAGAGGTGATGCCTGCGCATCGACAATAGCGATCTTATTCTGGAGTACAAACATGACGACAGGAATAGAGAGAAGTAGCGCCTTTGGCAATCGGCAAACTAAGCTTCGTGCTATCTACTTGCTGATAGGTTTACTGATTGTCAACGGGCTGGCATGGGGTTGGGCCTTTATTGAGTTTAATGACAATGCCGTCTTGATGGGGATGGCGTTTTTGGCTTATAGCTTTGGTCTTCGTCACGCGGTTGATGCGGATCATATTGCGGCCATTGATAATGTCACCCGCAAACTGATGCAGCAGGGTAAGACGCCGATTGCGGTCGGCACCTTCTTCTCTCTCGGCCATTCAACCATCGTAATACTAGCTTCACTGGCCATCGCGGCAACGGCAATGGCATTTAAGAATAATATGGCTTGGTTCCATGAAACCGGTGGTTTAATTGGCACGCTGGTTTCATCACTGTTTTTATTGCTGTTTGGTTTTCTTAATTTAGCCATCCTGATTTCAGTGTACAAAAAGTTCAAGCAGGTCAAAGCGGGGCATATCTATAAAGACGAAGAACTTGATCTGCTGGTGGTCAATAATGGGGGCTTTCTCGCCAGAATCTTCAAACGTGTGTTCAACATGGTGAGTAAAAGCTGGCATATGTACCCGGTAGGTTTTTTATTCGGCTTGGGTTTTGATACGGCCACTGAAATTGGGGTATTAGGTATTTCCGCTGCCAGTGCAACCCACGGTATGAATCTGTGGTCAATTATGGTATTCCCCATTTTATTTGCCGCGGGGATGGCCTTGATCGACTCACTTGATAATTTTGTGATGATTGGCGCTTATGGTTGGGCATTCTCTAAACCGGTGCGAAAACTCTATTACAACATTACCATTACAGCGGCTTCCGTTATCATTGCTTTCTTTATTGGTGGGATTGAGGCGCTAGGACTCATTGCAGATAAGCTTAATTTAACTGGTGGGATTTGGACGCCAATCAATAATATCAGTGAGAATTTAGGCGAGATAGGCTACTGGATTATTGGTATGTTTATACTCTGTTGGTTAATTTCAGCCGTTAACTATTATGTCCGTGGTTACGATAAATTAAGCATCAGTCGTTAGAACCATAGTACTTAAAAATAGATCACCTAAAAAATAGATAAGTCACAAAATATAAGGCACTCATTAAGTTGTTATGACTCATGAGTGCCTTACTGACTGCATGATACTCTGCAATTACATATTGTGTTTCTTAGCGAAATTTAAAATATCCTGCTTCATTTCAGACAGTTTACTTTCAGGTGCCTTTTTGCACACTTCAACCACCTTGGGTGTCACGATGGTGTCTGTCTCATGCAAATCAACATAATCGCCATGTTTATATTGAGTATCATCATTCAATACCCAATAAACAACGGGAGTCATTGATTTAGGATTCAGATCCAGGAACTCTTTGCAGGTCATATCACTCGGGGTGGTCCCGGTTGCGCTAGTGGTTGCTGCAAAAGAGGTGGCGGCAGCGGAAAGTAATAAACCAGTCAATGCAATGTTACGAAGTGATTTGTAGGACATGCTTATTTCCTTATTTATCTGTCAAACTTATTTGGCTGTAAATAAACAGCACTCAGTTAAGGGTGATAAATATCACTCAGATAGATGAACTCCGGTAGGGTTAAGTTCCAGAGAACGGCTATATTATTGTTTATAACGGCGGCTAATGCCAATAATTAAATTCAATATTTCTCTTGCTATTCAGTATGAATAACTTTACAACCCGTAAAAATATATTTAATCCATAGGGTTGCATGCTTTTTATAGTGAAAGTGATTATTGTTTTTTTTCTAATGATAATTTCATTGCGCGACGTGAATATTAGATGTCTATAAATTCGTGAAACTCTCGCTATATTCAATAAGTTTCTCTTTTGATTTTAGTCAAAAATAGTCTGTTTTTGCCATGAAATATCTCATTAATTATCTATACTTAATCTACCTATAACAATTTTAGTCACTCTATTGATGAAAATATTACAGGAAATTAAGACTAAGGTATCAATACCACTTTTGCTGGCTATTTTGGTGGCCATTAATGGGTGTCTGGTGTTAAGCCCCGTGCTTTTCCGGGCGATCTCTCATTCAACAGAGGCGATAAATAATTTCAGTACTTGGCAGGAGGCGTTAAGTTTTCTTGATTTATTTGAAATACCGCAATTTATGATCGGTCTGCTATTGATACTGATGGCATTTGCAGTGTCGATGAAGATCCGTACCGCATGGTTCCTGACAGTGTTATTACTGTTTACTCTGGTTGCTATCAATATCTTTATTCTGAAAGATCAGAACAAGATGACGACTTATTCCCTTATTGTCATTGTTGCTCTGCTGTTTTATTGGCGAGAGTTTGATCATTACAGTCTCGGTAGTGCGACATTCTTTGCGATCGCAAGTATTTGCTCATTAATCGTCTATAGCATGTTGGGTACACTTTACATGGGCAATGAATTCGCACCGGTAGTCACTGATTTACCGACTGCGTTCTATTTCGCGATTGTCTGTATGTCAACGGTGGGTTTCGGGGACATTATTCCACATACCACTGTGGCGAGAATGTTCACTCTTACGGTGATTATTGCTGGTATTACTGTCTTTGCGACTTCGATTGCTTCTATTGCCGGTCCGATAATCAGTAATAATATTAAACGCATAGTTAAAGGTAGGATTTATCACGTGGAACGTAAAAATCATTTTATTATTGTCGGTTCCGGTTCTTTGGCGTTGAATGTCTATAACGGTCTGCGTGACCGGGGTGATGATGTCACTGTCGTTTGCGCCGTCGGCAGTCAACACAACTTTCCTTCGCATGCAGATATTATCGAGGGTGACCCCTCTTCGGTCGAAACGCTGAAATTGGCCGGTGCCGCTAGAGCAAAATATATCATTGCATTATGCAGCAGTGATGCCGATAACACCTTTACTATTCTGGCTGCTAAAGAGATTGCCGGTGCAGGCACCAAAACATTGGCATTAGTAAATGAAACACAGAATATGGAGAAAGTGAAACGGGTGAATCCTGATATGGTGTTCTCACTCCCCTTATTAGGCAGTGAACTGCTGGTTAGAACTCTGAATGGCGAGACCATCAATAACTCCCTTATTACGGAAATGTTTTTTGGTAAATGCCAAAAATTAGATTAATTACAGCGAGTTATTATCAGTAATAACTTATAAAAACACCCTCGGTACTGAGGGTGTTGGTTTTTCTGCTTTGGGCGACATCCAGCGATTGGTTATTTATTCCGCTGCGGCTTGTGGATCTTTAGGCTTCTCTTTTGGGCCGACCATTAAACCCAATTCCACCGCGATAAAACCCACAATAAGGCTGGCGACCAAATAGCAGATTGAGACTAAAACCCCTGTCGGGTTTTTCATCATTTCGACGGCTCCAAATACAAAGCTGGAAAATGTCGACAGCCCGCCCATGATCCCCGTCCCCACCATGAGATGCACATATTGGTTAATTTTGTCTTTTTTAAAGAGAGAGGTGGTTAGCCCCAATAAAAATGCGGCAATGATATTGGCAATAAAAATATCCATCGGGAATCCGTCGGCCAGCCGTGGTACTGACAGCATAATGAACTCACGGCACATGGCACCAAATGCACCACCGACAAAGACGAGAATAAGAAGATTTGGCATAACATTCTCCAATTAATAAACCAGTCTTCGATTAATAAGCTAGCCACGCACCAAATGCTGCCGCGATGAGGCCGACCAAGACCGAAATAATCAAATATCCGGCGGCGATAGCTCTGCCACGGGCAGTCGCTAATTTTGCCGCATCCAATTGCATGCTACTGAAAGTGGTATAGCCACCTAAAATACCGGTTAATACCGCCGCATTCATTAAATCGCCATAGCGATCACGCCAGTCAACATTAAAAAGAATACTCAGATAGCCAATAACAAAAGCACCGGAAATATTGATCAGAAATGTACCGAGCGGGAGAGGACCTTTATAGATTTTTCCGACTCTCAACCCTATCCACCATCGCAAAAGTGAACCGATGCCGCCACCCAGTCCTACCCACATGACATCTATTGCAGTCATAACAAAGCCCTCATTGGCAATTCGTTAGAGTCTAATAATTGTAGTACAAATAAGCTGAGGAAGGATTCGAATATGGCGAATAACAGTCACTAAATATGATATTTTATTCGAGTTTATAAGACGTAAAATAGAGCACTCAGGTATTAATGGAATGGTCATTGTTGGGGTACGAGTGACCCGTGGCGAAAATAACGGTAATGATAGAAGAGGCATTATGTTGCAATTATTGGGTAAAGATTCATCGATTAATGTGCGTAAAGTTCTCTGGACTTGTTATGAGTTGGGTTTACCTGTCGATCAGCAAAATTGGGGTAGCGGTTTTCGTTCTACGCAGGAACCTGAATTTTTGGCACTCAATCCCAATGGGCTGGTTCCGGTGTTAATCGATGGCGACACGGTGCTTTGGGAATCCAATACTATCTGCCGCTATTTGGTGACAAAGGAGGGCCGCCAAGATCTATTACCGCAAGATGCGCTCAGCCGCGCAAAAGTTGAGATGTGGATGGATTGGCAGGCGACAGATCTGAACAATGCGTGGCGCTATGTCTTTATGTCGCGGGTACGACAACACCCTGACTATCAGGATGTGGCCTTGTTGGCCTCGGCCTGTGATGAGTGGAACCGATTGATGGGGATTCTTGAAAATCGGTTGGTATCCACAGGGGCTTATGTTGCTGGCGCGCATTTTACATTGTCAGATATTGTCATCGGCTTATCATTAAACCGTTGGTTAATGACGCCTTTCCAGCGGCCCGACTTCCCAGCTTTAACCGATTACTTCTCACGTCTTAAACAACACCCAGGTTTTCTACTGTACGGCGCGAATGGTATGCCCTAAATCGTGCCGACAGGCGTGGCCCGAACTTCTTTCGAGCCACGTTTTTCGCTTTTTTGGGCTAAACTGAGATTGACTGCACCATTCTTATTTTCACTACGTTTTCTCTGTATCAGACAATTTTTGCAACCGATAAGAATCCCTAATTTATCCCGTCATCCGTTTCAATCTGTTTTTATGACTGCATTTGTTCTGCTGCTATCCTAGAATAAAATTAACCATATGAAATACAAATGAATTAAACTTAATTCGCCGAGCAAAAAAATAGCCATTTTGCGATGACCATCACATTGTAATCGCTTAGAAATGTGAAGGGCATCAATATCAAAAGTCAATTAGAGACGATTATAGCTATAGGTGAATTACTGGCTTGGCTATCAACGCCGTATACTGCCGACAACCAGAAACAATGGGCTGGGCAAGGGGCACGATAAAGTACAGATAAAGGGAATTCACCATTGCACTGGCATATAAATAACCTGTTTCTTTTGAACATCAAAAGGTGTTGGGTATGGAAAAGAAAAAAATTTATCTATTTTGCTCTGCCGGTATGTCCACCTCGCTACTGGTTTCCAAAATGAAAGTACAAGCAGAGAAGTATGAGGTGCCAGTCATCATCAATGCTTACCCGGAAGCACTGGCGGCAGAACATGGTGCTCAAGCAGATGTGATCCTGCTAGGGCCGCAAATTGCTTATATGTTGCCCGAAGTGACCAAAATGTTCCCCAATAAGCCAGTTGAAGTGATCGATGCGCTCCTCTACGGCAAGGTTGATGGTTTAGGGGTATTAAAAGCAGCCGTAGCCGCAATAAAAAAAGCAAAACAATAAGGGGTGCACTGTGAGCGCATTTATTAATTCTCTGGAAAAGGCTATTTTGCCTTTTGCGATTAAGATTGGCAGACAGCAACATATTAATGCCATCAAGAACGGATTTATCCGGCTGATGCCATTAACCCTGACCGGGGCGATGTTTGTTCTTATCAATAACGTATTCCTAAGTTTTGGTGAGGGATCCTTCTTCTTCTCGATGGGGGTGCGATTAGATGCTGATACTATTGCCACGCTCAATGGGTTGAAAGCCATCGGTGGCAATGTTTATAACGGTACTCTGGGCATCATGTCGTTAATGACGCCATTCTTTATCAGTATGGCCTTGGCTGAAGAGAAGAGAGTCGATCCTCTGGCCGCTGCATTATTGGCTATCGCGGCTTTTATGACGGTAACCCCGTACAGCGTGGGTGAGGCCTATGCGGTGGGAGCCAATTGGCTGGGCGGCGCGAATATAATTTCCGGTATTATTATCGGTTTAGTGGTTGCCGAAGTCTTTACTTTCATTACTCGGCGCAACTGGATCATCCGCTTACCGGACAGTGTGCCAACATCCGTTTCTCGCTCCTTCTCGGCCTTGATTCCGGGCTTTGTTATTCTTTCCATTATGGGCGTACTGGCCTATACCCTCGGGTTATATGGCACTAACTTCCACCAAATCATTATGGATAGCATCTCAGCACCGCTGTCGAAAATGGGCAGTGTGGTGGGTTGGGTGTATGTCATGTGCTCTTCGCTGTTGTGGTTCTTCGGGATACACGGCGCAATGGCATTATCTGCGCTGGAAAGTGGCATCATGATGCCGTTTGCCTTAGAAAACGTGGCAACTTATACCCAATATGGTTCAGTCGCCGCTGCATTGGCTGCGGGCAAAGAGTTCCATATGTGGGCCAAACCTTTTGTTGATTCTTATATCTTCTTGGGCGGAACCGGGGCAACTCTAGGACTGGTTATTGCTATATTTATCGGCTCTCGCCGTGAGGATTATCGTCAGGTGGCAAAATTGGGTGCACCGGCGAGTATTTTCCAAATTAACGAACCTATTCTGTTTGGCTTGCCGGTCATTATGAACCCGCTGTTCTTTATTCCATTTATTCTGGTACAACCGGTCTTGGCTATCATCACTTCAATTGCTTATTACACTGGCTTTATTCCGCCCATCACCAATATTGCGCCGTGGACCATGCCGGTCGGGTTAGGGGCATTCTTTAATACCAACGGCAGTATTGCCGCGATGTTATTAAGCTTGTTCAACTTAGGTGTTGCCACACTGATGTATCTACCGTTCGTGATTATTGCTAATAAGGCGCAGAGCGAAATTGATCGTCAGGTTGAGAGTGAAGAAGAGATTGCCGATAGTTTGAAGTTTTAATCAATACCCTGTTTTAGCGTAGTGGCCTGGAGGCTGGAATGAAATATCAATTTCCCGATGATTTTTGGTGGGGTAGTGCTACCTCTGCAACCCAATCTGAAGGGGCGTCATTGCAGGATGGCAAGAGCAAGAATATCTTCGACTATTGGTATGAGATTGAACCAGAACGTTTTCATGGTCAGATTGGCCCAGAAAACACCTCCACCTTTTACGATAATTATCAGCAGGATATCTTGCTGCTAAAGCAACTGGGGCATAACACGTTCAGGACATCGATTTCATGGTCGAGACTGATCCCAAGTGGGGACGGTGAGCTTAACCCCAACGCCGTCACCTTTTATAATTCGATGATCGATAACTTATTGGCGAATGGCATCACGCCATTTATCAATCTCTATCATTTTGATATGCCACTGTGTATGCAGGAGAGAGGAGGCTGGGAAAGCCGTGCTGTTGTTGATGCTTATGTCCGTTATGCCAACATCTGCTTTACCCTATTTGGTGACCGGGTAAAACAGTGGTTCACTTTCAATGAGCCGATTGTTCCGGTCGAGGCAGGCTATTTAGGCGACCAACATTACCCTTGTGTGGTCGATTTCAAACGCGCGGTGACCGTGGCCTACCATTGTGTATTGGCACATGCCAAAGTGGTAGAAAATTACCGGGAACTGAAGCAGGGCGGTGAGATTGGGATCATTTTGAATCTTACGCCGACCTATCCTCGATCCGACCACCCAGCAGACCTCGTTGCCGCCAACCACGCCGATTTGCTGCTTAACCGCAGTTTCCTCGATCCCGTCACGAAAGGGGCTTACCCTGATGAACTGATCCGGTTATTACGTGATCACGATCTGCTGCCCGCGATTGAATCAGGTGATTGTGAGCTAATTGCGAGTGGCGTCATCGATTTGTTGGGGGTTAACTATTACCAGCCAAGAAGGGTGCAGGCGAAAGAGAATCCAACTCCTCAGGGGCAGGTGAATACGCCGGAAGACTTATTTAGTTTCTATTCGATGCCGGGGAGAAAAATCAACCCGCATCGCGGCTGGGAGATCTATGAAAAAGGGTTGTATGACATCCTGACCAACCTGAGAATAAATTATGGCAATATTCCGTGTTATATCTCGGAGAATGGCATGGGAGTTGAAGGTGAAGAGCAATTTATCACTACATCCGGTCAGGTCGATGATGAATATCGGATTGAGTTTATTCGAGACCACTTAAAATGGCTGCATCAAGCATTACAAGAGGGCAGCAACTGCAAAGGCTATCACTTATGGACCTTTATTGATTGCTGGTCTTGGCTCAATGCTTACAAAAATCGTTATGGATTTGTTCGGTTGAATCTCGCGGATCAAACGCGGGTCATCAAGAAGAGTGGCCATTGGTTTGCGGATGTCGCAAAGCAAAA
This sequence comes from Yersinia mollaretii ATCC 43969, assembly GCF_013282725.1. Classification (NCBI taxonomy): domain Bacteria; kingdom Pseudomonadati; phylum Pseudomonadota; class Gammaproteobacteria; order Enterobacterales; family Yersiniaceae; genus Yersinia; species Yersinia mollaretii. Next base: position 4,592,145 of record NZ_CP054043.1, on the reverse strand, counting down.
AGGTTTTAATTAACGGAGCAACAGTATGTTTGATTTAGATAAAATCGTTGATGATGTGCAACCCACAGATGAAATGGAAGATGTGATCATGGGGTTGATTATTAACGCGGGGCAAGCTCGGAGCCTGGCTTATAAGGCGTTGAAGCAGGCTAAAAATGGTGACTTCTCCCAAGCAGAGGAGTTGATGGGGCAATCTCGGCTAGCGCTGAATGAGGCGCATCTGGTTCAGACCAAACTCATTGAGTCTGATCAAGGTGAGGGGAAAACCAAAGTCACACTGGTTTTGGTACATGCCCAGGATCACTTAATGAACGCGATGTTGGCCAGAGAGTTAATTACTGAGCTGATTGAATTACATCAAAAGTTAAGATGAAATGGGTAAAATCTGTTGGCTATTTCGAACGATAGAGTGAAGGTAAATAAGATGGAAGTCAGGTTAGTACGTCAAAAAGACTTTTTTAACGGAAAAGAGTTCCATCTGTTTATCTATAACAAAACGGAAAGTGCAACCGGCCTACACCAGCACGATTATTATGAATATACCCTGATACTTACCGGGATGTGTTATCAGGAAATTAATGGTAAGCGAGTCTTCTTAGAACGCGGTGATGTTGTTTTTATTCCCATTGGTTCTCATCATAAAAGCGCTTATGAATTTGGTGCGACGCGTATATTAAACGTTGGTATCAGTAAATCCTTCTTTGAAGAGCACTACTTCCATCTGTTATCACGGCCTATTGTGGCCTCGCAAGCTTATCGCCTAAAAGGAGATTTCCTCTCTTATATTGAATCAGCCATTTCTGCACCACACTTCAGGGAAGATGAACTAACTGAATTGGTCGAGCTGCTGACATTTTATGTTACCAACCGCATCAGCCACTATAAAGAGAGTGAGGCCAATGACGATATTCCGCTTTGGCTGAAAACCAGCATCGACAAAATGCACGATAAAACGATGTTTGGTGAAAAAGCCTTGGTGAATATGATTGAGCTTTCGGGCAAAACGCAAGAGTACCTAACCCGTGCGACGCGACGTTATTATCAAAAAACGCCGATGCAAATTATCAATGAAATAAGAATCAATTTTGCTAAAACCCAACTCGAAGTGACGAATTACTTAGTCTCAGACATTGCCTTTGACGCAGGTTACAGTGATACCACCTTATTTATTAAAAACTTCAAAAAACTGACCTCTTTTACGCCCGGCAACTACCGCAAGAAATTCAACTGCGTCAGAGAGGGATTATCCGATTAGTTTCCGGTCAGATACTGCCTGCCGGAATAGCTTAGAAGGCACTCTCAGTGGAAAAGTTACTTATTGTTAATGCGGATGATTTTGGTCTATGCAAAGGCCAAAGTTATGGAATCATTGAAGCATTCCGCCATGGTATTGTCTCATCGACTACGGCGATGATGAACTGTGCGGATATTCATCACGCGGCAGAATTAAGCCAGCAGAATCCAGCACTGCCAGTTGGGATGCATTTTGTGTTGACCTACGGGCGGCCATTAACCGCGATGCCCTCCTTGGTTGATGCCAATGGGCTACTGGGCAAGGGGTTGTGGCAACGAGCCGAAGCTGGCGCACTCAATTTGGGCGAAATTGCGCAAGAGTTGGCTGCTCAGTTTGAGCAATTTGTTGCTATTTTTGGTCGCTCGCCGACACATATCGACAGTCATCACCACGTGCATATGTTGCCGCAGATCTATCCGCTGGTTGAAGCTTTCGCTCGCGAAAAATCACTCGCGTTGCGTATTGACCGCCACGAAGCGCAACAGCAAGGTATCCCGCTCAATGAACCACGAACGACCGAGTGGTTTGATGCGGGTTTTTATGGTGAGACGCTATCGGAACAGATATTTTTACAGCGGCTGGATCAGGCTGACCAACAGGGGGTTAGCTCGTTGGAAGTGATGTGCCATCCTGCTTTTGTGGATAAAATTTTGATGACCAGCGGCTACTGCTATCCCCGACTGACCGAGCTAGATGTACTGACGTCGCCGACATTAAAGCAGGCGATTGAGCTGCGTGGTTATCGATTGGGGTCCTATTTGGATTGTTGAAAGATAAACCTTATTACCGAATGACCATTTATTGGGTAATTATGGTGAATTGCCAGCCCGGCAGGGAACCGCAGCAAGACATGGCTATCAGCGCCATGATGATTTTACCCACCGTCGGGCCAAACATCTGGGCGAAAGCCAGAACCAGCCAATCATGGACAAGCCAACAACCGGAATGATAACCCCAGACAAATACCCAGCGGGCTGAGGTTGGCACCAATCAACTGTGTTGTAGTAAGTTACAATAGTTATGTATAATTATTACACGACAGCGACTTATTGCATTATAGGGAATATAAGTTTTGGAAAAATCATTGCTGTTATGTCTGGTGTTTATTTTTTCATCTAATGTGCATTCAAGTGAGAAAGTCTGCTCCAAGGATATGGTATCCACCAATGCTTTTAACAATTTTATCTTAGTTCAAGAGCAATCATTTAACGATTCTCTAAAAAAAAGCAGTGTACATATAGTAAGTAAAGATGATTATATAAATAATAACGCATACGTAGAATTTGATGATTGTGGTGCACTGTTGAAATTCCGTAGTAATAGAACAATTAAATCACGAAATAAAGACAATGTTTTAGTAACCCAATTTGATATCGCTATGGATAAAAATAATAAAAGCTGGGATTACAACATGACATTTAAAATGTACCTCCTTGAACAAGGAGGTGCTACAAGAAATCTGATGATACAGAAAATGAGTGGGGAATTTCTGACGGGCAGTAATGGGGAAATAAATAAAGCTGAAGACGCCTCCAATATTATTGTCGGAAAGAATCATGAATCAGGTCGAGCAGTAACAACGTTTTTAATTGATGACAAAGGGAGACTATCCGAATCAAATCGAGTTAGCACACTGAAAAATGACAATGTCAATACAGTATTTAATTATGACTCTCAGAATCGTTTAATACAAACCTCATCTGGTTCAACAACAGAAGAGTTTACTTATGGGAGTGATAACAGAGAGTTAGGTAGCAAAAATGTTCAAAAATTCTTTACCACAGAAACAACGATTACAACTTGTAAAGACTGGAATAAATTCGGGAGATGCACTAATGCCAAACAAAATATCTCAATTTTAATTAAAGATGATAAAGGCGAGGGGGAGCATGTTTACAATCACCTTGCAGATGTAAAATATAATTATGTTTATTGATGTTGTTTTTTACGGCAATAGTTATTGATTTTTGTTCATTTTCATTCAAGAAGTTAAATGATTTTTAATATTAGATAATATGTATTAGCTCAGATTTTAGTTAATACATTTGAGTTGAATCTTTCAGCCTAGCAGAGAGGGTTTTCAGTTTTGTGCGTGTATTTGGGGAGGGATAGCTAGAGTAGGCTTTTGTGATCCTGCGGAGAGTGGCTGTAGTGGTGGGAGCACTCCAATTAACTCTTTACGCTGCTCAAATAAGTAGAGCGATTATATGCTCGTCTAACAATCGCCTGACCGTCTCTAATGCCCCACGAGCTTTGATTGGCTCTAATACTTGAATCAGAGTTCGTGCTTTAAGTTCTTGGATGGGAATATTTTCGATGCTAGGTAAGATGTCTTTTTCAATAGAATGCCAAATATCTTTCGCATAGGCTGCACTAACGTGGCTTTCTTTCAACTCAAACCAATTTACGATCGACGTTAACGAAAATACTTTCCTGAGCTATTTGGCGCTTTTCTGCCTCTTCACTATCCATTTCTCGGCTCGCATCTCTCTGGCATCTACGAGGGATAGAGCAGGGTAAGCGCCGAGGCTGATCATGGTGCGTTTGGGGCTATTGGGAAACTGGTAATGGAAACGTCAAATTTTCTTGCCGATGGTTTTGACTAACAAAAATAAGCCATCATCATCATGGAGGGTTAGGTTTTTTCGAGGGTTTTAGCTTTTTGTACTTCGGTGTGGGTTAGGGGTCGTGTAGTCCTTGGTATGTATGGTTCTTCCCTTAATTGGTATACGTCCATTGGTATCTATCTTAGCGTATACCAATTGTCTCTGGCTTCAGCCGGATCTCCTTGGACGACTACAGACACAAAAAAGCCCGCAAACCTAGGCGGGATGCGGGCTTTCTGTACTTCACCGGACTTATCTGGTAATAACCGGTTTAACATTTGGTGGGCTGGGGGAGTCTGAATTGGATATGTAACTCATTGAATTTAATTAGGTAGCTTCTAGTTCAACTTTTCGCTGGTGCCTATTTAGGTGCCTAAAAGTTTTTTCACCCCTTTTTGAGGGGAAATAGAAGAGAGGTAGGATAAGGGCTAACATGATTTAAGTGCTCATCAGCCCGGTAGCTCGTCTGGCTCTGAGAATATGGTTATACCCGTTCTGGCAGTACCCCTGGGTAATGTTTGGCGATGATATCGTTCATCTTGTCCATCAACGCCGGTTTCTTAAATGTCAGATGCGCCGATCCTTTCATGAAGTATTTTATCGCAAAATACTCATCTTCATAAACTTCCGCCCTTTGCCGGTGGGCGCTGATATGCTCATACAGCCGAGCGGTGACATCCCTCCGATTATCCGGGATCGCCTTGCCCTCCAGCAGGAACAACATCCTTTCCAGATCCGCTAATTGATCCCGCCGGTAACTGTGGTTAAGCGTAAATCCCCATTGGTTGTAACTCACCAAACTGTTGACGATGACTTTCTTGCAAAATTTACAGGGATGGTTCGATTTGTAGTCCCAGGAAAGTGACTTGAACACGTTGATCACCCCCCGTTCAAACACTTCACCCTTATCACGGTGCAACTGCTCGAACGTGCTGTAAATGCTTTCTTCGCTGATGGTTGGGATAGTATCCCCTTCCAGGTTTCTGTACCACTGGTCACGCGCCTGGGCATCCATCAAACTCAGCATGCCGGAGCGCTTCATCAGATCTCGCCATATATCGCGATCGAGATTGCGGGTGATCACTGGCATGGCCGTTTCCGCTTTTTCCATCAGCCAGCAACCGCAACGGAAATCTTGTCGCATGGCCCAGTCTCTGGCTATTCCACCGCCGATGCTGCTGGTGATGGCCGAGATATCCTCAAGCTGGTGAATAAGGGCTTCAATCTGCGTCAGCACGGTGTTACGTCCGGTGACGATACGTTCAATACTGGTGGAGCAAATCACTTCGGTGTGATCGGTCAGTACATCGGGTTCAATAACCGCATTCAATGCCATTGACATAGCTGGGTTCCTTAAAAACAAAATGCCCGCGTCATCACAGGCAGGTATAAAGGTTGGTGTGGTGTGAGTGAGTGCTTACGGTTTATGCCGGGTTGGGTGTGTGGTCTGATAGACCGCGATATAGACATGGCCAAAACTGCCCAGCGTATCGGCTTCGCAGGTAAAACCGGCGTGCTGCACAGTGACGCAATGCTGACGGCGCGGATCTAATGCACCAGACTGTAATTGTGCTTCCAGTTTTGTCAGCAGTGCTGAAAATGTCACCTCAAGAGCCTGTACCGTGTCGGGGGAGAATGTACCGATAAAACCGGCACGGTCAGACAGAAAATGCAGATGGTTGCCCTGTTGCACCAATCTGGCACCCAGGCGCGGCGTGATATCTCGCTGCAATCCCCATACAGGTGAAGGAATGTCATCTTCATGGGGGGGAGTTGTGTGGTTATCGGTATCGGGAACGTTGTCTTTCATGGTGAAACATCCTTATTAATGTACAACGCCAGCGGCAAGGCTGGCGTGTTGTTGGAGCACTGAGATAAGTGAAGGGCCGTCAGGCCAGGCGGCGAATGGCGGGACTGCGCAAGCCCAGAGCACTGCGGGCGCGTAGGAGATCGCCACCGTTCAAAGTCGGGTCCTGTGCCATCAGGCTGAATCCAGATCGGTCAATGCGTACCAGATCAAATTTCTCCACCAGTTCATTGACGGTTTCCCGTACCGTTACTCCATGCTCAATCTGTTGGGCAATCGCCTCTTCATCGTGGTATGGCGTGTCGTTAAGCTCCAAGCCGTAACAGTGAGCCAACAACCAGGTCAGCAGTTGCTGGTATTCGGTTCGTGCTTGGTTGGCGCTTGGCGTGATGCGGGGTATTTTATCGAGGGTCTTCATACGGGCAGCTCCTTAACAAAGTGGGGAAACCGGTAGCTGGCAGTGGTGAGTCAGCCAGTGAGCGACCTTTCGCCAGTGCTTCACGGGGATATCAGATTCTAGCGTCCAGGTATTGGGGCACTGCGTATTGGCCAGCAATAATGTGCTCATCACCAGCCATTGGTAGGGATAGCCTCGCGTATCACAGCGGATCAGGGCATAGGGTGTTTGGCGTTGGTAGAGGATGAACGGATCGCCTGCCAGATGAGCAAATCGCTCACCGTTAAAACCGATCATGCCCAATCCCATCAGGTCGTTGTCGAATCGGTATCGTCGGTTGCCGGTATGTTCACAGATAACCGGCGCACTGGTTAACCCCAACATGGTGGGTTGTTGACACAGTTGCTGGTAAGCGGTGGTGATTGCCTTGCATAAAGATTGCCAGTCTTGCGATGTCACGTTGCCATGTTGCAGAAAATGAAAGACGCCAGGCACGGGCGATGTGCTTGTGTTCATGAGAATGTATCCATGTAAAATAAAGGGATAATGCGAAGGCGAAACTTGGGGGGTATTACCAGTCGAAGGTGGTAAAGTCGGGCAAGACCTCACCCACGGCATCAATATGCAGGTAGCTCAGTTTGTGTCGCTTTATCAGCGTGGTGACCAGATGGCGGCAGGTCTTGGAAAGCCCCAGCCGCTTGAGTTGCAACACAGGGTGGATCCACGCATCCAATCGCAGCAAATAGCCGGTGCCCGAAAACGAGATCCATTCACCGTCGTTGAACTCATCCTGGCAGTGTGAAATCCGGTACAGCACCGTATTGTCGTCCTCACTGATATGGGCCGAACTGCATTGCAGACCGAAGCGTAAAAGTGGCGTTGTTACCATTATTGGCTTCCTTCCTTTATTATACCCGTTCGTGGATAACGGCGTTGATGATACGCCAATACCTTCTCACGCCATTCCGGGCTGATGACCGGGGCCATCGTCAGGTAGAGCTTTGGGCAGGAGTAATAACAAGGCTGTACCGACTCATCCATCGCCTTATAGCCCCAACAGCCACCTGAGCTTTGCATTAGGGTGCAGTTAATGATCGTTCTGGCGACTTTTGCCGGATCTTTCGGTGTGCTCTGGACAACCGACCACAGGATATTGCCCCGCAGCGCATGTGCCAGCGTAACGTGTTGATAGTGTTCAGTGTCATCGGTTTGGATCAGTGCCGCGATCAGTTCACGGCGGTAGTGGTGTGAAAATAACCAGCCCATGGTAAAGGCTCCTTGAAAATGAGGGTGAGGAAACGAGGGCGGTTGCTATCAGCCAGGTAACCAGCCGCGCTCGGTGAATGACACGATATCAAGACCGCCAACAATCAGATGGTCCAATACCTTCACATCAACCAGTGCCAGCGCGTTCACCAGTCTGTCGGTGATCTGCCGGTCAGCCTGGCTGGGCTCAGCCTCCCCAGAGGGGTGGTTGTGAGCCAGAATAACCGCTGCCGCGTTATGGCGAAGCGCGGCCTTCACCACTTCACGGGGATGGACTTCCGTGCTTCTGATACTGCCGGTGAACAGCGTTTCACATGCCAGCAGCCGGTGCTGATTGTCGAGATACAACACGATAAAGACTTCACGCTCCAGCCCGGCGAGTTGCAAACGTAACCAGTCGCGTGCGGTGTTGGTGGAAGTAAATAAGGCTCCTGGTTCGCGCAGGTGTTTTTCCAGCAATGACAGGGCGCGTTTCACCGTACGCTGTGCCGTTAACGGCAGTGCGGTTGACGCCAATAATGTTGAGGAATTCATTTCGGTGTTCTCAGTCAATCAGGGCGAAAATGGCGCGGCTGTCGGGGTGATGCAGCGCATATTCCCGCAGGCGATAGAAATGGTCGGTCATCGCTTCGCTCTCAGTGCGGCAAGCGTGGTGGCTGAAGGCCATCAGGCAGGCGGTGATCCCTGCGGCCTCAGCACTCATCTCGGCACCGTTGCCATTCATACCGTTAAACAGTGACCACCGCTCATCGCCTTCTGGAGCCATAAAGGCCCCGCCGTTACTGAGCGTGTAAAAATCCCAGGAACCCCCGTGATAGTCGGCACACAGGCGATCCAGCCAGCCAAAGACATGAGGCTCCAGAATGAGCCATTGCGGTACGTTTCCAAAATGCTGTGGCCAGAAACGGAGGCGCTGGCGGTTTGGCACAGCAGTGGCGGTCAGTATGTTTGTCTGAGAGGAGGCCGCAGGCGGGGTAGAATGTGTATTCATGAAAAATATCCTTCTGAAATAAATAACAAAACAGGCCCCACCGGAAAAACCGAGGGGCCTGTACGTTGGAGGGAGGTAATAAAAGTCAGTGAGCGCTTATGGTGACGGCTCACGCGAGGTCTGGCTGGCGTAACACTACAAAGTCCTTATTCGGAGATTAAAAACGAAAGGCCATGCTTCCCGAAGGAGGCATGGCCCGTAAGATGATCGATTGGTTGCTGATAAAGAAAGTTAACCAGCGGTATTCCTGCACCCGCTAAGGTCATCCAGCTCTTTTTTCGTATTCTTAATACCGGGAGTAAAGCTCCCTACTTTTTTATCATTAACATAAACATCGAACGTTGCGGCGTGACCAAGGGCATCAATAAACTGGATCCAGGCGTTGTCCCCATTTCTCCACCCCAGCGAAGAGGGTAACGGAAACTGTTGGTCATCGGTCACAACCGTTATTGCAGTTTTATCATCGCGTGAATCTGCACCAGTACCGTCAGGCAGGTCAATGAGCACGTGATGTTGCAAGATATTTTGCTCATCTGGGTTCATAGTGCAGTTAAGGTTAAAAACGACATTTTCCGAATTGGTGATCAGGTATTCTGTTACACCCTGACCAAAACCACTGGTCCACATATTCGGTATGGCCTGAGCGGTTGTTGCTGACACCAGAGTTGACACCATCAGCATTGCGTGAGGTAGACGCATAATTCTGTCCTTAAATCAGTAAATTGAATTTTTTGCAATCTGCATTATTTGTAATAAATCCATGTATCCCCTGATATATTCTTGTCAGACGTTAATTAACATCAGGTCAGAATGATCAGTACCAACATCACCAACCAGACCCAGAAATACGTGGGTTTCTGCCCAAGCGTTTTAGCCCGCCGCCACAGATAAAATGGGACCAGCTAGGCCAGCTTGCCAAAAGCCGCAGTATCCACCCCGGCTTTGCGAAAACATGATTTTCCTTATCTGTGAAACCCCCTGAGTCGCCCAGAGAAATTATTCAGTGGGATAGCTATCAGAAGCCCGGACCGAAGACGTTACTGGCATATTCACTCTTCTTTCGGGAAGTGGTTCAACAATTACCGGTGCGACGACACAATTCAGCGAGGCTTTGCTGTGCCACCCACTCCTGGAGCTTTCGGTCCTTTTCTGAGCGTTTAGCGGCCAGGGAGGCCTGTTGCTGTTTATTCACACAGTTATCTGGCATGACCATGACGACTTTCGCGGCTATTTGCTGCCTGACGTTTGCAATTTTAGCCTTAAGAACATCATCAGTATCGTGAACCGCTGGCCATGTGGGGTAAATAAGGTCATCAATAGCCTTATCCCGTACAGAGGACTGGCTATCAATAATGGCAAAATAGCACCCTTCACCTTTATCTTCTCCCTGATAAACCGTTTCAATATCGTTGTAGGTTTCACCGACAGAATTCAGTTTTAGTTGGCGAATGGTGTGGGTTTTCTTGTCGGCCAGGAAAATGGCACCGCCGCCACGGACACGTAGCAGAAACTGTTTCGTCCACGGGTAGTTATCAATCACGCTGGCTTGATAGAGCATGTTGTGCAGCTTATTGTCATCCATGCCATCGGCAGATTTCCAACCGTCAGCCTGCATGTATTGCCAGGCTTTGACTGTGCCGACAGTGTTTCCAGCGTCAGCCGGAAAAACAGCACCAAGGCAAAAACTGGCGGCCAGCACTGTAGTGGTAAGCAATTTCATTGTGATTATTCCTTCTGAGGTATAAGCCCGTCGTCAGTTGTGACAAGCAATGAATGGAAAAAGCGAAAGTGGGGTAAAGCCTGAAGAAAATCCGGGTGAGAAAGGATGTCGCGCATCGCTATATCCGGAGCGAAGCTGCCGTTGTGGAGCGTGACCGCCCGAATATCGGTCAGGGGAAAAACGGCAATCCGGGCCTGATGCTCACCCGTCAGATACCATTCTCCCTCACGCAGAACCAGGCGATAAGGAGCGAAGTCTGTGCAGCGACAACCGCTTCCCAGTAGCGTCACCTTCCGGTGTTCCGATACTGCGCTCACCAGTCGTGTGAACACGCCCAAGTCTGGGGATGACGCTTGGGCCACTCCCTGCCAGATAAGGCAGGGAGACTCACCAGGACCGCTCAACAGTGAAGCGACCAGATGGTTATCCATACCAGGAAACAGTGCTTCAACGCCCGACTGGCGGGCAAATGTCATCACAGCCAGCTCTCTCTGGCGGCCGCCGGACAGCAAGCGACACTGACCCTTGCGATACTCTAGATCCAGATACATCAGCCGTTCCCGAAAGTCCCGGCGCAGGGTACGAACCGACACGCCAAATTCAGTTGCCAACGTTCGCAAATCTAGCGTTTCGCCCGCCACCAGACGGCTGATAATTAACGACAGCCTGACGGCAAGCCGGTCATGACGGCGTTCAGCCTGAGTCATGAGACAGGTTCTCCAGTGAGATAATTAGCTGAAAATAAAACAGTTATTTTAACGAGGGGCAGGGACAGGGAATGGACACAAGAAGACGTATTTTTTACTGTTGCCGAAATCAACTGTGACGGGGCTTAGAGAGAAAACATACCAAATTCGATAGCTTATAAAACGTCATAACGGACAGGGTATGTCCCGAAGATAACGGCAGTTGCCCCAGCTCAGAAGAAAATCCAGTCCCAAACGGCACGGGCAACGGATACCACGGCCTCGCGGACGGTACGAATGACCGCTTTTAGTGGTGCGGGAATAAATGATGCAGCTTCCGCAGAATCAAACGCCTCTCCCACCGCATCGCCAAAGCCCTCACGTGCCTGCTTTTTTACCGGTTCACTGCATAACCTCCCGTGCAGTTGCGTCGCCAGAGGGCTGGTGGCACAGTCCGGCAGACAGCGCATCATCGTTTCTACCATTGATGGCAGATTCCATTCTGTCCTGGCTGAGACGACAGATACCGGATGATGCGGTGAAAATAGCTGGCGAATGGACTCTAACCTTGCCTCAATATTCGCCAACTGGTGCGGGGATGGCGCATTGCCGGTGACATACCATTCATGGCTGGGTTCGATTTTGTCAGCCTGGTTAACGACAAACAGTACCCGCTGTTGGTAGCCCGTCATCACTCGCCTGTAGAAACATTCATCGACGGAGAAAGCACGATCATCGGCTTTGATGACCCATAGGATTAAATCCAGCTCAGGGAGGGTACGGCGATACAGAGATTCATATTCGCTGTCCCGTAGCTCGCTCTCACCCACACCGGGCAGATCCACCAGTATTAGGCTATGGTCACCGCTGCTCAGACGCAATCGCAGCACGTCACGGGTGCAGGCTTGGACATCACTGACGGGCGTGACCTCACCCTGGAAAAGCGCATTGCAGAGCGACGATTTTCCCACACCTGTTTTGCCCATGATTCCGATGACCGGTTCGTAGTGAGTGAGCTTTTGAATATGATCAAGAATATGTTTGCCAATGGCATGGGGGAGTGACGCCAGTGGCTTTTCGATGGCCTGCAGACCTTCTGATTTTTTCATACACAGATCTCAGCGTGAAAAATAATAAGCCCCGCAATCCTGTAAGGATGCAGGGAGTTCACGGAGATAATATCTGTCTGAAATCATTTGGAATATAAAGAGGAACCGTACTTAATGTTAAGCTATGTAAGACCGAATGCAATTAGCAGAACGTTCTGCCAACCTAGCTGACGCTGTTCCCCCGGTTCAGTATCAGAATGGCCGTAAGCATCGGGCATGGTTTTTATCACGCGTTTTATGAATCGTTTTTTGCTTTAGACGTCGTTCGGTACGGGTTATTGGTGCTATGATCGGCATCGGTCGGCATCGCTCAGTCCGGTTGGTTATTGAGTTGGTTTGGCGATTGACCAGACCGCACAATCCGGGCTGAGTTTTCACAAAGAAATGTACTATTTCGAACAGTTACTTAGGCATAATTAATGCAACGTAATACTCGTCAAAAAGTATAGTTCTCCGAATCGCAGGGTCTTGTTATTGGCAGGGCCCCCATAACAATTTGCAGGGCGCTCCGTTCATCTTATGAAAATCGACTACGTCTATCTGCATCAGTACCGAAACTTCGCTGAAGCGTACATCAATCTAGCCAAGAACAGCTTGGTGATTGGAAGCAACGATGTTGGTAAAACCAATATGATCCATGCGTTGCGACTCTTGCTCGACAAGAGTTTGTCAGAGGCTGATATCGAGCCGACTGCACGTGATTTCCATTGTGGGCAAAATGGCATGCAGGCCGATTATTTTATGATTCGAGTTGCGTTCTCAGAAGTAACTCAGGACGCCGTTCTTTCTCAGCTCAAGGGTTTTGTCAGTGCTACGGGCCACTTCTTTCTTGAATTTCGGGCCACCAGGGCGAACCATAGCTATGAAATCGCTGCAGGCTATGACCTCTCAGCAATGGAGGTTATTCCTAGTCGTCACTACCTGAAGCACCTCCATCTGAAGTACATCCACTCTCAGCGGGACCTTGTGCGGTACATCCGTTCGGAGAAGCGGCATCTTTTGCGTCTTGCGCAGGAATCACGCGACGATGCCCAAGTGGATGCCGATGCCATACAGCTACAGACACTTGCTAGGCTGCTGGAATCAGTAAACTCTGGCGTGAAGAACCTGCACTACGTAGCAGAGGCGACCAGAGACCTAAACGATGAATTGCAGGCTCTCTCCCACCATCACATGGGATACAACGTTTCACTGGATACCGGAGCAATAGGTATCGAGCAATTCATCGAGCAGTTGGAACTGGGGGCCAGCACCAATGGTTCTCGTGTAATGCTCGGGGGTGACGGCCGCAATAATCAAATCCTGCTGGCTTTGTGGAAAGCAAAGAGTGTGCTTGAGCATGACCAAGACAGCGAGGTGGTGATCTATTGCGTCGAAGAGCCCGAAGCACATCTGCACCCTCATCAGCAGCGCAAACTTGCAAGCTATCTCATCAGCGCGTTACCTGGTCAAACCATAGTTACCACGCATTCTCCGCAGATTGCTGCAAGCTACCACCCCAACTCGATTGTTCGCCTATTGCGTAGCAACGGAGCGTCCCGAGCGGCAAGTCAAGGCTGCTCTGATTGCATCAATAGCGCATGGACAGGGCTTGGCTACAGAATAAGCATTCTTCCAGCGGAGGCGTTTTTCTCCTCAGCAGTCATGTTAGTTGAGGGACCTTCAGAAATGCTGTTCTATGCAGCACTAGCACGTGCTCATGGTTACGATCTTGATCACAGCAATGTATCATTGTTGTCTGTTGATGGTGTGGCGTTTGAGGTTTATAAGCGCGTGTTAAACGCTTTGGAGATCCCATGGGCTGCGCGAACCGATAATGACATCTCCGATATTCTGATCGGCCCTCGAGGGGCGCAAGAGGTGCGTCGCAACCTCGCGGGCATGAACCGTGCTCTATCACTAGCTGGTATGCCTCCTCAGCCACACCGTTCTCAAACATATGATCATGCTGCATCGTTGGCTGACGGCACTTGGCAAACAGTCAGTACCTCCGTCGCCCCCCACGGCATCTTCCTTTCGCAAATTGATCTGGAAAATGACATTGCTGCCGAACTCCCGACACTGTTGAACGGGTTCAAAGGTCATGAATTAATTCAAGCGATCGCTTACATGCAAGGCAAAAAAGCCATACGCATGCAGGAGTTCGTTGAGCACTGCGGACCCCAGCTCAGAGTTCAAATTAATGGGCATCTGTTAAAGCCGTTGCTCCATTGCATCCAAGCTGCAGCGCAGGTTTAATTATGGCTACCTTCACGCCAAGTGCAGAACAAAACCAAGCTATTCAATACGAGAGCGACATGGTTATCACCGCCCGTCCCGGCAGTGGGAAAACCAGCGTTCTGTCATGCAAGGTTCGGAACATGGTGTCTGAGCTACGTCCCTACCAAGGCATCATCGCCATTTCCTTCACAAACAAAGCGAGTGACGAGCTGGGTCGCCGCTGCAGAGCCGACGCTTTCGACGTGAAGAGTTCTTTCTTCGGCACTATCGACGATTTTTGTCTTCGAGAGATCATCTTTCCATTCGCGCGGCAGTTGATGTCTGCGGCCGCTGAGGTCAAGACTGTCAAGATCAGGGAACTGCCCGACTCGGTGACACGTATGCTACCGGTGACGCCGCTTAAGGACGGTAGCGTTACCAACACAATTAAGTTCCTGCCGTTCATACAGCAGGCACTAGCCTTAGGTTTCGTCCCCTTAGAAGCAGTAGGTATGCTTGCCCACTACGTGGTCGGACGGTCACTTGCCTGCCAGAAATACCTCGTGGCACGTTATCGAGCAGTCTATATTGACGAATATCAGGACAGTGGATACTTTCAGCATCAGTTATTTCAAAAGTTGAAGGAACTTGGTTTGACAGCTGTTGCAGTCGGCGACAATGACCAATCTATTTATGCATTTGCTCAAAAATCCCCCAAACATCTACTAGCACTTACAGCGCAAGGCAGCGGCTTTGAGCATTTTTCTATCACTACTAATTTCCGCTGTCATCCGTCCATCAATGATTTTGCACTTCGTCTGCTCAACCCAAACCATCCAATCACGCCGACGGACAATATGCGGGTGTTAATCAAGACGATCAATGGTGACCAACGTGCTATGGGTCTCTGGTTAGAAACCGCCATACCTCATCTAGTGGATCACTATCAAATTGCCTCGGCGGAAAGAGTGGCCATTCTCTGTCGGCATCAGCATTCGGCGAAGTTGATTGCTAATCATCTGAGACTTTCTCACCGACTTGTCGAGGATAATCCTTTCGAGGCAGCACCAACGACCGAAGCAACACTTTTTTCTGATTTGCTGAAACTGCGTTACGACCCAAGGATGACTGCCGAGTCTCTGATTGATCGAGCTGGTAAACTAAATCGAACTACACAGGAGCTGCGCGCGCTTCGTCGAGCGATTTTAAGTTGCCGATCTTGCTTAGATGGCGATCTCATTGTGAGAGTGTTAGCTGCGGCCGCAAGCTTACTAAGACAACAACCTTCACCAGTCGCTGTGACTGAGCTTGAGAGTGTTTGCGGTGATACCGCCAAGCTTCGCTGGTTCCAAAGACCCAGCGACAATGCCGTTCAGATTATGACCCTGCACAAGGCCAAAGGGCTGGAATTTGACCTTGTTTTCCATGCTGATCTGTACGATCACGTTATTCCTACACGCCTCTATCCTCCAGGAACATTTGGTCAGGTTATCTTTGAGAATGAAACTCAATGTTTAAATCTGCATTACGTTGGGGTCACGCGTGCGATTAAAGCTTGCGTGTTGATGACATCGAACTATCGCATCAATGGGCAAGGAAATGTTAAGAACGGTGATCCCTCACAGTTCATTGGTAGGAACGGCGCGATTGCTACACCCATCATTTGGTAACGCCCGTGATTGGGTAAACCGCGTCCCTACGTAACTAACCAGCCGATCGATTTCAGATTTTGCATTGCATTATGCACTTAAGTTTTTGGTCCGGGTTTCACACAACCTATGCTCATAGCGGTCCTTTGGCCCCTGCATACTGGCGGTTTAGTGTTAATAGCGGACATTGTTATCAACAGCGTAGAGGTACCTCTGTAACCAAAGTCTCATAAAAATGTGATGCCTTGACTTACCAAAAACTGATATCAGATGCAGTTGTAGCTTTTCATCACTTTTTCGCGTATGAAGCTATGATGGAGCTAACGTATTCGTAGCTTTAAAAATTTGGTTGAGTCTAGTTGTGCTAATGCTAGGAGCACAAAGCACCTGTCTATGCACGCGTAATATGATGGAGGTTGCATTGATCGTTCCTCTTCAAAAAAAAACTGAGGCTGGAAAGCTGTACACACGCATACCTGTGAACGAAACCAGGCTAGCGGCACTTAGCACTCTTTCAGGCGGAGATCTGGTAGATTTGTGTAAGCAAAGTAGGACACATCCGCAATACGTACCCAGTGAATGCCTTCTTTATTTCGTTCGACGCAGCGCATCAACTAACCCATATCTTTTTGAACAGCTCTTCAGAGTTCTTTCAGAACGAATCCTTAGGAAACTTCCGTGGCCCGAAAGCCTAGGCGGAAATGCCGTATCAATGACGAATAGCGACATCCGAGAGGGTGTGTATGACCGATTCATTGAGATGCTTATGATCGACAAAGCAGGCTACGAGGAACGATTGGACATGTTCGAAGTGCGTTTTGATCTGGCTTTATCGAGATTAAAAAAAGACGCTCAAAGGAAATCTTATCGGGCTGAGAATAGAAATACCGATTTGGGATTTGATGATGATTCGGCCGACCTTAATTCAGAAGTTGAGACTGCCTCTGAGGGGTATGATCCTTTTGAGGCAACAGATATCGACAATTATCGTTACCGTTGTAGGCTTGATGCGGCGATTGAGGCTCTACCTGAACTACAGCGGAGAATCATTGAAATGACCCGATTAGATATTCCAATAGACTCAATAGACCCAAATGAGGTGACTATTTCCAAGGCACTCAATAAGGTTGAAAAGACCATTCGTAATCAAAAAAAGAAGGCACTCGCAAGTCTTCGTATACTGCTTCAAGGGGACCTATGATGACAGGACTTTCACCTCAGGCATCCCTGGAAGAGGTACTAGAGTCATTCTCTATAGAGCATGATGTAGGTACAGCTACCTTGCAAAAATATCTTACTGCATATCCAGCGTTTACCAATGAAATCATCGATCTATCTCGCGAGATGGCAAGCACATTAGCGGAGGATGAGGCACCGCTATCTGAATATGATCGCCGCTTGATCAGTTCGGCCGTCACACGCATCCAAAATGCTCCAGGAAAAATGATGATAGATCCATTCGCTGATCTCTCAGCTCAAAAAATGCGTGATATCTCCAAAGCACTAAACTTACCTCGACAGGTAGTCATGGCATTTAGGGAACGAACCGTAGCTGCCGGATCTATTCCTCAGCGATTTTTGAGCAGATTCGCTGAACTGCTGCAAAGCAGTGTAAAGCAGCTCACGACCTCACTTGAACAGCCGCCCATGGCGGTTGCAGGAAGTTATAAGTCCGACGGAAAACCGTGCAATGTGGAGAAGATTACTTTCGAACAACTCCTTCGAGATGCTGATCTGTCTGAAGAAGATATCGCTACCTTAATGGAAGAGGACAAGTAACGTGCAAGCCGTGGAATTGGCCCGCGAGGCTGCTGCTGTTCTACATGATCAAGCTGTAGCTTCCGGACATGACCCATGGCAACCATACGAGTTTGCTGTTGCAGAGGCAGATAGAAGAGGTTTTGACGTAGAGAGTACAAAGAAAGGCTCACCTAGCCTAAGAGGCGCGCGAGCACGTTTTTTCCCAACGGAGAAGTTCATTCTCCACGAAAAATGCACAACCCTTTTTGAACAAGCGTTCCTAGTTGCCCATGAAATCGGTCACGCTGAACTTGGCGACGGCATTGAAGAGGATGACCAAGGCTATACTATAGACCCAACAAGAACCTCAGAAGCTTCTCCGATGGGAGCTGAGCGGGTTATAGACTATAGTCGCAGGCAGCGTCGAGAGGTCCAAATGGATCTATTTGCGCGTGAGTTTCTGCTTCCCCGGCATGTAGTAAAAACGCTTTATCTGGATGGAATGAGTGCGTTAAGTATTGCAGAGAAGCTTGGTGCGCCATTCGATGTTGTTGCGCAGCAGATCTTTGATGCATTGTTACTACCCCCACCTTTACCTGAAGATATAGAGTCCGCGATTGAATACCCATTGAACGCTGAGCAGGAGAAAGCCGCCGCCCATCGAGGCCCGGCCTTTCTGCTTGAGGCTGGGCCTGGTACGGGCAAGACTCAGACTTTAGTGGGACGGGTTAAAGGATTGCTTGCCGATGGCGTAGACCCACGAAAAATCCTTTTGCTGACTTTCTCTAACAAAGCTGCGGGAGAAATGGCTGAAAGGATAGCTCGCGTTGACACGGAAGCTGCGGCTGCAATATGGATTGGCACTTTCCACTCATTCGGCCTCGATCTGATTCGTCGATTTCACGACGAGCTGAATCTGCCGCTCGATCCTCGGCTGCTGGACCGGACGGAAGCAGTAGAACTGCTGGAACATGAGTTTCCCATATTAGATCTGGTTCACTATCGCAATCTTTACGATCCAACCCGGATGATTGCTGACATCCTCACCGGCATCTCGCGTGCTAAGGACGAGGTAGTCGATGCAAATACCTACCTCGCGTTGGCACAGGCCATGCGCGATAGAGCTGTTGGGATTGAAGATATAGCAACAGCAGAAAAATCCATTGAGGTCGCCAGGGTATACGCCACTTACGAAACCCTTAAAAGGCAGGCTCGATGCATTGACTTTGGGGACCTAGTTTCATTGCCAGTGAAGCTTCTTGAAGAAAATGAAGCCATTCTATCTCACATCCAATCCACTTATGAGCACGTTCTAGTCGATGAATATCAGGACGTGAACCACAGTAGCGTACGACTGCTAAAAGCCCTTTGTGGCGGTGGCGAAAACTTGTGGGTGGTTGGAGACGCTAAGCAGTCAATCTATCGCTTCAGAGGCGCTTCGTCGTTCAACATGATTCATTTTGGGAATGAGGATTTCCCTGGCGGGTTGCGATATCGTTTAAAAATGAACTACCGGTCCGTACCCGAAATAGTGTCGGCATTTTCAAATTTTGCGCTGAATATGACTGTAGGGGATGCTGACAGCGGTTTATGCGCGGAACGAACAAGTAATGCCCAGAAACCTGAGCTGCGTTGCGTGGATCAAGGACGTCTTCAAACTCCCTCTATTGCGGACGCGATAAAGGAGATGCAGGGCTCTGGTTATAAATACAGTGATCAAGCAATCCTGTGCACAGGCAATGAGAAGCTCTCAGAAATCGGGCAACAACTCGAGATTTTAGGCATCCCTGTACTTTACTTGGGAAGTGTATTTGAACGTCCCGAGATTAAGGATTGGCTGACGCTGCTCTCCCTCTTAGTAGATCGTCGTGCAATGGGCTTGGTGCGAATAGCTTGCCTACCTGAGTTTACGATGTCACTGGATGATGTTGGCAGTGTCCTTACACATCTGCGTGAAGATGAAACCGGAAGTGATTGGAAAACCAAAATCGATGACTTTCAGATCTCAGACAATGGGCGCACAGCCTTAAATCGGCTTGTCAAAACACTTAGCGGTTTTAGCGCAAATGACTCCCCCTGGAACGTGTTGGCAACTGTACTTTTAGACAGGACGCGAATCGCGGCCCGTATGGCAACATCAACACACTGCAGTGTCCGCTCTCAATGTATAGCAACTTGGCAGTTGCTCAATTTTTTACGAGCACAACCCTCCAGCGGGGAAGGGGTATTTATCACTCGCACATTAGATCGCATCCGCCGTTTGGTTCGGCTAGGGGATGATCGCGATCTTCGGCAGCTTCCGGCGGCAGCACAAAGCATTGATGCAGTGCGCCTCATGACCATTCATGGAGCAAAGGGACTCGAATTCCCTGTGATTCACTTACCCGGCATGAACGCAGACACTTTACCAGGTAATCCGCAGAAGCAGGTTTGCCCACCCCCCAATGGCATGATTGCAGAGGGTAGGTCCAACGCCAAGGAGCAATTTAATCTGGAGTATAAGGCGGAGAGAGAATGCTTATTCTACGTTGCCTTGTCCAGAGCTGAAGATCGGCTATTTCTCTATGCTACTACGCGGAATGCTGCTGGCAGCACCCGAAAGTTATCCGACTTTTTAAACCGTATAGGGTCCAGCTTGGTTCAAAATAACGTGGAGCCTCTACATGCGGTAATCGAAAAGCCCGAGTCATTACCTGTGGACTGGGTTGTCAGCGGAGATCTAGTTCTAAGTGGTGCTCAGATTTCCCTGTATGAGTCCTGCCCTCGCCGTTTCTTCTATACGCACATTCTCCAAATTGGAGGACGACGTACTCCAACGCCATTCCTAAAGATGCACGATGCTGTTCGCAATGTATTCCAAGAGTTGGTCAACACCGCGCCCGTAAAAATAACGGACATAGAAGACAGGGTCACGCAGGCATTTACTGTCGAAGGCCTAACTGAACACGGTTACGCTCCTGAATTTAAGTCACTAGCTATTGACATGGTTAGCTATTTCGCTTCGATTAGGGAAAGCCACAACTCTGAAGCAACCTGTGCCTTCACAATGAAGCTTGGGGAAACCTCTATCACCATACAACCTGACGATGTATTGGTTCATCCAGATGGACGTAAAACATTTCGCCGGGTGAAAACAGGACATAAAAGAGATAAAGAAGAATCTGACTTAGGCGCGGCTGCCTTTGTACTCGCAACACGGCAGGTTTTTCCAGATGCAATAGTGGAGTTAGTACACCTTTCTGACCAAACAGTGACCCCAATCGATCTGACCGCTAAGCAGTTGGATAATAGATATAAAAAAATTCTTACTGCCCTTGACTCAATAGTTAAAGGAGTCTTTCCAGCAGAGTCATCATCTCGAGTATGCCCCTCCTGCCCGGCATTTTTCGTCTGCGGATTGACTCCTGCAGGCGTACTTCAAAAAAAATCTAAAAAAAATTTACCGGTCTGATTGACCTGCATCGATTGAGTAGTAGAGCCAGACATCGTCTGGCCAAACTCAAAAGGTGATGCAAAATGAATACTGAAAATATAAACGATATTGACGATGTAGGAGAAGCAATTCGCGAAGGCCGTGATCTGCGTTCGGCACGCGCTTACCGCATCCTGTTCGCCCAGGAAAACCTGGCTTTTCGCGCAATCGAAGTCAATGATCCTGTGCCACTGGGTCGTCAAATCCTGATTGCTGCTGGTCTACGTGCAAATGATGATTATAGCCTGTTTGCCATTCTGGAAACGGGGGATTTTGAAGACTTGCGCCTTGATGAAACCTTCGATTTACGCGGTCGTGGCGCAGAGCGCTTTGTAGCCTTCCAGACCGATCGCGATTTCAAACTGACTATCAATGAGAGTCAAGTATCATGGGGCAAGCCCGCAATTTCAGGCTCCGCGTTACCCGGAGCCAAAGATCTTTTATGCTGAACTGCTCTGGAATAAATTTGTTGAAGATGATGAAAAACTCATCATCCCGTTATCTGGCGAGTGGGCGGAAGACGAATCCGGAAAGCGTAAATCCTCCCGAAGTTACCAGATCCACATAAAATGGGCTGGGTGGTCAAAAGCCAAGCGGACTGTGGTACGTAAAGAGTTGGAAGCTGCTCGGACAGAGGCACAGGAAGCTAAAGCAAAAAGATTAAAAGATAAGGCTTGGGTCTTCTTTATCGGTGAGCAAAGCGCTGATAGCCCAAAGATCTTCAACGTCACCGATTGCCGGTTAATCTGCGCGATTATGGGACATATAACTTATCCCTGACGTAATAAGGCCTTCTCACGCAGAGAAGGCCACTGGCGAGTTATAAATCGATTTGGCTGCAACCGAAGTTACGATCCCCTTCCCCAAAAACTTTGCTTTCAACTTTGGTGAGGTAATCCAGTCGGGTTAACAGCGCCTGGTAGTTCTGCTGGAAGTCAGCACTATTTGTATCCAACACATAGCGACAGTTTTCAGGGAAATGGACCAGACCTGGGTGATCGTCCAATTCCAGCCTTAGTGCGCTATACCAGGCTCCGGTGATCATCCCTCTCAGGTTATTGGCCTGATCGCAATCTCCCAAGTGGTAATAGGCGTCTTTGTTGAACAACAGGCAAGTGTGATAGTGGCATTTACCTGATTTCGAGTATTCTTTCGCCCATATCAAAAACATAGGGCTGGGGTACACTCGTTTACCTTCACGCTCTTTACGGATACGATCAGCTACCAGTTTAGCTCTGAGGGAATCCCGTGTCCGCGATATCTCTCCGGGTTCAAAGTTAGGGAAGCAGCAGATATTGTCTCCGTTATCGACAATAGGAGTGTGATGAAAATCAGTTCTTACAGCAGTAACTCTCTGGTATCGGTTGGTCAATGCATTCAGCAGACAGTTAATCTTGATCCAATACTCGAGAACGTGTTCACCATGCGTACCTTGATATGTTTTCATAATATATACCTGTAGTTGGTCCTACGGTCTGCTATAGACCGTATAAAGAGCCATACAGGCAGGGCTATACCTTACCGATGATTAAGGTATATACTGGCGTCAGATCTTAGTACCCCCATACTGTTGTGATCTGATAATTACTTGTTAAGTAATTCTACCCTTAGAGGGTTATTAGTTAGAACTAAGAGTAGATAGCCATTATAATACCTATCCAACATCTAAAATTGAGATGAGGGCAGCCCCAGCCTGCGATGGCCGTTTAAAAACTACTCTGCATTTAGGTGGGGTTAGTTAGTCTATTACGCCACCATTCCAATTCCTTTTCACCGTTGAAATACTGATGCGCAAATATCTTGCGGTCTGTGACTGTGTGAGACCTCGCTTCTTTACTATTTGTATGTAATTATAATGTTTACTCCCTTGTGGACGACCTGATTTTTGATGTGTTTCATTTGTGTTAAAATTCATATTTTCCATAAAAACCCATAGATGATTGAATGTTACGCCCCTTATTTTTCATTATGCAAAGTGGTCTTTTTTGCTTAATATTGGTGGCATTAATAGAGTTTGTATACTGGGCAAGATTATGCAGTTACCCCAAAATGCATAAAGTTGGTGTCATTAATTACATGTCTATCTCGTCTTTAAATGGCTCAACAATAATAATTTTTTCTCCGTTTTTTGTTAATGCTGAAGCATCGTCCTCATGTACGATAGGTATTATTAGTGCTTTGTTGTTTATGTAATAAACTGGAATCCAGCAAATGCATTGTATCTTTACATTGTCGTTTTTTCGACTAACAGCCTCATCTATTCCTAATGTGATTAGTTCTAATATTGGAACGATAATCATTTTACTGAAGTCAAAAAAAACACCATCGTATGAAGTCTCTTTAATCATTATTAAGTTTGAATGACCAGCTGATAGCTTGTATGCATAGCTGATCCTTCTGTCTATGTAAATGAATATCCCTTTCTTTGCGTTATATTTTTCTATAATTTTCCCCTGACTTTCTCTTATCGATTTTTTCTCATTGTTTCCTATCCTTCTGTTAGATGAATTATGTTTATAACGATTATGGTCAAGGCTATCGATAGTATACCTAATGTGAGTATTCCAAATAGCCAAGTAATACTCCTCTTGAGATCTGACAGGTACACTACGTATTGGGGGTTTCGTAGGTAATAAATACGCTTGGGAAATTATTTTTTCAATTTCATTAGCATCATTATGATGCGAAATTATTTTTTCCAAAAGTGGAGCAGTGGCATCCATTACAAATGAAATACCGGAAGATAGAGAAATACCTTTAATTCTGCAGAATTTTTTAAAAATTCCAACAGTTGTATTGTTAGAATTGCTGAATGTTATACGTTGTGACATCACTGTTTCCCTTATTACTGCTAGTAATTAAAAATTAAGCTTCAGTTGAGGACTGACAGCGCTGATTGATCCACGCGTCAATTTCTGACTCAAGCCAACCTACAGATTGCCGTCCAAGCTTCCGTTGCTTGGGGAAAGAAGAATCGTATCTTGGTGATTTTGGATTAAGCCAGTCGTATATGGTGGATCTGGCTATGCCAGTTTTAGTGACAATCGAGCTCAAACGTAAAATTTTTACATTGGATGTGATCATAGTGCCTTCCTCTTTATCGTTTGGTTTTGAACGAGATTGAGGATAACTTTTATGAACGTGTGGAAAAAGATAGCTGCCACATAAAAATTTTTTTACAGAAGTTAAACTTAACTGGTTGATTTATATATGGATGATTTGAGTTGGTGTTTTGGTTTGATGTGTGAGCAATACGCAAGAATACGCGATGAGTTACATCAAGAAATCAAACCAGATAAATGGCCTGCTGGTCGTAAAATGAGAAAAGAACTTTCTCTACTAAATGATGATAATCAAGAAGTTAAAGGATATTTAGATCAGGCTTTGAGTAAATATTCTATGTGCAATGATGCAATTATTGTGAGTAGGCCTCAGCTGGATATTGAGCTTTCACGCTTGCGTGCTAATGGATGGATCAAGGGGCTGAATGAAAATTTCAGATTAAATCTCTTGCTGGCAGGTATCGAGTACCAGTGGGCTAAAGCAGCCTGGAATTATGACAAACGGCTGTCGGTTCAAGCTTTAAATGTCGCTCTTATGCTGCTGCACGAGTGTTCTGGCGCATGTATGTGCTGTGAACTAATAGATGGGGAGAGAGAAATCCATGCTGTGAAAGTTAAGGCAGCTGCGAAAGGTGGGGTTACTAAGGCAGAGGTCTATAATCCAATAATCAAAGAGGCAATACGATTGTTGCAAAGCACTTCTCAAACAGGAGAAAAATGGAAGCACTGGACTGATGCCGCAAAAGCAATCGAGCAACCACTTTGGTCATTTATTGCGGAACAAAAAGTAGATAATCAGACCATTGATTTAAAAGAAGAAAATTTGGTGGATAAGATACAATTATGGGGGAAGAAAGATATTGAGCTTGGTACTACTTTAAACGAAAAAGTCCTTAAGCCGAAAAAACTTTTAAGTTAGCGCCCATTTAGGCGCCAACTGATTGAAAGTCATACAACTAATCGTAGATTTTGAGTACCAGTTATTACTAAACCATCTTTATCAGCGGCTTTTACAAAATCAGCCCACCATTGCATCATGGGACGCCGCTGCTCCAGATAGTCGCTGCGGTTATACGCACGACGAACCTCATTCTTATCGACATGGGCAAGTGCAGCTTCAATCACGTCAGGCGAAAAGCCTTCTTCGTTGAGTGCAGTACTAGCAATAGATCGCAAGCCGTGAGACACGAGTATGCCACCTAACCCGGCGCGTTTTAGCGCCGCATTCACAGTTTGACTGTTCATTGATTGAGTCGGTTTGATGCGACTGGGAAAAACAAACTCTCGATTTACACTTAGTGGTTTCATCATTTCTAAAATAGCCATTGCTTGGTCTGACAATGGAATAGTGTGGTCGCGGTTCATTTTCATGCGTGATGCGGGGATTTTCCATTCTCGTGCTTCCAGATATATCTCGTCCCAGCGGGCTTCAGCCGCTTCGGCAGGGCGGGTGATAGTAAGAAGTTGCCACATGAACAGGCACCGTGTTGGTAGGATAATGTTGGCAGTACGCATAGTCTGCATGAGTTGCGGTAGCTGATCTGGACGGATGCTTGGCATGTTCTTTTTCTGAGGCTTCTCGAATGCCTTGCCAATATTGACGCTGGGGACTGCATCAATCAGACCTGTGTTTTGAGCATAAACCATGACCTCATTGATGCGTTGGCATAGGCGACGAACAGTTTCCAATGCTCCGCGAGCCTGAACAGGTTGAATTGCTTGGACCAGAGTATGTGCTTTAATATCTGTGACGCTCATATCGCCAATCGCCGGTAAAACATCCCTTTCTAGCGATCGCCAGATATCTTCTGCATAGTCCTCAGTCACACTGGTCTTCTTCACACTCCACCAACGTTCAGCTACAAGTTTGAAAGTATTAGTTTGGGCTTCAAGAGTGCTGCGGAGTTGTTCTTGCTGATGCTCCTGAGGATCGATCTGTTTTGTCAGGAGAGCACGAGCTTCTGCCCGGTAGCTTCGAGCATCGGCAAGGGTGACTGACGGATAAGGGCCAATGCTCTTTTTCGCACGCTTCTTAGTGACAGGGCGAATGTAGCGAAACTGCCAGATCTTACTGCCACTTGATTTGATGAGTAGCTCAAGGCCATCGCCATCATAGAGAACGTAGTCCGCTTCCTTGGGTTTGGCGGATTCGATTTCCTTGACGGATAAAGGTTTGGTTTGTCTTGCCATTGCAGGGTTTCCATAGTTTTAGGCACCTCAAAAACAATAATGCTTTACGAGGTGCCTAACAAGGTGCCTAAAAGGTTCGGATTTAATTAGTTGGCTTCAGACTTCGAGGGACAAATTGAAGGTACAAAAAAGCCCGCAGGGCTTGCGCCATGCGGGCTTCTAGGACTTCGTTGGATGGCTCTGGTAACCATCAACCAAGAATTTGGTGGAGCTGGGGGGATTTGAACCCCCGTCCGAAATTACTACGCCGTCGGCACTACATGCTTAGTCCAGTCATTACATTCGCCGGTTAGCTGCGGACGGACACGCCACTAACAAACTATCCTGATTGGGTTTAACGCTTTCACCCCAGGCAAGGTGTCCACGCGATCTCTTTTAGGTTTGACCTCTCTTGATCCCCGTCCTAAGAGCGGAGGCTAGGGAGAGAGGGAATCTTCAGTTTCTTAGGCTGATTAAGCTGCTAAAGCAGCAGATTCGTATTGCGAGTCGTTTGCAATTATTTTTTTTGCGGTTTTTTACGAGGCCTCCGCACCTCGGCATGCACCTTGGGTTTCGCAAATCCCGTCGAATCCAGAATCAGCCCCAAAGAACTTATTTAGTATACCAGAACTATCGCCTGTTAAGCCAGTGACTTAACGATTGGCGTGTTTCATTATTCTAGCTTTATCAACCTGCCACTCACGATCTTTGATGTCATCACGCTTATCGTGATCTTTTTTACCTTTTGCGACACCGATTTTAACTTTAACCCACGCATTTTTCCAATATACGGAAAGAGCAACTACGGTAAAGCCGTCACGGTTAACCTTGCCGATCAGCGAGTCCAGTTCACGTTTATTCAGCAGTAATTTGCGTGTACGCATTGGCTCACAGACTACATGAGTTGAAGCGACGTTAAGCGGTGTAATGGTTGCCCCGAATAGGAAAGCTTCGCCGTTCCTAAAAGTGACGTAGCTATCACTGATATTGGCTTTACCAGCACGCAGGGATTTTACTTCCCAACCTTGCAAAGACAGGCCCGCTTCGAACTCTTGCTCAATGAAGTATTCGTGGCGGGCGCGCTTATTTTGCGCAATGGTTGCGGAACCGGGTTTGTATGCTTTTTTCTTTGTCATAATGTTGATCATTATACTGTATGTGGAGGCGAATGAAATCCTTTCCCGCAGGATGCTGATGCATTTTGTCTCATTTGTTGCACTGAATGCCTAGCAGATTTTTTGTCTGACGGCAGATAAATGGTATTATCGGTGCGTATTATGTCTCACAGGAAATGTTATGCCACAAATTAGCCGCTCTGCGTTGGTTCCGTTCAGCGTAGAACAGATGTATCAACTGGTTAATGATGTTCGTTCTTACCCAGAATTTTTACCAGGTTGTACTGGAAGCCGAGTACTGGATGCTACTGAAAATGAAATGACGGCAGCCGTTGATGTTGCCAAGGCCGGAATAAGTAAAACCTTTACTACACGCAATACATTAACTGATAACCAGAGCATTAATATGCAACTGGTGGATGGGCCGTTTCGCAAGTTAATGGGCGGATGGCATTTTACCCCACTGAGTGCAGATGCTTGTAAAGTTGAGCTGCACCTTGATTTTGAGTTTACTAATAAGCTGATTGAGTTGGCTTTTGGTAAAATATTCAAAGAGTTGATTGGGAGTATGGTGCAGGCGTTCACTCAGCGAGCTAAAGAGGTTTACTGTGTCTGATATTTGCGTTGAGGTGGTTTATGCCCTGCCTGAACGCCAATATCTGCGCTCTGTTTCTCTTGATGAAGGCAGTACTGTCGAGGAAGCTATCAAAGCATCGGGTCTGCTTGAATTACGATCAGATATCGATCTGACAAAAAATAAAGTGGGTGTCTATAGCCGCCCGGTAAAACTTGGCGATAAGGTTAATGACGGTGATCGGGTAGAGATATATCGCCCATTAATCGCTGACCCGAAAGAGCTACGTCGTCAGCGCGCGGAGCACGCAAAAAAATAAGGCACAACCGCGCCTTATTTTTTATTGTAGCCCTAGAGTGCCATTGAGGAAAACGTGCGCTATCGTGTGGTTGCATAAGCATTAATCGCTCCAGCAAATCCTAATCAATATTCGCCCCGCCCCCTCAATCTACTTGGCAATCTTCAGATAATTAATTTCCTGCTAACGTTGGGTCATTTTTGATATCAGTCAGCACGCCACTGCTATCGAAGGTCAACGTCAGTGTTTGTTGCGTGATTTTCTCATGACCAGGTTGCTGACGGAATACATAGAACCAGGTTTTAGTACCAAACGGATCCTGCAACATTGGGGTGCCTAAGGTATATGCCACTTGTTGTTGGGTCATACCTTTATGAATTTTGGACGCATCATTAGGTGATAAATAGTTACCCTGATTAATATCAGGCCGGTAGACCACCTTCTCCAGCGTTGAACAACCCGCAGTAAGCATTGCAAGCATTACAGCGGCGGCAGTCAGCATTTTACAGCGCATAGTAATCACATTCCTTTAGGGCGTAGGATGACGATGATAATAGACCTTGCAGCAGTTGGAAACCTTTACAGGGCACCTGTATGACCTCTGGAAAGGAAAAAAGTTAATCTTTTCTATGCTGCGAGCAATTCTTTTGCGTTTGCTAAGGTGTTTTTCGTCACTTCACTACCACCCAGAAGGCGCGCCAACTCTTGTAAGCGGGCTTTTTTATCTAACCGATGCATATGTGTTTCGGTTTCAGTGCCATCGGTTTGCTTGCTGACAAAGAAATGTTGATGACCACAACCTGCAACTTGTGGAAGGTGAGTGACGCACATGACTTGGGTCGATTCGCCAAGCTGGCGCAATAGGCGACCTACGATGGCTGCTGTAGGCCCACTGATACCCACATCGACTTCATCAAAGATAAGCGCAGGAGTGTCCATTTTACGTGCTGTTATGACCTGAATAGCCAAGGCGATACGGGATAGCTCGCCACCAGAGGCGACTTTAGCTAGCGGTTGCAGTGGTTGGCCTGGGTTGGTCGTGACACAGAACTCAATTCGTGTCGCCCCTTCAGCACTGAGGTGCTCAGGTTCAAATTGGGTATCAATAGTGAGTCTGCCATGTGGCATCGATAGCTCGTGCATGCTCTCGGTAATCAGTGCAGCCAACTCATCAGCATAGTGCTGGCGTTCCTCGTGCAAACGCTGAGCTATAGTTAGTGCATGCTGATAGTGAGTATTAACTTCATGGCTTAGTTGCTCGTGATCGTTTTCTTGTTGTGAAAGTTGTTCTTGTTCGTCCAGTAGCTGTTGATGGAATTGCGGCAGTTCTTCTGGAGCAACATGGTGTTTGCGGGCCAGATTTAATTGACGAGATAACCGTTGTTCCAGTTCATACAGACGGTTGGGGTCCATATCCAATTGTTCTGCATAGTGGCGTAATTCATCACTGGCCTCACTGATTTGGATTGAGGCTTCTTCCAGCATATTGAGCAAATTATTAAATTGCTCATCCATACTTGCCAATTCGGTTAGCTGATGTTTGGCGGAGTAGAGTTGGCTGAGGATGTTGTTTTGTTCATCATCTGACAATAACTGCAAGGTCTGTTGGCTGAGGGAGAGTAACTGACCACTATTTGCCAACCGCTTATATTCAATATCAATTTGCTCATATTCTCCCGCTTGCGGAGCAAATGAATTTAGCTCTTTCAACTGATATTGCAGCAGCTCATGACGCGCGTTACGCTCCAGTGATTGCTGTTGGTGAAGTGCCAACGCACGGCAGCTTTGGTGCCAGATTTGATAGGCGGCCTTCATTTCGGCCAGCAGGGTTGATTGGTCTGCATAAGCATCTAACAATTGTTTTTGGTGGTCTGGCCTTAACAACAATTGGTGGGCATGCTGACCGTGAATCTGGATCAGGTGTTGCCCCAGCTCCCGTAATTGAGATAACGGTACTGCCGTACCATTAATAAAGCCCCTTGAACGGCCATCTGTTCCAATTGCTCGCCGCAGTAGGCATTCATTGCTGTCATCAAGATGGTTATTTTCCAACCACTGACGGGCCGATGGCGTGTCTGCCAATGAGAAGCGAGCGCAAATATCAGCACGTGTTGCCCCCAAACGAACCATACTGCCGTCTGAACGGCTGCCAAGACATAATCCCAAGGCATCTATGGCGATGGATTTACCCGCCCCAGTTTCGCCAGTAATTGCGGTCATTCCGGGTTGAAAATCAATTTCTAACTCACGCACAATTGCAAAATTACTGATGGTTAATTGGGCCAGCATGGTAAATCCCCTGTACATAAACACACGACTGTATTTGAATACAGTATAGACTGGTTTTATATACAGTAAAGTCCTTGAGGCATTTTTTAGAATAATTTTTTTGACCAACCCAGTTTTGTACTTAACGTATTGAAATAACTGTAGTCTTTTGGATGAATAAGGTTGAGATGAAAATCACTACGCCGAATTAGTACTTCTTCTCCCTCCTGAATCGGTAAGGCTATCTGACTGTCACAACTTATTTCCAGATCGCTGGTAATTTGTGAAAACTTCAGACGAATAGTGCTGCTACTATTAATCACTAGTGGGCGAGCAGTTAGGGTGTGTGGGAACATGGGAACTAAGACGATGGCATCCAGTGTGGGCGTCAGAATTGGGCCTCCTGCGGAGAGCGAATAAGCTGTCGATCCGGTCGGGGTGGCGATGATCAGACCATCAGAACGTTGAGAAAATGCGAAGCGGTCATCGATATACACTTCGAATTCAATCATATGCGCTACTTTTCCCGGATGTAAAACCACCTCATTGATCGCTGTACTGATGCGACTTTGTTGATCAGTGCGGGTGACTTGAGCTTCCAGTAAGAAACGTTGTTCGCTCAAGTATTCACCTTCCAACACATTGGAAAGCTGTTGCTGGGCATTATCTGGGTCTAAATCGGTCAGAAAGCCCAGATTACCTCGGTTGACGCCAATCACTTTGATATCATAGCGGGCGAGTACTCGCGCAGCGCCAAGCATATTACCGTCACCGCCGACCACCACAGCTAAATCAGCTTTTTGGCCGATGTCAGCCAAACTGCCAGTAACTGCGCCAGTTAAATTGAGGTCATTTGCAATCTGTTGTTCAACCATAACGTCATAACCTCTGGCGTTTAGCCAGTGGTAGAGCATTTCATGGGTGGCAAGTGCAGCCGGGTGCCGTGGGTGACCGACAATACCAATACAATTGAATCTTTTATTATTCATTGCCGTGATTTTCCTTACTGAGGGAGTCTTTTACCCCACATTATGACCGGTTCCCTTGAATCCCCGGTTTTGATCCCCATAATAAGCCAAGTAGCGAGATTAATGCTAAAACGCGGAGATATCCATGAGTAGTAAAGAACAGAAAACACCAAACGAGCAAGTCTCGGAAGAAATGGAAAATGCAGCAGAGCAGCAAGTGGAAGCGACACAAGAGACGGGTGAAGGTGTAGATCCGCGTGTTGCCGAGCTTGAAGCGCAGTTGGCTGAAGCCTTACAGCGTGAGCGCGAGAGCTTGCTGCGCGCCAAGGCTGAGGTTGAGAATATCCGTCGTCGTACTGAATTGGATGTTGAAAAAGCGCATAAGTTTGCTTTGGAAAGATTCTCAGCTGAATTATTGCCAGTGATCGATAATCTGGAGCGCGCACTGGATACTGCTGACAAAGCCAATACCGAACTCACTTCAATGATTGAAGGTGTCGAATTGACGCTGAAATCACTTCTTGATGCTGTCGGTAAATTTGGTATTGAAGTGGTCAGCGATACCAACGTGCCATTTAATCCTGAAGTTCATCAGGCAATGACGATGCTTGAATCTGCTGATCACGAACCCAATAACGTGATGATGGTGATGCAGAAAGGCTATACGTTGAATGGCCGCCTGTTACGCCCGGCAATGGTTGCGGTATCTAAAGCGAAAGCTTAAGGTGTCCTAATGTAAAAAGGCACCTTTTTAGGTGCCTTTTTTATACGCTTTTTTGAGCAAATAAAGTTTTATTCTGCGGCTGGGAGCTTGGGTTGCCAGTCAATCGGCGGTAAACCTTGCTGTTGCAACAGCTGATTCGCTTGTGAAAAGTGCTTACAGCCAAGAAAACCGCGATGTGCGGAGAGCGGTGATGGATGTGGGGCTTTCAAAATAAAATGGCGCTGGGTATCGATAATTCGACCCTTTTTCTGCGCATGGGCCCCCCAAAGCATAAAAATCACACCATCACGATGTTCATTTAGTGCCGCAATCACTTTATCGGTAAAGGTTTCCCAGCCAAGGTTGGCGTGAGAGTGCGCGTTACCTGCTTCGACAGTTAGCACGGTATTAAGTAGCAGCACACCTTGCTCGGCCCAGCTTTGTAAAAAACCATGGTTAGGGCGCTGGAAGCCAGGAATATCAGTAGCCAGCTCTTTGTACATGTTCACCAGAGAGGGAGGGGCAGGGACACCGGGCAACACGGAAAATGACAATCCATGCGCCTGATTGGGGCCATGGTAGGGGTCTTGACCCAAAATAACCACTTTGACTTGATCCAGTTCGGTTAGGCGAAATGCGTTAAAAACGTCTTTTTGCTGCGGGTAGATCGTTTTTCCAGCATTGCGTTCTGCGGCCACATAGGCCAGCGTATCTTTAAAGTAAGGCAGTTCTTTTTCCTGGCCGATGACATCATGCCAGCTAAGGGAGACGGACATAAACACTCTCCTTGGTTTCTGTAAGATATTGATGTGCGATAGCTTACCGATTCAAACTCATGAGTGAAACCGTTAAACCCAAGTCTGTGACGTAATGATGTTTTTTTGACCTTTTCATGCAAAAAATGTTGAAAATTTACAAAAATAATTGCTGTCATCTCTATTGATAAAATTGATATAAAACATAAATTTGGCAGTGGCGCACTCGTCAGTGAGGCTGAAATGTTGATTTAAATCAAAGAATCGTGGCTGTCTGGCTGGTATACAGAACAATAAGACAACAATGGTTTTACCAAATAACCAAGATAGTTTTCTCCCCTTGGAATTTATAGCCGTATTACGGAGGCACCAAATGATTACTGGTATTCAAATTACTAAAGCTAGCAACGAAGCTCTACTGAACTCTTTCTGGCTGCTGGATAATGAAAAAGATGAACTGCGTTGTGTTTGTGCTAAATCAGGCTACGCAGAAGACCAGATCGTTCCAGCAAGTGAGTTGGGCCAGATCGAATATCGTGAAGTTCCACTGGAACTGCAACCGACTGTGCGTGTTGAAGGTGGTCAGCATTTGAACGTGAACGTTCTGCGCCGCGAAACGCTGGAAGATGCAGTGAAGAATCCAGAAAAATATCCACAGCTGACTATTCGTGTCTCTGGCTATGCCGTGCGTTTCAACTCACTGACACCAGAACAGCAACGTGATGTGATTACCCGTACTTTCACTGAAAGTCTGTAATTTTTGTCATAACGATTCAGTTGCAAACATTCTAAGGGAGCCTCGGCTCCCTTTTTGCTTATAAAAAAAGCCGCTGTTTAATATAAGCGGCTTTTTAGTCAGTTTGCTGAGTTAACTGGAACTCTTGGTATCCGGTTTTTCTTTCGGCTGACGGCGTTTACCTACATTTTTGGCATCGCGGTGACGAACTTTCACTTTGGCTTTCTCTTTGCTCGCTTCTTTTAGCTCTTTACGCTTAGCCAAAACCTTTTTCGACGGCTTACCGGTAGATTTTGAACTTGGCTCTTTACTGGTTGGGCGAAGTTCATCAATCACACGCGGTTTCAGCGGCTCTTTAAGGTAGCGGCCGATTCTGCCCAGTAATAAGTGGTCATGTGCTTCAACCAGTGAGATCGCCACGCCTTTACGCCCCGCGCGGCCAGTACGGCCAATGCGGTGGAGGTAGACATCTGCGGTCAGCGGCAGGTCAAAGTTGAACACATGACTGATATCGTCGATATCCAAGCCGCGCGAAGCAACATCAGTCGCCACTAACACATTGACTCGGCCATCACTTAAACGAATAACGGCTTCGGTCCGTTTGGCCTGAACCATTTCGCCTTCGAGGAACCAGGCGTTGATCCCAGCTTCACGCAACCAACTCACCAGTTGATGTACCTTTTCACGGGTGCGTACGAAAATAATGGATTTTTGTACTTCTGGTTGCTTGAGCAGATGCACCAGCAAGGCTGTTTTGTGTTCGATATCGTCAGCGCGATAGTACCATTGCTGAATTTTTTTGCGTTCACGGCGCGATGGATCGGCTTCCAGCTCTACTGGCTCATTGAGGATACGCTCCCCAAACTCGCGAATAGCTTCACCCTCCAGTGTTGCGGAGAACAGCAATGTCTGTTTGCGCCAGCGGGTTTCTGCTGCGATGGTTTCGATATCCTGCGCAAAGCCCATATCCAACATACGGTCAGCTTCGTCCAGAATCAGGGTTTCTACTGCGCGACAGTCAAAGTTTTCTTCTTTGATGTATTGCAGCAAGCGGCCAGTGGTAGCGACCACAATGTCCTGATTCTCGCTGAAGACTTCCGCATGGTTCATATAAGCCACACCACCGGTTATTGTCGCGATATCCAGTTGTGTATGTTTGGCCAGTTCACGGGCTTGATCCGCCACTTGCATCGCCAGCTCACGGGTTGGCGTCAGGATCAAAATCCGAGGTGGGCCAGATTTTTTGCGTGGGAAATCCAGCAAATGCTGCAAGGCTGGCAGCAAAAAGGCGGCAGTTTTGCCAGTTCCTGTTGGAGCCGAACCCAATACATCACGCCCATCCATCGCTGGCGGAATAGCCGCAGCTTGAATAGCGGTAGGGCGCTCATAGCCTTTGTCGCGCAGTGCGTCAATCAGGCGTTCATCGAGATCGAGTTCGGAAAAATTGGTTACAGTCATGGTCTTCCTCTACTTGGGGCGCCGATTATAGACGGGTTAGCCGAATTCTTCACCTGTTTAAGCGGTAATGATGTCTTTTCCCTTCAATCATATTGTCCTATGCTACGCCGGTTATAGATTCTGGTGACTAATGTGGGCGAACAATTGAAAAAAAAACCGGTATTGCGTGGTGGTGGTTTCACTTTTAAACAATTCTTTGTGGCGCATGATCGTTGTGCGATGAAAGTGGGCACCGACGGTGTGCTGCTGGGTGCTTGGGTACCCGTAGAAAAAGCCCGCAAAGTACTGGATATTGGCTGTGGTAGTGGGCTAATCGCCTTGATGATTGCTCAGCGTTCATCATCAGAGGTATTGATTGATGGTGTTGAACTGGAACCTGAGGCAGCACAACAAGCAAGCAGCAACGCGGCATTATCGCCTTGGGCTGCACGGGTTCGAATTTATGCGCAAGATGTGCATCAGTTTGCTGAAAACCATCCTCATCAGTATGACTTGATTGTTAGTAATCCACCCTATTTTTCCCCTGCCGTTGCCTGTCGGGATGAAGCTCGTGATACCGCACGTTACACTGGCTCCTTAACTCATGACGCTTTGCTGCGCTGTGCTGAGAAACTTATCACAGAGGACGGTCTGTTTTGTGTGGTTTTACCTCAGGATTTAGGTGTAGAACTCGCGGGGCTAGCTGTGCAACAAAACTGGTTTGTCCGCTGTCAGGTTGATATTCGGGATCGCCCCGGTAAGCCGCTGCATCGAATGCTGTTGACCTTATCGCGTCAATCCGGTGCGACGGAATACCAACAGTTAGATCTGCGCCAATCAGAAGGTGTGTATTCACCTGAGTTTTGCGCATTAATCAGTGATTTTTATCTTAACTATTAGTTTGGATATTACGTAACTTGGATATTAAGGTCGCAAGGGGAGATTGAAACAGGGCGCAATACTCGAAACTGCGCCCTGAAGGTGTTACGGATGGAGAATGGTCGGTTTCGGATTATCTATTTGATCAGGATAATCAAGCGTATAATGTAAACCACGACTCTCTTTGCGGTCCATCGCACAGCGCACGATCAACTCGGCAACCTGTACCAAATTACGTAATTCAAGCAGATTGTTGGAGATACGGAAATTCGCATAATACTCATCAATCTCCTGCTGCAATGTATTAATTCGGCGTAAGGCGCGTTCTAAGCGTTTGGTGGTTCGCACGATACCGACGTAGTCCCACATAAATAAGCGCAATTCATGCCAGTTATGCTGGATGACAACTCGTTCATCTGAGTTATCAACACGACTCTCATCCCAGTCCGGCAGATGCTTAGCCAGCTTGGCATGGGGTAAGCGCGTAAGAATATCTTCAGCGGCAGACCAGCCGTAAACCAGACACTCGAGCAGCGAGTTAGAGGCCATACGGTTAGCGCCATGCAATCCGGTATAGCTGACTTCACCAATAGCATATAACCCATCCAGATCAGTGCGCCCGTGCTGGTCCACCATCACACCACCGCAGGTATAATGAGCGGCCGGGACGATAGGAATGGCTTCTTTGGTCAGATCAATACCCAATGACAACAGTTTTTCGTAAATCATCGGGAAGTGCTGTACCACGAAATCAGCGGGTTTATGACTGATATCCAAATACATACAATCTGCACCGAGACGCTTCATTTCATGGTCTATCGCGCGGGCGACTATATCACGTGGCGCGAGTTCACCTCGTGAGTCAAAATCAGGCATGAAACGGCTGCCATCAGGGCGCTTAAGATAGGCACCCTCACCACGCAATGCTTCAGTCAATAAAAAGTTACGTGCTTGCGGGTGGAACAGGCAGGTTGGGTGAAATTGGTTAAATTCCAGATTAGCGACTCGGCATCCGGCACGCCATGCCATGGCAATACCATCGCCAGAAGAGATATCTGGATTGGTTGTGTATTGATAAACTTTAGCCGCGCCACCTGTCGCTAACACCACGGCTTTAGCCCGAAAAGTTTCAACTTTTTCCAACTCGCGGTTCCAGATGTAAGCGCCAACTACGCGTTTAGTCCCTGTCAGGCCGATTTTGTTGGATGTGATAAGGTCGACTGCATTGCAGCGCTCTTTAACTAAAATATTAGGGTGGGTACTTGCTTTACCTACGAGTGTAGTTTCTACTTCTTTACCTGTAGCATCAGCGGTATGCAAAATGCGGCGATGGCTATGGCCGCCTTCACGCGTCAGGTGATAACGCTCTTCGCCGCTGGCACTGGTTTCGGTATCAAATAGGACACCTTGATCAATCAGCCATTGCACACAAGAACGGGCGTTGCTGGCAATAAATTCTACGGCGTCTTTGTCACAAAGTCCGGCCCCAGCAATTAGGGTGTCATCGACATGTGAACTGATGCTGTCGGTTTCATCAAACACGGCAGCAATTCCTCCCTGAGCATAAAAAGTGGCGCCTTCATTGAGCGGCCCTTTACTCAGAACGGTGACTTTACAATGTGGTGCGAGGCGTAGCGCTAATGACAAGCCAGCAGCGCCACTCCCGATGATCAATACATCGCTAACGTGTTCAGATGATGATTGCATATCGTATGATGTGTGCAGAAGAAGAGTGAATTTCATGTTAGCCTATCTGCCAGAGCAAAAGCTATGGCTATAAGATGCCTGAATAATATTCAGACAAAAAATCTGGCAACATGGAACTTTGCAATTTTTATAAACTCCAAGCGTGTGCTTGCTCAGGAAAATAAAGATATGGCTGGCAGTACTATTTATAGCGTGGGGATAGATTTCGGGAGAGTTCACCTCGGATGAGCGAGCAGTTAACGGATCAGATGCTGGTTGAACGGGTCCAGAAAGGTGATCAGCAATCGTTCAATTTACTGGTAATTCGATACCAGCATAAGGTTGCGAGCCTCGTATCCCGATAC
This sequence comes from Yersinia mollaretii ATCC 43969, assembly GCF_013282725.1. Classification (NCBI taxonomy): domain Bacteria; kingdom Pseudomonadati; phylum Pseudomonadota; class Gammaproteobacteria; order Enterobacterales; family Yersiniaceae; genus Yersinia; species Yersinia mollaretii. The sequence continues at coordinate 4,554,194 of NZ_CP054043.1, read as the reverse complement.
GTGCCTCAGGGCGATGTCCCTGATGTAGTGCAGGAATCTTTTATTAAGGCGTATCGCGCATTGGCATCATTCCGTGGCGATAGTGCTTTCTATACGTGGCTTTACCGTATTGCTGTTAATACAGCGAAAAATTATTTAGTTGCTCAGGGGCGGCGTCCGCCATCCAGTGATGTGGATGCAAATGATGCTGAAAATTACGAAAATGCGGGTGCATTGAAAGAAATATCGAACCCTGAGAACTTAATGTTGTCTGAAGAGTTAAGGCAGATAGTTTTTAAAACCATAGAGTCACTTCCTGAAGATCTCCGGATGGCGATTACACTCAGGGAGTTAGATGGTCTAAGCTATGAAGAGATAGCTGAAATTATGGACTGTCCGGTGGGTACTGTTCGTTCCCGTATCTTCCGTGCCAGAGAAGCTATTGATAACAAAGTTCAGCCGCTAATTCAGCGTTAGGCGGACACATAAAGGGTATTTGGCATGCAGAAAGAAAAGCTTTCCGCTCTGATGGACGGAGAAACTCTTGATAGTGAGCTGCTTGGTTCTTTATCGAAAGATGAAGCATTGCAGCAAAGCTGGCAGAGCTATCATTTAATCCGTGATACCCTGCGGGGGGACATTGGTGAAGTCTTGCATCTGGATATTGCCAGCCGTGTTGCAGAAGCGCTCAAAAACGAGCCAACTCGTTTTGTTCCTATTGCTGTGCCTGAATCTCAGCCACAACCCCATATCTGGCAGAAAATGCCTTTCTGGCAAAAAGTTCGCCCATGGGCCAGTCAGATTACGCAAGTGGGTGTGGCAGCCTGTGTTTCGTTAGCCGTCATTGTTGGCGTTCAGCAATATAATCAACCTGCGTCAGGTAATTTGCAGCCAGAGTCACCTGCATTTAATACGTTACCGATGATGGGTAAAGCCTCACCAGTCAGTTTTGGTGTGCCTGCTGATGGGTCTTTTGGAACATCTCAACAACATCAAGTTCAAGAGCAACGTCGGCGCGTCAATATGATGACCCAGTTGCAGGATTTTGAATTGCAACGTCGTTTACCACAAACTGATGTGTTGCAGCAGCCTTCAACATCAACGCAAGCTGCAATTCAGGTCCCTGGCACCCAGTCCTTAGGAATGCAGCAGCAGTAATGAAGCAAATTTGGTTTTCCGTTTGTTTAATGGCGGGCAGCCTATTCATGCCAACACTAGCTTCGGCGGAAACAGCGCCGATAGCTATGTTGCAGGAAATGAGCAATGCCAGCCAATCGCTCAACTATGAGCTATCGTATATCAATGTTAACAAGCAAGGGATTGATTCTCTTCGCTATCGACATGCTATTTTAGATAAAAAAACCTTAGCGCAATTACTGCGTATGGATGGTCCGCGCACTGAGATCTTACAGCGTGGAAATGAAATAAGTTATTTCGAGCCAGGTTTTGACTCTTTCACCCTTGCTGGTGAGCATATTGTCGATGCATTGCCTTCTGTTGTTTTCCCCGATTTTGAAAAACTGTCAAAATATTATAACTATATTGCGCTTGGTCGTGCCCGCGTGGCAGATAGACCCTGTCAGGTTATTCGAGTGGTATCCCGTGACAGTACACGCTACAGCTATATTATTTGGATGGATGAGACAACCAAACTGCCGATGCGAATAGACCTGTTAGACAAAGATGGTGAAACACTTGAGCAGTTTCGTGTGATCTCTTTTGCTATCGGGGAGCCTATTCAGGAGATACTAAAAGGCTTGGTTAAACTCTCTTTGCCGCCGTTGCTGGCATTACCGGCTAAAACTAAGGTGGATTTCACTTGGGCTCCCCGCTGGTTACCGGAAGGTGTTACTGAGATTTCACGCAGCCGCCGCACTTTGCCGAATATGGATACACCAACGGAGTCACGGCTATATAGTGATGGTTTATTTAGCTTTTCGGTGAATGTGAACCTACTGGGTAAAGATGTTCCTTCAGAACAATCTCTGCGTCAGGGGCGGCGTACTGTTCATACTGAAGCTCGTAATAATGTAGAAATCACTGTCGTCGGTGAACTACCACCTGCAACGGCGAAGCGCATTGCTGACAGTGTGGTTCTGGAGTCTGCAAAATGATGAAAGAGTGGGCCACAGTTATCTCGTGGACAAACGGAATTGCGCTTCTACGTTGCGAGCCACAATCTGGTTGTGGAAGCTGTAATGCACAGAGGGGCTGTGGTAGTCATTTATTAAATGAGTTGGGACCAGAATCTAATCATCAGCTACAAATAGCCATTTCACAGCCGCTTGAACCAGGGCAGAAGGTTGAAGTCGGGATCAGCGAAGGCAGTTTGTTACGTTCAGCCTCTTTGGTGTATTTAACCCCATTAGCGGGGTTAATTACCGGCGGTGCTTTATTCCAAGCGTTATTTGTCACTGATGCTTTTACTGCTCTCGGTGCTATTTCAGGGACTGGGTTGGGTTTTTTGTTAGCCAAAAAATTGGCTACTAGAATTGAAGGGCAGAGTAATTATCAGCCGACTGTTTTACAAATTGGGCTACCGCCAACGGCTATACGAATTCAGCAAGAGCAGTGATCCATAATCTCAATCTTAGTCAGAATAGGCGGGGATGCGGTTTTGTATCATGTGCTCAATTAAAGCAATAAAAAGATCAGCACTGATAAGCGCTGAATAGTCTAATGATAAAAGTATGTTACCTTCTGCATTAAACAATTGTATTTTTTCATGATGTTTTTCGCGAGAAACCTTGACGTATGAAATATCTTCAATATAAATAATACCTTCTATCGTCATCAATGCATGTGCATTTAGTGTCAGTGGAGTCGTGTCCATCTGAGTACTATTTGCTTTAATGATATTTAAAATACCTTTAACTATCGGCAAATTTAGCCATTTATCGTTCTTCTTTATTAACTCAAATATAACGTTTTTACCTAGAGATAAAGTATTTAAGCTGACTACACCGACATGCATAACTTGTTGATGAATTATCGTATTTATAAGTGGGAAAGCATTACTTATATTCTTAATTATGATATTCCATGATTGAGTTTTTGATGTACGGAAGGCCATAGTGTTAATTTTACCATTAGGGTTTATTCCGGTGTGATATTTGTGAATGTATTTAATTTTATTAAATGGAATAAAATAGACATTTCCGTTGTCATGATTAAAAACTCGCACACCTTTTTCATACAGAAAATAGGTAAACATCGGGCTGTTATTTAATCGGTAGTAAATCATTAAACTCAGTGAGAGCGCTGAAATAACGACACATAAAATAGAGAGGGTAGTTAGCGTTGAAAATGTAGAATTTGTTATCGATACAGCAATGAGTAATAAAATAAGTAATAAAGTAAATGTTATAGCAGCAATAGTTAGATTCGATTTTTCATTTTTAAATTCATGGCGGCTAAGTATTTTTCCTTCGTCAATCATAATATTCTCCACATGGCCGCCAAGAGGATATTTCACTTGGTTGATATTAATAACTCTAGGTTGTTTTTTCTTGAGGTAAATGAGCATTTTCCTAAAGTGATTTAATAAAAATGACAGCTAAAAATAGACATTATTGACGGTCATGAATAATGACAACGCTATTGCCTAGCGCGCTGTCTTTTTCAGTAAAAAATTATTGAGGCTCGAATGTAGAGTTTATAGGCATAAATTAATTAAGGGTATTGTCTATTCTTATCGGTTTTTTAGATAGAAATAGTTTTCTGTGTTGCGGGTATCAATTGCCGTGAGCGGTAAGGTGTGGATACATTTTAGCAGGGTAAATCAGCTAACAAGCTAAGTGCGATGCCTTTCACGAGGCTAACTTACAGTGTAAGATGCGTGCATATTTATGTGGGTAGTTTTGGGTTTGAATCCATCGCTGTGTCCACCAATAATTAATTAAAGACAACGACTAGAGAAAAATTCATATAAATGAAGCACATAAGAAACTTTTCTATTATTGCCCATATCGACCACGGTAAATCGACACTGTCGGACCGTATTATTCAGATTTGTGGCGGATTATCTGAGCGTGAAATGGCCGCTCAAGTGCTCGATTCTATGGATCTGGAGCGCGAGCGTGGTATTACCATCAAGGCACAAAGTGTGACCCTTGATTATCACGCGAAGGATGGTCAAACCTATCAACTCAACTTTATTGATACCCCCGGACACGTTGACTTCTCTTATGAAGTTTCCCGCTCTTTGGCGGCTTGTGAAGGGGCTCTGTTGGTGGTTGATGCAGGGCAGGGCGTTGAAGCACAGACGCTGGCAAACTGCTACACCGCAATGGAAATGAATCTGGAAGTTGTTCCGGTTCTGAACAAAATCGACCTGCCTGCTGCTGATCCTGAACGCGTTGCTGAAGAGATCGAAGATATCGTTGGCATTGATGCGACTGATGCTGTTCGTTGCTCAGCCAAAACGGGTGTCGGTGTGCCTGATATTCTTGAGCGTTTAGTGCGTGATATCCCACCACCAAAAGGTGATCCTGAGGGGCCATTGCAGGCACTGATCATCGACTCTTGGTTTGATAACTATTTAGGTGTGGTGTCATTAATCCGTATCAAGAACGGCTCATTGCGCAAAGGCGATAAAGTTAAGGTAATGAGTACCGGTCAGAGCTATAACGCTGAGCGCTTGGGTATTTTCACGCCAAAACGTATTGATCGTGATGTGCTGAACTGCGGTGAAGTGGGTTGGTTGGTCTGTGCGATTAAAGATATTCTCGGTGCGCCCGTCGGCGATACCTTGACATTAACTCGCAACCCAGCAGAGAAATCATTACCCGGTTTTAAGAAAGTTAAGCCACAGGTCTACGCGGGTCTGTTCCCGATTAGCTCTGATGATTATGAAGCCTTCCGTGATGCGCTCGGCAAGTTAAGCCTGAATGATGCCTCTTTGTTCTATGAACCAGAAAGCTCGACGGCACTAGGCTTTGGTTTCCGTTGTGGTTTCCTTGGCTTGCTGCATATGGAAATCATTCAGGAACGTTTGGAGCGCGAATACGATCTGGAACTTATCACCACGGCACCGACAGTGGTTTACGAAGTGATCACCACCAATCAGGAAACGGTTTATGTTGATAGCCCTTCCAAGCTACCCGCTCTGAACAATATTGAAGAGCTGCGCGAGCCGATTGCTGAATGCCATATGCTGTTGCCACAGGAGTATCTGGGTAACGTCATCACATTGTGTATCGAAAAGCGTGGTATGCAGACCAACATGGTTTACCACGGTAACCAAGTTGCATTGACGTATGAAATTCCAATGGCTGAAGTGGTCCTTGATTTCTTCGATCGCCTGAAATCAACCTCTCGCGGCTATGCTTCACTGGATTACAATTTCAAACGCTTCCAGACCTCTGATATGGTTCGTGTTGATGTATTAATCAATAATGAACGAGTGGATGCATTGGCCTTGATTACCCATCGCGACAATGCGCAGTACCGTGGCCGTGATCTGGTTGAGAAAATGAAAGAGCTGATCCCACGCCAGCAATTCGATATTGCGATTCAGGCTGCTATCGGCAACCACATCATTGCCCGTTCAACAGTGAAACAGCTACGTAAAAACGTACTGGCGAAGTGTTATGGCGGTGACGTTAGCCGTAAGAAAAAACTTCTGCAGAAACAGAAAGATGGTAAGAAACGTATGAAGCAGGTCGGTAACGTTGAATTACCGCAAGAGGCTTTCCTGGCTATTCTGCACGTCGGAAAAGACAGTAAATAAGGAGTTTTGATGGCTAATATGTTCGCTTTGATTTTAGCGATAGCAACGCTGTTGACAGGGATTATCTGGTGCTTCGAGCGGTTTAAATGGGGCCCGGCACGTCAGGCGAAAATTGCCGCAGTACACGCACAAACTGCGGAAATCAAGGCTCAGGCGGGTGACGCGGTAGATAATAAAACATTATCACAGGCGGCGAGACAACCCGGCTGGATTGAGACTTGTGCTTCCGTTTTCCCGGTATTGGCACTGGTATTTATCGTGCGTTCGTTTATTTACGAACCTTTCCAGATTCCGTCTGGTTCGATGATGCCCACGCTATTGATTGGTGATTTCATTCTGGTTGAGAAGTTTGCTTACGGTATTAAAGATCCGATAACGCAAACTACGCTGATCCCTACTGGGCATCCAAAACGTGGCGATATTGCCGTGTTTAAATATCCGCTAGATCCGCGAGTAGATTATATCAAGCGGGTGGTGGGTTTACCGGGTGACCGTGTTAGCTATAATCCAATTAGCAAAGAAGTGACGGTTCAGCCTGCGTGCAATACCGGTACTTCTTGCGATAGCGCGTTACCGATTACTTACAGCCCGTCTGAACCAAGTGATTTTGTGCAGACATTCCGCTATAGCGGTAATGGCGAGACTTCTGCTGGCTTCTTCCAGATCCCGACCAATCAGGCTGTACCTGACGGTGGTGTGCGTCTGCGTGAACGTAGTGAGACGTTAGGCACGGTTGCACACCATATTCTGACAGTGCCAGGGCGTCAGGATCAGATTGGTGGCTATTATCAGCAGCCTAATCAGCCTCTCGGGGTTTGGGTGGTGCCGGAAGGTCATTACTTTATGATGGGCGACAATCGCGATAATAGCGCAGATAGCCGTTACTGGGGCTTTGTGCCAGAGCGTAATCTGGTGGGTAAGGCTACGGCTATTTGGATGAGTTTTGAAAAGCAAGAAGGTGAATGGCCAACGGGCGTACGTTTAAGTCGGATTGGTGGCGTTCATTAATATCGGCGGCCCAAAGTCATTGGCGTAGTCGTCAGTTGTTGTTAACACATCCCGATGATCTGATAAATGTCAGTGATTCGGGTGTGTGGCCGCTGGTAATACCGCGATGAGTTCAGGTGAGCAGGGTATTTAAACGCAGCATTATATTTCCACTCGTTGTAGAATATACTTTCGAGCGATAAAAGTTGGCTCTTTTATGGGGGCCACTGCAAACGAAACAGTTTTGTCCTGATATTTTTGGTGGATCAGACCTGTTCCGTATGCTGTAGTTTTTGACGCATTCTTGATCTATTGGTAACTCATGAACCCCATCGTAATAAACAGGCTACAGCGGAAGCTGGGCTACACTTTTCAACAGCAGGAGCTCTTGCTGCAAGCACTGACTCATCGTAGCGCCAGTAGCAAACACAATGAGCGTTTGGAGTTCCTGGGTGACTCTATATTAAGTTTTGTTATCGCCAATGAGCTGTATCGCCGTTTCCCCCGTGTTGACGAAGGGGATATGAGCCGGATGCGTGCAACATTGGTCAGAGGCAATACCCTCGCCGAAATGGCCCGTGAGTTTGACCTTGGTGAATGTTTACGCCTCGGGCCGGGCGAATTGAAGAGTGGTGGTTTTCGCCGCGAATCAATTTTAGCGGACACGGTAGAAGCCTTGATTGGCGGTATATTCTTAGATAGCGATATACATATGATTGAACGGCTGATTCTTGACTGGTATCGCAGTCGATTAGAGGAAATCAGCCCCGGTGATAAGCAGAAAGACCCAAAAACGCGCCTACAAGAGTATTTGCAGGGCCGTCATCTGCCATTGCCTTCTTATCTGGTTGTGCAGGTTCGCGGTGAAGCACATGATCAGGAATTTACTATCCACTGCCAGGTGAGTGGCTTGAATGAACCAGTAATAGGTACTGGCTCAAGTCGACGTAAAGCTGAGCAGGCGGCAGCGGAACAAGCGCTGAAACAGTTGGAGCTTGAATGAGCGAAGTAGAAAAAACGTATTGTGGTTTTATTGCAATTGTAGGTCGTCCGAATGTGGGCAAATCTACCTTGCTGAATGAATTGTTGGGGCAAAAGATCTCCATCACTTCACGTAAACCACAAACCACACGCCACCGTATTATGGGTATCCATACTGAAGGGCCATATCAGGCCATTTATGTTGATACCCCAGGGCTGCATATTGAAGAAAAACGCGCCATTAACCGCTTAATGAATCGCGCGGCAAGCAGCTCTCTCGGTGATGTGGAGTTGGTAATTTTTGTGGTTGAAGGCACCAATTGGACTGCCGACGACGAAATGGTGGTCAATAAGCTGCGCAGCTTAGATTGCCCAGTATTATTGGCGATCAACAAAGTTGATAACGTCACCGATAAAAGCAAGCTGTTGCCACATATCCAGTTCTTAAGCCAGCAGATGAATTTCCTCGATGTTGTGCCGATCTCTGCGGAGAAAGGGATGAATGTGGATACTATTGCTAGCATTGTGCGCAAGCTTATGCCGGAAGCTGAACATCACTTCCCAGAAGATTACATCACTGACCGCTCCCAGCGTTTTATGGCGTCAGAGATCATTCGTGAAAAACTGATGCGCTTTTTGGGTGAGGAGTTACCTTACTCAGTGACGGTTGAGATTGAACAGTTCGTACCCAATGAACGCGGTGGTTATAACATCCACGGTTTGATTTTGGTCGAGCGCGAAGGCCAGAAAAAAATGGTCATCGGCAACAAAGGTACAAAAATCAAGACGATCGGTATTGAAGCCCGTCAGGACATGGAAAAAATGTTCGAGGCTAAAGTGCATCTTGAGCTGTGGGTGAAAGTGAAATCAGGCTGGGCAGATGACGAACGTGCATTGCGCAGCTTAGGCTATACCGACGACCTGAAGTAAGGCCGCCGATGGACGGTTGGCAACGCGCATTTGTCCTGCATGGGCGACCTTACAGTGAAACCAGTTTGATGCTGGATCTATTCACTGAAGGAGAAGGCCGCATGCGGGTATTGGCAAAAGGTGCGCGGGGTCGCCGATCCAATCTAAAAGGCTGCTTGCAGCCTTTTACGCCTTTACTGGTTCGCTGGAGCGGACGAGGTGAGGTCAAAACATTACGCAGTGCCGAGCCAGTATCGTTAGCTCTCCCATTGAGCGGCTCTATGTTGTACAGCGGCTTATATGTCAATGAGCTGCTTTCTCGGGTGTTAGAACACCAAACCAATTACTCTGCCTTATTCTTCGACTATCTGCACTGTTTGCAATCATTGGCTGGCAGTGATGGAACGCCTGAATATGCATTACGCCAGTTTGAATTGGCGATATTGGCTCACCTTGGCTATGGCGTTGATTTTCTTCATTGTTCAGGCAGCGGGCAGCCCGTATCGGAGACCATGACCTACCGCTATCGGGAAGAAAAAGGTTTTATCGCCAGTCTGGTGATCGACCATTACAGCTTTACCGGCCGCCAATTGCTGGCCTTGGCTCATCGTGAATTTCCTGATGCCGACACTCTGCGTGCTGCCAAACGATTTACCCGCATTGCGCTGAAACCCTATCTGGGCGGTAAGCCGCTAAAAAGTCGTGAACTGTTCCGCCAATTCGTGATTAAGCCACCGGTTGAACCCTTAACCTAGTGCGTTCCGACATTATTTAAACTCTCCATCGCCAATTTTCACTTATTGCCGCCCGTCTACTCAGTGTAAACTGCGAGGCACTTATGCGTTTCATAGCAGGCTTTTTGCGTGCTTATTGACCTAATCAAGATGCATCCATAACGGGAGGGCTGTCATGGCTGATTTGTTGCTGGGCGTTAATATTGATCACATTGCGACATTACGAAATGCACGTGGAACCATTTACCCTGATCCTATTCAGGCCGCGTTTATCGCCGAACAAGCCGGTGCCGACGGCATTACGGTGCATTTACGTGAAGATCGTCGCCATATCACGGATCGCGATGTGCGTATCTTACGTCAGACCATCCAGACCCGCATGAATCTGGAAATGGCCGTCACGGATGAAATGGTGGGGATCGCCTGTGAGTTACAACCCCACTTTTGCTGTTTGGTGCCGGAAAAACGTCAGGAAGTGACGACCGAAGGTGGTCTGGATGTCGCCGGGCAAATTGACAAAATGACGATAGCCGTCAGCAGATTAGCTGAGGCGGGCATTTTGGTATCACTATTTATTGATGCAGATATGCGCCAGATTGATGCGGCTGTTACCGTGGGTGCACCTTATATTGAAATCCATACCGGCGCTTATGCCGATGCCATTACTGATTTAGCGCGTCAGGCCGAGTTAGTGCGGATCACGAAAGCCGCGACTTATGCGGCCAGCAAAGGGCTGAAGGTCAATGCAGGCCATGGCCTGACTTACCACAATGTGCAACCCATCGCCGCCTTACCTGAAATCCAGGAGCTGAATATTGGCCATGCTATTATTGGTCAGGCAGTGATGACCGGGCTTGCCGCTGCGGTTGGCGATATGAAAGTGTTGATGCGGGAAGCGCGTCGTTAATGGCTATTCTTGGCTTAGGTACTGATATTGTTGAGATTTCAAGGATAGAGGCCGTGGTTGAACGTAGCGGTGACAGATTGGCACGGCGTATCCTGAGTCCATCCGAATGGCAACATTATCAGCAGCATCAGCAACCCATCCGTTTTCTGGCTAAACGTTTTGCGGTCAAAGAAGCGGCGGCCAAAGCATTTGGCACTGGCATCCGTAATGGTCTGGCGTTTAATCAGTTTGAAGTGATTAACGATGCATTGGGTAAGCCGACACTGCATTTGCATCAACGGGCGGCAGAATTGGCAGCCGAGCTAGGGGTCAAATCCCTGCATGTTACTTTAGCGGATGAGCGGCGCTATGCCTGTGCCACTGTGATCATTGAAAGCTAAGATTACCTATTGCTGCCAAGAGGCTGCTAATAAGCATTAAGGAGCGAGCATGAAAATGCCGCTCCTTTTTTGTGACTTATCCCATCCAACCTAGCCCTATTCAACCCGACCCTAACTCATCACTCCTATCACTCCCATCCCGCTCTCCGTTTCTCAATCCGCATCAGGGTGTAAAAACTTTTTGTAATAAGTCTTTATTTTGCAATAAATCTTAATTTTGCGATCTGTCCGACAAGTTGGTTAACCAATACTTCATTTGGTCGCCCAGTAAGTGGTACTTGTAATACCAAATTATTGGATGCAATGAACGGCTTGATCGCAAGAGTGTGGGGTTAAAGCAAAAACTCCAGTATGAATGTGATCTTCTGCCAACTAAAAATCACTTAATTTGGCCTGACCAATATAAAAATAGTGATACTTGAAGACATTGATAATTAACCTCTGGGGAAAATAAAAGATGGAATGGATTAATATCCTATGGGTGGTATTGGGCATTGGCTTGATGCTACTGCTCAATATCCGCTATCAAATTAACTCAATGATTGCATTGCTGTTAGCGGCACTGTTGGTGGGAACTCTCGCCGGGATGGATCTGCTCAAACTTCTGCATACCATTAAAGCGGGGTTTGGGGGGACGCTCGGTGAACTGGCTATCATCGTCGTCTTTGGTGCGGTGATCGGCAAGCTGATGGTCGACTCTGGTGCCGCTCATCAGATAGCTCAGACTCTGTTGCGTCGGTTTGGGCTTAAGTATGTCGAGTTTGCCGTCATCATCATTGGCCTGATCTTTGGTTTGGCTATGTTCTATGAAGTTGCCTTTATCATTTTGGCACCCTTGATCATTGCTATCGCGGTTGAAGCCAAGATCCCATTCCTGAAGTTGGCGATCCCCGCCGTTGCTGCTGCGACGACTGCGCACTCCCTTTTCCCACCACAGCCGGGGCCAGTTGCCCTTGTTAGTGCGTATGGTGCTGATATGGGGATGGTTTATATCTACGGCGTGCTGGTTGCCATCCCTTCAGTTATCTGTGCGGGACTAATTTTGCCGAAATTCCTTGGCAATCTGGAGCGGCCAGTACCGACGTTCCTGAAGGCAGAAAACCCGCTGGATGAAAATAATTTACCGTCGTTTAGCACCTCAATTTTGGTTCCGCTCATCCCTGCTTTTATTATGATTTTCACGACCATTGCTAACATCTGGTTGGTTAAAGGGACGACATCGTACACCCTCCTCAACTTCCTTGGTTCGTCACCTATTGCCATGTTTATCGCGATGCTGGTCGCCTTTGTTCTTTTCGGCACTGGGCGCGGTCATAAGATGGAATGGGTGATGCACTCCTTTGAAGGGGCGGTAAAAGGGATTGCGATGGTCATCTTGATCATCGGTGCGGGTGGGGCGCTAAAACAGGTCATCATTGATACTGGCATTGGCGATACCATCGGTATGCTGATGTCAGCGGGTGGGGTATCACCTTATATCATGGCCTGGCTGATTACGGTGCTTATTCGCCTATCAACTGGGCAAGGTGTGGTGTCGGCCATGACCGCAGCGGGGATTATTGGTGCCGCTGTCATGGACCCCGTCACCCACACCATTACCTCGGTCGATCCGGCGCTGTTGGTGCTAGCAACGGCGGCAGGTTCTAACACCTTCACCCATATTAATGATGCTTCATTCTGGCTGTTTAAAGGGTATTTTGAGCTGTCGATTAAAGACACGCTGAAAACTTGGGGCTTGCTGGAGTTGACTAACTCGGTGGTTGGCTTGGGGATGGTGCTGCTGATCAGCCTGTTTGTTTAACGCGGTTTTGAGTTGATTTGTGACCAGTGCTTCCACGGAGGCACTGATCATTCACAGTATTGGGGAGTCGCAAAGGCTACAAACGATCGGCGTGATGCAGTTGGACAAACTTATCCCACAGCTGCTCGTTAGACTCAACCCAAGCAGGATCGATCGATATCGTATTATCAATTGGGCAGACCAACTGGCAAGTTGGCGTTTCGTAATGACCCACACATTCCGTACAGCGCATCGGGTCAATCTGATAGATTTCCGCACCCATGGAAATTGCCTCGTTAGGGCATTCCGGCTCGCACATGTCGCAATTAATGCATTTACGAGTGATCAACAGGGCCATGATTTTCTTACCTTAGGTCGGGTATTCTGAACAGCGGAGGATTATACGCCTCTGAACTCCTTAGACCAGTTTTTTCATCAGTGCCGCACTGTGCTTAATGTGATCCTGAGCGCTTTCAAGATCTTGCTGAATCATCGCCATAAACAGCAGGTCCGTCAGGGCATATTGCGCGGTGCTTGAAGATATCGCGGCACTGCGAATGGCTGGCTCTTCTGAGATGGTATACAGGCAATGGTCAGCGCGCTGTTGCAAACTGTTGGGGGAGAAGCTGGTCAGTGCCAGTACCTTAGCACCACACCGCTGTGCCTCTTCAGCGGCCAGATTGATCTCTCGGCGTTCACCGCTAAAGGAGATCGCCAACAGCAAATCCCGCGAATCTAATGCTTGCACGGCGGCCAACTGGGCATGCATATCCGTTTCCGATACCGCCATCACGCCAATTTTTAACAGCTTATAGGCAAGATCTTTCGCCACCAGCCCAGATGCACCAATACCGGTCAAGATAATACGTCGTGCTGCCCGCAGCATCTCTAATGCTTGGGTGAGGCGCTGTTCACTGTTGATATCCAGTGTCGCCCGCAGTGCGGCGGCTTTTTCACTCAATAGCTTTTCGCCGACGGTTTTTAAGCTATCGGTACTCAGAATTTGGTTGTGAAGTGTGACGGCCTGCGCTGGTGCGGCGACCACCTCGCTCAGTGCCAGCTTCAGAGCCGGAAAGCCTTTGTAGCCTAATTTCTGAGCAAATTTGACCACCGCAGATTGACTGACACCGGTCTGCAACGCCAATCGCTGCGAACTCAGATGGCGTGCCTGCTCAGGATTGGTCAGCAGAAAGTCGGCCAGCTTGCGGTCATTTTGTGCCAGCGTCGGGTAGAGCTGGCGGATACGTAGAAGAGTGCTCATAAATCAGTTCCTGAATAAGGGAAGCTATTTTGCCATGCGGGTTAAGAATACCCATAAAAACAGAGGGCAAAGGCTAAGTTAGCGAGCATAACACCCTTTTTTTGTGATCATCCGATGAATGCGACAAGAAAACAGTCGCTTTAATGAATATTATATTCAATTATAAATAAATATTTTTGAATTAAAAATTCAACGAGGAACAAATCATGAATCTGGGCATGTTAATTTCTGAAAGTCGTAATCCGGCCACTATGGAGTTGGACAAACTCTCTACGCTGGCGATGCTGACCTGCATTAATGATGAGGATCGCAAAGTGCCGGAGGCCATTCGCTTGGTTTTACCGGCGATTGCGCAGGCGGTTGATCTGGCAGCCGAGGCACTCAAGCAGGGCGGGCGGCTGATCTATCTGGGGGCTGGAACTAGCGGCCGGCTCGGGGTTCTGGATGCCTCGGAATGCCCACCGACCTTTGGTGTGCCTCATGGCATGGTGATTGGCTTAATTGCGGGCGGCCCCAGTGCGTTACTCAAAGCCGTAGAAGGGGCCGAAGATGATATGGCGCTCGGGATGCGGGATCTGCAAGATTTAAATCTTACCGCAACCGATATGGTGGTGGGTCTGGCAGCCTCGGGCCGTACCCCCTATGTCATTGGTGCTCTGCGCTATGCCCGGCAACTTGGCTGCCCGACGGCGGCCATCTCCTGTAATCCAGACTCCCCTATCGCGCAGGAAGCATTGGTTGCCATCTCACCCGTGGTCGGGCCGGAAGCGCTGACCGGTTCCACCCGAATGAAGTCGGGTACGGCGCAGAAATTGGTACTGAATATGCTATCCACCGGGGCGATGGTCAGGTTGGGTAAGGTTTACCAAAATCTAATGGTGGATGTGAAAGCGACCAATGTGAAGCTGGTCGATCGTGCTTGCCGCATTGTGGTTGAGGCTACCGGAGCCAGCCGCGCGGAGGCTGAAAATGCACTGTCACAAACTGAATTTGAAGTGAAACCCGCCATTTTGATGATTCTGAAAGGGGTGAGCGCCGAGCAGGCCCGTCAGGATCTCCAGCAGCATCAGGGCTATTTGCGCGCAGCATTGTAAGACTCACTCTCAGAGGATCGGCGATGGATAAGTCAACCATATTGGCAACACAAATACTTGCGGGCATTGGTGGCGAAGGGAATATTCTCAAACTTGAGAACTGCATGACCCGGGTGCGCATTGTGGTGAAAGATGAGCAACTGCCGGATTTGGTGCTGCTTAAGCAGTTGGAGGGCGTAAAGGGTTACATCAAGCAGGGGGATCAGCATCAGCTGATTGTTGGCCCCGGTGCGGCGTCAAAAGTGGTTGATCGTATGCGTACCTTGTTGAAAAGCCAGAGAGATGACACTGCGGTGTCTCTGGATGATATCAGCCGTAATAAGGCGCAGGCCAAGGCCAAATATGCCGCCCCGATGAGTGAAGCCTTAAGGCAACTGGCTAACATATTCATCCCGATCATCCCTGCATTTATCGCATCAGGTTTGATTATGGGGATAGTAAACCTGCTGAAACGACCTGATATCTCAGGAGATCTGGCGCTGCAATACCCGAATCTGCTTGGCCTGCTGGCCATTTTCGGTAGCGCGGTTTTTGCCATTATGAATATTCTGGTGGGGGTCAATGCGGCCAAGGTCTTTGGCGGCTCAGCGGCGATGGGCGGGGTGATGGCGGGGATTCTGACCAGCCCGGCACTGGCGCAAATCACCCTATTCGGCGAACCATTGCAGCCAGGGCGCGGCGGTGTGATTGCTGTGTTACTGGTGGTGGCCTTAATGTGCTGGCTGGAGAAGTGGCTACGCCAGCGCTTACCGGAGTCCATCGAGCTTATCGTCAACCCACTGCTGACCACTCTGATTACCGCCTCACTGGCGATTGTGATTTTGCAGCCACTGGGCGGCTATATTTCCGAGGGCATCACTCATGGTGTCAATTTGGCGATTGATCATGGCGGTTTGCTGGTGGGGGCGCTGTTGTCTGGTTTCTTCCTGCCACTGGTATTGACCGGGCTGCATCAAGGGCTAGTGCCTATTCATGTGGAGCTGGTTCAGGCTCACGGAGCCAATCCACTGCTGCCGATTTTGGCTATGGCGGGGGTCGGGCAGGTGGGGGCCGCGTTGGCGGTGCTAATGAAAACCCGGAATAGTCGATTGAAAAAAGTGATCAAAGGGGCGTTGCCCGTGGGGATTCTGGGCATCGGTGAGCCGCTGATTTTCGGTGTCACCTTGCCGCTGGGCAAACCTTTCATTGCGGCTTGCTTAGGAGGCGCGGTCGGCGGGGCACTGATCAGTTATTGGAAAGTGGCGACCGTGATTACGTTTGGTATTTCCGGCTTACCACTGGCGCTGACTATCGTCACTGGTAAAGTGATGTTGTATTTAGTGGCTATGGTTGTCACCATACTGGCAGGTTTTCTATTTACTTGGTTTATGGGATTCAATGACCCTGAGGAGTAACTTTTGAGTGCAGAGCAGGCCACATCCCCCTTTGAGCAAGCTGACACTGATTCTAAGGCCGCACGCGAGCCGCAAGTCGCCAGTGCCAAACGCGTGGTCTTTTTTGATTTAGATGGCACTTTGCATCAGCAGGATATGTTTGGCAGCTTTTTGCGGTTTTTGTTGCGCCACCTGCCACTGAATCTGTTGCTGGTGATCCCGCTACTACCTGTGATTGGGCTGGGATTGCTGGTTGGGGGGCGCTGCGCCCGCTGGCCGATGAGTCTATTGCTGTGGGCGGCGACTTTTGGGCGGCGTGAAGCCCATCTAAAAGATTTGGAGTTGCGCTTTGTGAAGGCATTTCGGCAGAAAGTCACCGCGTTTCCCGTGGTGGTGATGCGGTTGCGCGAATATCTGGAGAGCAGTGACGCCGAGGTCTGGTTGATTACTGGTTCGCCGCAACGACTGGTCGAACAGGTTTACCATGATTCAGCCTTTATTCACCGCTTACGGCTGGTGGGCAGCCGCATGGCACGGCGCAATGGAGGGTGGGTGCTGCCCCTGCGCTGTTTAGGGCCAGAGAAAGTGGTACAACTGGAGCAGCGCTTGGGTTCGCCGCTGAAACTCTACAGTGGATACAGCGACAGTAAGCAGGATAACCCGCTATTGCACTTCTGCGAGCATCGCTGGCGGGTCAGTAAAACGGGCGAATTGCAGCAACTGGAATAAAGACAGCTGCTACTATTCGCCACGTTAATGGGTTCGGCCCTTAGTGGGTGACATCATTGTCATGGTGGCCGAGCTGCCAGATCCGCTCAGCATGTCTTCCCAGCAACCATAAACTGATGCCCAGCAGCAGGAAGAACAGGGTTTTTGGCATCGCATCCCAGAAAAACTCAAAGAAGCGGGTATACAGGTTGATAGCGAGGAATGTCAGGCCAAAGCCGCGCAACATCGCATCATCCCGTTTTAACCCCAGCCAGATAGCGGCTCCGGCGGCGATGGCAAACAGTAAACTCCAGTGCATCAGCTCTATTTGGCGGGTCTGATACCAGTGCTCAATGTCACCGTAATTGCCAAAAATAGACAGTATCCATAAGGCGATAAACAGGTAGAGCAGCCCCATCGCCTGCGACACACGATCGAGTCGGCGTATGGCCAGTTGCGGTTGCAACGCCAGCGCGGCTGCGCAAAGCAGCAAGCCAAAGGCGATAAAGCGCAGTGGGAAGTTCATGCCCAACCAATAAGCACCCCAACCCGAGGCATAGCCGGTTTCCGCGCCAAAGGCATTCCCCAGCGAGAGTAGGGCAAATAGCCACACCAGCGGTGAGCGGCCTAACCAACCCACCACGCCATAGATAAGGGTGCCGAGCAGCAATAGCACGGAGTACCGCCCGCTGCCATTATCCAGCCAGAGACCGAGTTGGCCGATGGCGGCAGCCGTCATTATGACGCCGAGGAACAATATCGCCTCATTGCTGTAGATTTTACTGGGATCTTGCCGACGGCGGCGAAAGCCCCAAGCATAAAAAAGGGCGGCTAAAACCCCGGTGACGATGACCCGAATCGGCGGATCAAAGCGGAAAAATTGGCTAATCCAAGCCAACAGGAAAGTGTCGGCCATTAAGCTGCCAATGGCGATAACCAGTGACGCCAGTGCCGCGAGGAAGGCATAACCGGCTAGCCTGCGCCAGTCAAAAGGCTGAATATCAATGTGGTTGATTAAGCGCTGATGCTCTTCCTCGGGGATCACCCCTTCATTGGCCCATCCATTGAGGGTTTTGCGCACAATCGCGGCATTTTTCTTGCTGAGCTTCATTTATCTGGCTTCCATTATCAGAGAACACTCATATCAGGGCGTATCCTTTCGGTCAGATACGTTTTCTATCTAGGCGAAACATTAACCGATCATCCTCTATTGAGCTACTTTATCTGTATCTCGCGAGGTGATCGTGGGGATAACGGGTGTAGCGGCTATCGTTAGCTGTGTATAATGCACGCCGCAAAAGGACCAGAGAGGTTAATGTGTCTGCTGATAATAATTTATCTTCTGAATGTGTGTCGGCCGCTGAGTACAGTGATGAGTACTGGATGCAGCGCGCAATGACGCTGGCCCTGCGCGCGCAGGAAGAGGGTGAAGTTCCGGTGGGTGCCGTGTTGGTGCTGGATAATCAGGTGATTGGCGAAGGTTGGAATCGCTCCATTCGCGATAATGATCCCACCGCTCATGCAGAGATCATGGCGCTACGCCAAGGTGGGCAGGCGGTGCAGAATTATCGCCTGCTGGAAGCCACCTTATATGTGACCTTGGAACCTTGCGTGATGTGCGCCGGGGCGATGGTGCACAGCCGGATTCGCCGCTTGGTGTATGGTGCGAATGATCTGAAAACTGGGGCGGCGGGATCGCTGGTGGATATTTTACGCCATCCAGGGATGAATCATCAGGTCGAGATCAGTGCTGGCGTGCTGGCTGACGCCTGTTCCCATCAGTTGAGTGCCTTTTTTCGCCTGCGGCGGGAGCAGCAGAAGGCATTGAAAATCGCGCAACGGAACTCTCTGGACGAAAATTAACCCGTGCGCGATAGCGTGATATCGCGATAGCTTGATATATAGAATGAAGGCTAGTTATTGATTGACCAGCCGGGGGCGACCACCGGGTAGGCTCTCCCCAACTCCGCCTCGATCGCGGCATGTTGGGCTGCTTTTTTCTCTTTTTCCTGCAAATATCCCACCAAACTCACCTGATAACGGCGGATGTTCTCGACGTAATTATAGGCTTCGTGACCACGGGCGTAGCCATAGGTGGTGCTTGGGTAGTAGCGTTTTTGGCTCAGCATGGGGAGCCGCATTTTGACATCAACCCAACTGTCTGGATTGCCATTCTGGTTTTTGGTGAGGCGGCGTGCATCCAGCATATGACCATAACCCATATTGTAGGCCGCCAGCGCGAACCAAATGCGCTCATCTTCGGGGATGGTTTCCGGCACTTTTTGCATCAGTCGCTGTAAATAAACAGAGCCGCCTCTGATGCTCTCTTCGGGATCAACCCGGTCTTTGACCCCTAAACCATCTGCGGTAGCGCGGGTGAGCATCATCAACCCCCGCACGCCGGTCGGTGAGGTGGCTTGCGGGTTCCAGTGTGATTCCTGATAAGCAATGGCGGCCAACAACTTCCAATCGATATCGCCCGCATGTTTTTCAAACAGTGGCCGGAAGGTGGGCAGCACATTGTCGATGGCGGACAGGAAGGTTTTGGTATCGACATAATCAAAGCTGCCGACGTGGCCGAGATATTTCTCCTCTAGCCGCGCCAAACTGCCGTCCTCCACCATCTGGCTGTAGAAATCGAGCATCGCCGCATACAGGCTATCATCACTGCCTTTGCGGAAATACCACGTCACGGGCTCTTCATCCGTCACATCAAAGGCGACCGCCAACTGTGGGTGAATGCGTTGCAGCAGGGCGATGGTGATGGAATCACCGAGGGTATAGTCGAGTTTGCCGTCAGCCACTTGCTCCAGTAACTCTTTTCCTGAGCGATCAACGGACGATCCCCAGTTAAGGTCGGGATACTTGCTCTGCTTGAGCTGTTTTAGCGTGGTCATGTGAGCTGAACCGGAGGCGACGATCAGTTGCCCTTTCAGATCACTGAATGATTTTGGTCGCGGTGTGCCCACCCGGTAGACCAACTGTTGCGAGACGGAATAGTAGGCAGGGCCAGTGCGCGCCCGATTGAGACGCTCACGGTTATAAATCAGCCCGGCAGCCAGCATATCGGCATCATTGCTATCTAAAGCATCAAACAGATCGTCAATATTATGGCGCGGGGTCATGACCAGCTTGACCCCCAGATAATCAGCAAAACGCTTTGCCAGCTCATAGTCGAGGCCGGAAGGGCCATCTTTTCCGGGCGTGTAGATCAGCGGTGAACTAATTGTGCTAACTCGCAGTTCACCACTGGCTTTTATGCGATCGAGTTGCCCCTCCTGACCATTGCGCCAAGGAATATTGGGCCACAGCGCGAGGGCCAAAAGTAAGGCAACGACAGCGATAACAAAGTAATTTAATTTTATGCGCGTCAAATAGTTATCTCTCGGCAGCGCTCTTTATCTATGTGTCGTGAAGCGAAGATCGACATGGTTAAATCCCCAGTGGAGTGGCATTTTGCGCAACAAATCGTCACTGTGCAACTTTATTGCGAGCTTATTTCTGCGGTAAGCAGCCGATAACCTTAACCGCAGTTTCTGACGCAATTATGAATAATAGCTACGCAAACGGTTTCGTCGGCGGCTTAGATTCACTATAATGGCGCGCGTTTTCCCCCAGTCATTGCACCAATAAATGCTGCGCCCAATGAAGTGCTGGTCCAGTCGCTTCGAAGACGAGAGAAACTTAGATTATGGAAATACTGCGTGGTTCGCCCGCTTTGTCGGCTTTTCGTATTACCAAACTGCTGTCCCGTTGTCAGGATGCTCACCTGCCGGTGAGTGATATCTACGCCGAATATGTTCACTTTGCCGATGTTAGCGCACCCCTGAGTGCTGATGAACATGCCAGACTCCAGCGGCTGCTTAAGTATGGACCCTCTCTCCCTGAGCACGCGCCAAAAGGGCGTTTACTGCTGGTGACCCCAAGACCGGGAACCATCTCTCCGTGGTCTTCCAAAGCCACTGATATCGCGCACAACTGTGCATTACCACAAGTTCTGCGTCTGGAGCGGGGTTTGGCTTTCTATATTCAAGGCCCGAATCTGAATGAGAGCCAATGGCAACAACTGTCGGCGCTGCTACATGACCGCATGATGGAGACGGTATTCACCGATTTGCAGCAAGCAGAACAACTTTTCTCTCATCACCAGCCCGCTCCGGTACAACGGGTGGATATTCTGGCGCAGGGCCGCAGTGCACTGGAGCAGGCCAATACGAAATTGGGTCTGGCACTGGCATCGGATGAAATTGATTATCTGCTGGCCGCCTTTACTGGGCTTGGGCGCAACCCGACGGATATCGAACTGTATATGTTTGCTCAGGCAAACTCTGAGCACTGCCGCCATAAGATTTTTAACGCAGATTGGATTATCGACGGTGTTGCTCAACCTAAAACACTGTTCAAAATGATCAAAAACACCTTTGAACACACGCCGGATTACGTGCTGTCTGCTTATAAAGACAATGCAGCGGTGATGGAAGGTTCTCAGGTCGGGCGCTTCTTTGCTGCACCAGATAATGGCGTTTATGGCTACCATCAGGAAGAAGCCCATATTCTGATGAAAGTGGAAACCCACAACCACCCGACGGCAATTTCGCCATGGCCGGGGGCGGCGACTGGCTCCGGCGGAGAAATCCGTGATGAGGGTGCCACTGGGCGTGGCGCGAAACCGAAAGCGGGTTTGGTGGGCTTCTCCGTCTCTAACTTGCGAATTCCTGGCTTCGAACAGCCATGGGAAGAGAATTTCGGCAAGCCAGACCGGATCGTCACCGCGCTGGATATCATGACTGAAGGCCCCTTGGGCGGTGCCGCATTTAATAACGAATTTGGTCGTCCAGCACTGCTGGGCTACTTCCGCACCTATGAAGAGCGGGTTAACAGCCATAACGGCACTGAGCTACGGGGCTACCATAAGCCGATCATGTTGGCGGGCGGGATTGGTAATATCCGCGCGGATCACGTGCAAAAAGGCGAAATCACTGTCGGCGCTAAGCTGGTGGTACTTGGCGGCCCGGCAATGAATATCGGTCTGGGCGGCGGTGCAGCTTCCTCTATGGCCTCCGGTCAGTCTGATGCGGATCTCGATTTTGCCTCGGTACAGCGCGATAACCCAGAAATGGAACGCCGCTGTCAGGAAGTGATTGACCGCTGCTGGCAGTTAGGTGACCACAACCCTATTCTGTTTATCCATGACGTCGGCGCGGGCGGTCTATCCAACGCCATGCCAGAGCTGGTCAGCGATGGCGGCCGGGGTGGCCGTTTTGAACTGCGTGACATTTTGAACGATGAGCCGGGCATGAGCCCGCTGGAAGTGTGGTGTAACGAATCTCAGGAACGTTATGTCATGGCGATCGCCCCCGCGCAGATGGCTCAGTTTGACCAGATTTGCCGCCGGGAACGCGCCCCTTACGCGGTGATTGGTGAAGCCACTGAAGAGTTACATCTCACCCTCAATGACCGCCATTTCGATAATCAACCCATTGATATGCCGCTGGATGTGCTGCTGGGTAAAACGCCGAAAATGCTGCGTGACGTCAAAACCTTGCAGGCCAAAGGTGAAGCGCTGCAACGCGCGGATATCACCATTGCCGATGCGGTAAAACGGGTCATGCACCTGCCTGCGGTGGCAGAGAAAACCTTCCTGATCACCATTGGCGACCGCACCGTCACTGGCATGGTCACTCGTGACCAGATGGTCGGCCCGTGGCAGATCCCGGTGGCTGACTGCGCCGTCACCAGTGCTAGCCTTGATAGCTACTATGGCGAGGCGATGTCGCTGGGCGAACGCGCCCCCGTGGCCCTGCTCGATTTTGCCGCCTCAGCTCGTTTGGCGGTCGGTGAAGCACTGACCAATATCGCCGCCACCCAAATTGGTGAGCTAAAGCGCATTAAGCTGTCGGCCAACTGGATGTCAGCAGCGGGCCACCCCGGTGAAGATGCTGGTTTGTATGATGCGGTGCGCGCGGTCGGCGAAGAGCTTTGTCCGGCGCTGGAAATTACCATTCCAGTGGGCAAAGACTCCATGTCGATGAAAACTCGCTGGCAGGAGGGTGACGAGCAGCGCGAAATGACCTCACCACTGTCACTGGTGATCACTGCTTTCGCCCGCATCGAAGATGTGCGCCATACCGTGACACCTCAATTGCGGATGGATAAAGGCGACAATGCCCTGCTGCTGATTGATCTCGGCGCAGGCCACAATGCATTGGGTGCGACTGCGCTGACTCAGGTCTACCGCCAGTTAGGGGATAAACCAGCAGATGTGCGCGATGTGCAACAACTGGCGGGCTTCTTCAACGCCATGCAGCGCTTGGTGGCTGATCAGGCTCTGTTGGCCTATCACGATCGCTCTGACGGCGGTTTGTTGGTGACCTTGGCTGAAATGGCCTTTGCCGGTCACTGTGGTATAGATGTCGATATTCACTCTCAAGGCAACGATTCACTGGCTGCATTGTTCAATGAAGAGTTGGGTGCAGTGATTCAGGTGCGCGCCGAGCAGCGCGCTGCTGTGGAGAAAGTGCTGGCAGACCATGGGTTGGCAAATTGTGTTCACTATCTGGGCCGGGCAGTGGAGGGGGATACTTTCGCTATTCGCCGTGGCACCGAGGTGGTTTACCATGAAAAACGTAGCACCCTGCGTTTGTGGTGGGCTGAAACCACTTGGCAAATGCAGCGTCTACGGGATAACCCGGATTGCGCGGATCAAGAGCATCAGGCGAAACAGGACGAACGCGATCCTGGCTTGAATGTGAAACTGACCTTCGATCCGGCTGAAGATATCGCCGCGCCGTACATCATCAAGCAAGCTCGACCTAAAGTGGCTGTGCTTCGTGAGCAAGGGGTTAACTCCCACGTTGAAATGGCCGCTGCTTTCCACCGCGCCGGTTTTGATGCTATCGATGTGCATATGAGTGACCTGCTGGCTGGGCGCACTGATTTGCGCGCCTTCCAGACTTTAGTGGCCTGTGGCGGCTTCTCTTACGGCGATGTCTTGGGCGCGGGTGAGGGCTGGGCGAAGTCGATTCTGTTCAATGACCGTGTTCGTGATGAGTTCGAAGCCTTCTTCCATCACCCTGAAACACTGGCGTTGGGGGTCTGTAACGGCTGCCAAATGATGTCTAACCTGCGTGAATTGATTCCCGGCGCGGAGCACTGGCCACGATTTGTTCGCAACCTGTCCGATCGCTTTGAAGCGCGCTTCAGTCTGGTTGAAGTGGCGAGCAGCCCGTCGCTGTTTATGCAGGATATGGTCGGTTCACGGATGCCTATTGCGGTTTCACACGGCGAAGGGCTGGTGGAAGTGCGTGATGCTGCGCATTTGGCTGCATTGGAACAGAATAACTTGGTGGCATTGCGCTTTGTAAATAATGACGGCGCAGTTACCGAGCAATATCCGGCTAACCCGAACGGCTCAGCTAACGGGATTACGGCCGTGACCAGTGCCAGTGGTCGGGCAACAGTCATGATGCCACATCCTGAGCGCGTCTTCCGTACGGTCAGTAACTCGTGGCACCCCGAAGAGTGGGGCGAGGATAGCCCGTGGATGCGGATGTTCCGTAATGCACGTAAGCAATTAGGCTAAGCCGGGTTAACTATTTTAGGGGTATTGCTCTGATACCCCTTATTCATTTTTTCGTTATCAAATTATTGTGTTATTGGACTATCAAGAATGTAAATGTTTTATTTGCCGAAAGCTTATCATTATTATAAGCATCTATTACCAGTTCGTAATGTCCCATACTCATCTCTTTAGCTAATATGGCGACACCAACCGAACGATTATTAACAAAACCTGATGCATCGCCATAGATAACGTTATTTCTTCTCACATAAGCATAATAGTTTAGGAACTCATTGGAACTTATAATAAAGTCAACTATGGCGTTGTTTTCTACAAGGTGATAGGTGCTTCTGACATCATTCACTGTGAACTCTGGGAGGGCACTGTCTCCAGCGTTCATGGCCAGTGGCGCTAAACTAGCACCCTGCTCCATTATGGCGTATGTGGGTTTTACGGCATGAGCATTAAAGCAAGTGATGATAAATCCGAGTGAAATAGAAACTAATATTGTATTAGATATTTTCAGCATAATACCTCCGTGGGGAAGTGCTCATATTATGGCGTTAATAGCGTGATTTATCATGAAAGTCATTATCTGATATTTTTTATCGCGACTAGAGCCGAGTGATTAGCGTGACTCGTTCGCTGCAATTATTAAATCTCATAATTTATGATGTGATGGTGATTTTAGTTGTCGTGCATAAGTTGAGGGGGGGCAGACGGTAGGGAGTCCGATGGTTAAACGCTGATTGGATAAATGTTAAAGCAATGATTATTAAGGTTTTTAGTTTTATTGTCGGGAAACTGAGACAATCACCTGAATGTGTGTCTCAAAAAGGAGACATTTAATCAATTGATTTTTATAGATTTTATTTTTATGGGTGTTCAGTGTCGGGAAACGGCGACAAAACAGCGGAAATGCTGCCACAGTCACTACGTGATTTTCGAATATGATGGTTTTTTAAAATAAAATAGTAAATAAATTCAATCATTTAATAAAATTAATTAAAACTTGGCACGCTTTCTGCATTATTACTGTCAGATGCTCATTCACCTTTTTATGATAGTCCCGCTGTTAAGCGGAATATGCGCTTCATAAGCCATCGAATGATGCCTAAGACTGGTACCTATCGTCCACCTAAACCGATATCGTGTGAATACACATTATCAAACATCGGGCGACACGTTGAGTGAGGTACCGCCTATGTCCTGCTGTGATGAGTTGTTCATCAATTTTGGACATATATGGATGCTATTCGTCTCATCCTCCCGATGATTGCTTCGGCTTCATCAAACTGGAGACGATGTATAAGGGCATCCACATATTCTGCAACGGGGCAATTTATTGCCCCGTTGTCACATTTAATGGTTGTGACATTTAAAACTCTCCATTCCGGCTGTCTCTGACACTAAAAGCAGGTCTGATGACGATTTTGACGATAATGAACAAGCAACCTCGATGAAAAGCACTTTGCTCAAAGCTCAGTGCTTTTTTTTTATCCCGCACATCGTGATATCGGTATTTATTGAGTTGCAAGCATTGTAATCCTGACAAAGTCAGTTAGCATCACAACAGAATGATAGGTAATGAGATGATTTCGTTGAAAAGATGGCGCTTATTTCCCCGATCTTTACGTCAACTGGTGCTCATGGCATTTCTGTTGGTGCTGCTGCCGCTATTGGTTCTGGCCTATCAGGCTTATCAAAGCCTTGACCATTTGAGCACGCAGGCGGCTGATATTAATCGCACTACGCTGGCAGATGCCCGGCGCAGCGAAGCCATGACCAGCATCGCGCTCGAAATGGAGCGTAGCTATCGCCAATATTGTGTATTGGATGATGCGACACTGGCGAAGTTGTACCAGCATCAGCGTAAACAGTACGCGCAAATGCTGGCGACCCATGCCCCTATCTTGCCGGATGCCCGCTACTATCAAACTCTGAGTGGTCTACTAGACCAACTTTCTGATATTCAATGTAAAAATAGCGGCCCGGAACAGAACGCCTCCACTTTATTGGAGCAGTTCTCTCGCTCGAATGCCGAAATGGTACAGGCCACCCGCGATGTGATTTTCTCTCGCGGTCAACAACTGCAAAAAGATATCGCCGAACGTGGGCAATTCTTTGGCTGGCAATCCCTGCTGCTGTTTTTAGTGAGTGTGCTATTAGTAGTGCTATTCACCCGTATGATAATCGGGCCGGTTAAAGGTATCGAGCGAATGATTAATCGCTTGGGGGAGGGGCGGCCACTGGGTAATACGGCCTTGTTTAAAGGGCCACGGGAGCTACGTTCACTGGCACAGCGCATCATTTGGCTCAGCGAGCGCTTGGCCTGGCTAGAGTCACAGCGCCATGAGTTTTTGCGCCACATCTCCCATGAATTGAAAACGCCATTAGCCAGTATGCGCGAAGGAACCGAGCTGCTGGCTGATGAAGTTGCCGGGCCATTGACGCAAGATCAAAAAGAGGTGGTGGCTATCCTCGATAATAGCAGCCGCCATTTACAGCTACTGATTGAGCAATTGCTGGACTATAACCGCAAATTAGCGGATGGCCCCGGTGAACTTGAAAATGTTGAACTGGCCGAAATGGTCGAGGATGTGATCTCCGCGCACAGTTTACCGGCGCGAGCCAAGATGATCCGCACCGAGCAGGATTTGCAGGTGGACATTTGTTGGGCAGACCCAACGCTATTAATGCGGGTATTAGATAATCTCTACTCCAATGCGGTACACTATGGCGAGGAATCCGGTACCATTTGGATTCGCAGTCGTCAGGTAGATAACCGCGTACAAATCGATATCGCCAATAGCGGGGCGCCCATCCCGAATTCAGAAGAAACAATGATATTTGAGCCTTTTTTCCAGGGAAGCCATCAACGAAAAGGGGCTGTCAAAGGCAGCGGATTGGGGCTGAGTATTGCTCAGGATTGTATCAGACGCATGCAGGGCGACTTGCAACTGGTGTCCGTAGATTACGCCGCCGTCTGTTTCCGTGTTGAATTGCCATTAACCGCCGAGAATGAATGAATAATGTACAAATGGTCTATGAGCAGCATCATTAAAAAGACCGTCTTTTTATCACGTCCTACATCAACTGTGGCCGCTATAGCAGCGGGCAGTCAGGGCACGGGTATTTTTTGGCGAGCGTTATTGCTGGCCCCACTTTTACTCACCGGGTGTACGGATAATCCTGCTAGCAACCGTTTTTCACAAGCGGTCCAGATGGTGATGCCGGAAACGAAAATCGTTGATTATCGTACCTTATCCTGTGATGTGCTGTGGGATCTTGATGATAAAGAGACGTTGGAAAACTCGCTTTACTGGTTAAGGGCGATGGACTGTGCCGAGCGTCTGGGTTCAACGCAAGCGCGAGCATTAGCGAAAACCTTGCCAGTCGCAACATGGTCTGCGGCCTTTAAACAAGGCATTTTGATTAGCAGTGCCGAGCCGTCAATGGCCGAACGGCGTCAGGTGGTTGAACGCCTGAACAGCTATAGCCAAACCATCCCCGGTGCTGTGCGCCCACTGATTCAACTGTGGCGCGAGCAGCAGGTTCTGCGCATCTCCCTTGCTGAAGAGCGAATTCGCTATCAGCGCTTACAGGACGAATCGGATGCTCAGATTGATCGTCTGCGGGAGAGCCAAGTCCGGTTGCAATATAACTTACTGGACACTACCCGTAAGTTGGAAAATCTAACCGATATCGAACGGCAGCTCTCCTCGCGTAAGCAGCTACAGAATGAAATTCCGGAAACTGACGCGGAGAGCAAACCCGCAGCAGCGGCACCCAAAGCGACAGAGGCTAAACCTCAGCCCAAAGTGGAGCCAGCCAAACCCGTTGAAGCTAAACCGATTGAAGCCAAACCAGTAGAAACTAAGCCGGCTGAGGCTAAACCGACTGAAGCTAAGCCAGTAGAGACTAAATCGGCAGAAACTAAGCCGACTGAAGCTAAACCGACTGAAACTAAGCCAGTAGAAACTAAGCCGACAGAAACGAAACCGGCAGAAACCAAGCCCATCGACGTCAAGCCAGTGGCACCTCAACCTGAGGCTAAATCGGCAGCACCATTAATAGAAAAACCGGCTGATACTCCGCCAGTGGTGCCGCCAACGGATGTCTCCCCTGCGACGAATAAGGAATCTCATGACGCCACGCAAACCGGCCAATCTACTGCTGGTTGATGACGACCCCAGCTTACTTAAGTTACTGGGGATGCGTTTAACCAGCGAAGGATTTAATGTCACCACCGCTGAAAGCGGTCAGGAAGCATTGCGCCTGTTAATGCGTGAGAAGATTGATTTGGTGATCAGTGACTTGCGGATGGACGAAATGGATGGCATGGCGCTGTTCGTCGAAATTCAGAAGCATCAACCCGGTATGCCAGTGATTATCCTGACAGCTCACGGCTCGATTCCTGATGCCGTCGCCGCGACTCAGCAAGGGGTGTTCAGCTTCCTGACCAAACCGGTTGATCGCGATGCTTTATATAAAGCAATCGATGCAGCTTTAGCGCTTTCTATGCCTGCCGGTGATGATTCTTGGCGCGAAGAGATAGTGACCCGCAGCCCAGTGATGTTGCGCTTGCTGGAACAAGCTAAAATGGTGGCGCAATCTGATGTCAGCGTGCTGATTAATGGGCAAAGCGGCACGGGTAAAGAGGTCTTGGCGCAAGCTATCCATGCAGCTAGCCCTCGGGCGAAAAAAGCCTTTATCGCCATCAACTGTGGCGCGTTACCTGAGCAGTTGCTTGAGTCCGAATTATTTGGTCATGCCAAAGGCGCATTTACTGGTGCAGTCAGTAGCCGTGAAGGGCTATTTCAGGCCGCCGAAGGCGGTACACTTTTCTTGGACGAAATCGGCGATATGCCGTTGTCTTTGCAGGTGAAATTGCTGCGAGTCTTGCAGGAGCGCAAAGTGCGCCCATTGGGCAGTAACCGCGATTTAAGCATTGATGTCCGAGTGATCTCCGCCACGCACCGCGACTTGCCTAAGGCGATGGCGAAAAATGAATTTCGCGAAGATCTCTACTATCGTTTGAATGTGGTGAATCTGAAAATCCCTGCGCTACATGAGCGCTCAGAAGATATTCCGCTGTTGGCGAACCATCTGTTACGTGAATCAGCCAAGCGCCATAAGCCCTTTGTCCGTAGCTTCTCAACCGACGCCATGAAACGGCTTATGACGGCCAGTTGGCCCGGTAACGTGCGCCAGTTGGTCAACGTCATCGAACAATGTGTGGCATTAACCTCGGCACCGGTGATCAGTGAAGCACTGGTTGAACAGGCGCTGGAGGGGGAAAATACCGCATTACCGACGTTTGTTGAGGCGCGTAATCAATTCGAATTGAATTATTTGCGTAAGCTGCTACAAATCACCAAAGGTAATGTGACCCAAGCCGCCAGAATGGCGGGGCGTAACCGAACCGAGTTTTACAAATTGTTGTCACGCCATGAGCTGGATGCCAACGATTTTAAAGAATAACTGTTGTTAATCAATGACAACGCTGATAACCGAGTTTAAATACAAATGAGCAGATCACTTTCCATTGCGTTAGCCCAGTTGAACTGGCTGGTTGGCGATATCGAAGGCAACACTGAACGTATGTTGCAAACCTTAAATGAGCAGCAGAAGGCGGGGGCCGATCTGGTCATGTTCTCTGAGCTGGCTTTGTCCGGTTATCCGCCAGAAGATCTGCTGTATCGCGATGATTTTTATCAACGCTGTGAAGCGCAACTGGATCGTTTACAAGCCGCAACCCAGCATATCGCGGTGCTGGTGGGTCATCCGTGGCGCGAAGCGGGTCACCTGTACAATGCATTATCACTGTTTTCTGAGGGTAAATTGCTGGCGCGTTATTTTAAGCAGCAATTGCCGAACTACGGCGTGTTCGACGAAAAACGCTACTTCTCAGCCGGCCATGAAAGTTGTGTGGTGGCGCTAAAAGACTACCGCCTCGGGCTGCTGATTTGTGAAGATTTATGGTTCGATGGCCCGGTTGATGCCGCGAAAGCTGCCGGTGCAGAAGTGCTGCTGTCGATCAATGCCTCCCCTTACAACCGCGAAAAACCCTATATCCGTAAAACTTTGATGGCCGCACATTGCCAGCGAACGGGTTTGCCCTTGGTCTATCTCAACCAGATTGGCGGGCAGGATGAGCTGATTTTTGATGGCTGTTCCAAAGCCTTCGATGCGGCGGGTAACCTGACCCACCGTTTGGCCGCATTTGCTGAGCAAACTACCTTATTGCAGCTCAATGAGTGCGAAGTGGTGCCGATGATGGCTCCCGCCGCAGAATTACCACCATTAGCGCAGGTCTATGAGGCGCTGGTGTTGGCGGTGCGTGATTACGTCACGAAAAATGGCTTTAATGGCGCGGTGCTGGGCTTATCCGGTGGGATTGACTCTGCATTGACACTGGCGATTGCCGTTGATGCGCTGGGTAAAGATAAGGTTCAGGCATTGATGATGCCGTTCCGATACACCGCAGATATCAGTATTGCCGATGCCAAAGAGGAAGCGGAAATTCTGGGCATCGAATTTGATGTGCTCTCCATTGAGCCGATGTTTGATGCTTTCATGGGCCAACTAGCACCGATGTTTGCCAATACGGCGCGTGATACCACGGAAGAGAACCTTCAGGCGCGTTGCCGTGGCGTGGTGCTGATGGCGCTCTCCAACAAGCGCCGCAGCATTGTATTAACCACTGGCAATAAAAGTGAAATGGCCGTGGGTTATGCCACCTTATACGGTGATATGGCGGGCGGTTTTGATGTGCTGAAAGATGTGCCCAAGACCTTGGTATTCAAATTATCGGAGTACCGCAATACGGTCTCCTACGTGATCCCACAGCGGGTGATCACCCGCCCACCGTCTGCGGAACTGGCACCCGATCAGAAAGATGAAGACAGCCTGCCGCCTTATGATATTTTGGATGCCATTCTCGAAGGTTATGTCGAGCAAGATAAGTCGGTGGCCGATTTGGTCGCAGACGGCTTTGATGAAACTATCGTGCGTAAGGTCATCCGCTTGGTAGATATCAATGAATACAAACGGCGTCAGTCAGCTGTCGGGCCGCGCATCACTGCCCGCAATTTTGGTAAAGATAGACGCTATCCGATTACATCAGGCTTTGGCCGCAAGAATTGGTAACAACAGGGATTCACCATGAAAAAAATTGACGCGATTATTAAGCCATTCAAACTGGATGATGTCCGTGAGGCGCTAGCTGAGGTTGGCATCACTGGGATGACAGTGACAGAAGTCAAAGGTTTTGGCCGCCAGAAAGGGCATACCGAACTGTACCGTGGCGCTGAGTATATGGTGGATTTCCTGCCAAAAGTCAAAATCGAAATTGTGGTGGCGGACGATATCGTCGATACCTGTGTCGAAGCGATTATGCAGACAGCGCAGACCGGTAAAATCGGCGATGGTAAAATTTTCGTGTTTGATGTCTCCCGCGTGGTACGTATTCGCACCGGTGAGCAGGACGAAGAAGCGATTTAATTTCTGCCTCACTGGCAACAAAAAAGCCCGTTCGTGCAAAACGATACGGGCTTTTTCTTTTTTACATCTCAAGCTGACTTATATTGAACGCGGCCATTTAGGCAGGAACAAATAGCCCCAACCAGTAGAATATATTCAGCACTATACCGGCGATAATCACCGCGACCACTGGGGCTGCAATTTTCATCACTGGGCGGCCAATCGCCTCGTTGAGGAAATAGAGCGCTGTGGTGATGGTGAAACCGGTGTATCCGGCCATCTTGATCGAGGCAAAAATAGCCCCGATTAACAGCGCGTACTCCATCAGCAAGTTCATGGCGTTACGGATATTATCCGAGGCATTGCGTACTGATGGGAAGCGGCCCAACCATTTACCGATTGAACGTAACATCAACACTTCCAGCGATATCACTATCGCCCCGAGCACGCCTGCCAGCAATGGGTTAGGCACCAGATAGCCGACCACAAAGACGAAGGTGAACCCCGCCACCGCGTAAACCCCGGTCGCCAGTGCGGTAGTCGCAATCAACGGCACGAAGCCGAGACCGCGCATAAACTCAGCCAGTGAGGCTTGATGGATCAGGGCCAGCGATTCTTCCGGCGTGATACCGGGGGCATAGGCTTTCGCCAGTGTATAGATCGACACTTCGCTACCGCCGAAGATCTTCATACTTGCCACCGCTGAGATTAACCCGCCGACAATCGCCAGCATGGGGAGATTTTTAATGATGCGCTGGGTTCGCTCTTCAAACACAGAGTGCCCACCACCTCCTAGGTGGGTTTTTGCTCGCAAGTCTTGGGCGATGGCGATACCAATCAGCAGCACCATGCCAACGAAAATCTCAATCGATTCAGGGAATAATCCCGTAAAACGGGTAATCAACAGACGGGTCAGCAGCACCACAAAAGCGGAGACAACCGCGGTTTTCCAGCCAAATTGATAGAAAATAGCCACCAGTGGGAACAGGGCAAAGGCGGAAATGACCGGGCTGCTCAGCTCCCCTAACGAGCCAATAAAGTTCACTGGCAATGAGGTGAGCGCGGTGTTCACCGCAGGCAGGCTAGTGAGGGCCAAAATGCCCCAAGCGGCACCGAGTGCGAAGGCCAGATAGCTATTGATCGCCAGCACACCAATGATGTCGGTGGGCAGGAACAGTAACCAGGAGTTAAGCAGACCGGTTGAGAGCGTAAACGAGATACCAACGGAGGCAATAAAGCCGACACTCAGACCGAAAGCGATACTGCCCGCTTCACGGCGGCTCATGTTTCCTTCAACCAATTGCGGCAAAATCGGGCGGATGCCGTCATGGAACACGGCAACAGAACGGTGAGAAAGCAACGCAGTCATCCCTGTTAGCAGAGCAACCACAACAATATGAATATAATCCACGGTGGCCCCTTAGCGTAGCTGTGTAATCAGCAATGGGATGGCATGTTCAATATGTTCGACGGATAAGCCAAACGCCACTTTACCTTCTGCCACCACTTTTTCTATTTGCTCAGGTTTGGCTTTGATGCCGGGTTTGGCGATAGTCGCGCTTTTGTTGTAGCCAATAATCGCGATAGCCATGGATAATGCCGCGCCAGCACCGGTATTACAGGCACCAATGTAGTAATCCAACTGTCCCTCTTTCACTTTGACGGCTGCATCCATGTCCGAGAGAATAAATGTCTCAAAGGTATTCGGAGCCGTCTGCTCAATCATTTCGCGAATTAATTCTCGTTGCAGCCCGGCAATGCCAATCTTCTTCATAATCACTTTCCTTGCGTGGCGAAAAATTTATTAGGATTGTGGCGCAACATCATTTCCACCTGAGCGTGGGAAATCCCTGCGGCCAGTAACATGGGAATAAACGAATCAACTAAATAACTAAACCCGCTGCCACCATTCGCTTTTAAATGGGAGCGGCGGGTGATATCCATCGACAGCATCACTTTGTCCAATAAACCGTGTTCAGCCAGCATAACAAGCATTGCGACCCTGCGTTCATCGGGGAAATAGCTGTTTTTACCAATAGTATCGAATTGGACATAGACGCCCATATCGATCATTTCTAGTATCAGGTCCGGCTGCTCTTTCAGGTCGCAATGGCCGATAACCACGCGATCCAGCGGCACACCATGTTGTTTGAGCAGGGCTATCTGTTGTAAGCCCATGGTGCTGAAACTGGTATGGGTCGAGATGGCGAGGCCGGTAGCATGGTGGGTCAGCGCTGCGGCATGAAAAACTTTTGCTTCATCGGGGGTAATCACACCTTCACTGGTGCCGATTTCGGCAATCACGCCCGCTTTCAGTTCAGTACCGTCGATCCCCGTTTCGATCTCATCAATCATGGTCTGCGCCAATTGTTGCGCCGTGCTTTCGCGCACCATTTGCGGGTAGAAACTGTCGGTATAGTAACCGGTTGAAGCGATGACATTTATGCCACTGTCGCGCATCAGATTCAATAAAAATTGGGGGTTACGGCCCATGTATCTGTTGGTCACTTCGACGATATTGGCGACCCCTTTGCTCACTAATTCGCGCATTTCGTCACAGATGGGCTGATATTGATCCAGCCGACAGTCCAGATTATTTTTAAATCCAGACAGATCAATGTGGAGATGTTCGTGCGCGTAGGTGTATCCATTGGGATTAATCATCGGGCAGGCTCCGAAACAGGTAAATATAGGGGCAAAATCTCACCCGATATTGACAGCCGTTTATCGCTGGGCGATTGATTTCATTAGTGTCGCTTATGATGTCGGCAACTAATATATCGGCAGATTAATCAATCAGTACAGTAATAATATGACTTATCAGCCATATTATTCGATAAAGCTATCACGAGAACATATTACATAGGCTAAAGCATTAGGTTGACGCTGATTATCCGGGTTTGTTAACCCAACCGATTGCCGCGACTGTCATAGCAACCGAGTAAACGGGGTTCCCCGCTTTGAATGCCATCAATCAATACCACGTCACTACGAGTCGTAAATATCTGGGTGCGGAAACTCATGATAACCGGGCTGCCTATCGGGAATTCACCCGCTAAACGGAGGCAGTAATCGATACTGCTCTCATCAGTCGGTAATACCGAACTTTGGCTGAACTGATTGTCGTGGTGAATCAGTGCATTTTTTAGATGACCTCGGCGATAGTAGCCACCACCAAAGAAATAGCTGTTACCCGAAAAATGGTGGGAAATCTCGGACAGATAGAGCATAGATATCTGCTCCGGCTGATCACCCTGCTGATTGGCGGGGATTGTCCCCGTGAGGGCATGGCCGGGTTCT
The DNA here is from genome assembly GCF_013282725.1 of Yersinia mollaretii ATCC 43969. Classification (NCBI taxonomy): domain Bacteria; kingdom Pseudomonadati; phylum Pseudomonadota; class Gammaproteobacteria; order Enterobacterales; family Yersiniaceae; genus Yersinia; species Yersinia mollaretii. The sequence goes on along the minus strand of NZ_CP054043.1, from coordinate 4,519,024 downwards.
CCGTGTGTCACGCCCAATTGGGCTAATTGTGGCAGGGTAGAACAACTGGTGGCTGAAGGGGCATTCACCTGTTCAATATCTACGCCCTCAGCCGCCAATATATCTCGCGCTGCCAGTAAGGTGCGCATATTCGCGGTGGGTAAGGTCTGGTGTGAAGAGGGGTCATACATCATGCAAGGGAAGTGGGTTATCCCGACTAATCGCACCGCCGGTAATTGACGGATGGCCGCGATGATTGCGGGTAACTGCGTTAATTCAAACCCCGCTTCTTGCCCGGCATACAGCACGTCGCCAGCCTGACAGACTTTCAGCATTAGTGGCTGAGTAATGTGTTGTTGGTGCGCTGCCTGTGAGATCTCCAATGCTTTCTCCAATGAGAAAACGGTAATCACTTCCGGCCGCTGACGGACTATTTCGGCCACCATGCCGGAGGGTGGCTGTACTAAATGACCCACATGAGCGACAGGGATATCGTGCTGATAGAGCTGCCGCACTTCTTTGAAATCAACGGCCACCATGCCCTGAAAGCCCGTGCCCTCATAACGACAGGCCAATAGGCGGCGACAGAGTTCAGGGTTGCGCCCGAACTGCTTGCTCATCAGATACAGTTTTATCTGGTTATGATGAGCGGTTTTTAGCAGTAAGCGGGCATTGGCCTCTGTTTGTTCAACATCAATAACATAGCTATCTGGATTGATTTTTCCCTGATGCCAGAACGAAATAGCCGCATCAATTAATTTACTGTTTTGTTTTAATAGGGTTTTTAGAAACATTTCATGTCCTAAGCGCCTGAGGCATAATTATTTTTATTAAATCATTATTATTTTGAATATTTATAACAAAAAGAACCCTAGTGTTGTCTATCTTGAAACCGTGCCACAAAGCTAAATTAGCGCAGAGGTGGCAAGTCACTAGAAAGATATAGACCGTAAAGGTTCGCGAGTAAATATCCAATTTCATTTTCAGCTGGTTTTAATGAAAAATAGGCCAATAAATCCTGATTAATCTCACGAATATAGTGAATATCTTCGCATTGGACGATTTCAGCGAGTATCTCTGGGTCCAAAGCATTAATCTCCTCACCACGGCGGGTGCGCATTAATGCATTTGCCATATGAGTGATCGCCATCGCCCCCTGCTCGCTACGAATCGGCAACTGCCAAAAATTCTCTAACCGATTGATAACTTGATCTAAACCCTGACCAATATCGGCATCAATCACCCCAGCCTGACACAAAATATTAAGACGCGGATCAACACAAATTTCCAAAGAGTTTGCCTCCTGAAAACAACAGCTTAGCCTGTAGCTAAGTCGAAGTGATTAATAACGAGGCTCTATTTCGCCCCTCTGTACTGCCCGCTGATGATTCAGCAGCAATGTTTCGTTGATCCCTTTCTCCAGCAATAATTTGATGGGGTGGTTATCTGGCCGGATAAGGATGACCGCCTGTGAGGCTTGAATATAACGCGCATCGCCTTGCAGTTTGATGGCTTGTAAATGTTCATGGGGAACATCATCAGCCAGATTCCAAATAGCGGCATCAATATCACCACGATTAATGTGCACAATACAGTCACTATAAGGTAATTCAACCAACTCAATGGGTTGCCCGGCAAATTTAATTTCAGTCAGCAAACATTGGTCGGGTGAACGCGGGTCCAATCCTACCCGGCGAATCGTGTGCTGTTCGCCACGACGGCAAATAAGCTGGTGGCCATCCACGTAGGAGCCATTTCCCAGATTTAATGCCATCGCCACTCGCCCTTGGGCCAGATAACTTTTTGCGGCCAGATGCGACACCACCGCCATATCGTAAATACCATCTATCAGGCATTCGATACGCACTTCAGCCCCACGCATATGAGCAAAATAGAGGGGGAGTAAGGTAAATTGCTCCCTTAAACCACTGGCGAGACCTTCATAAAGTTTAGTATAGGGGAGCGGCATAGCGCACACCATATTACCCAGATCCGCCTGTTGCAGTAACAGTGGCATATTCAGGTCAATCAATAAGGTACCATTGCGGCCACGGCGTTCAACGATGATGGCTCCATCCGCTTCCAGCACTTTTAAGGCGTGCTGCACAACACCGACGGAGATGCCGAAATCTTCTGATAATTCATCAATAGTTTTCAGTCGATTGCCGGGGCGCTCACCAATTAAATAGCGCGCCATAGATACTAATGCCAACCCTTCTTTTTTTATGAATTTCTTACTCATGGTAGGTCAATTCAGCCTTATTACACTCAGCAACATCCCTTACGAAGTTGAAGTCTTACGACAACACCAAGTTCCTTGGGGATAAATTATATTACCGAGTCATAAATAGTGAGGGGATAATTTTAGCCACATCAATAACTTTCAGTTATATGAATATTGAGACATTCATCCGAATGTCTCATCGTGGCAATATTAAGTTAGGATATATGAGATCTAAATCACGTTCTACCAAATTTAAGTACAATAATCAGACGGAATTTATGGCGCGGAAATATGTGAAAGGCCGAATGACCTCTCACAGAAAATTAAATAAAATTCAATAATTAAATCACTTTATGCGGCCCGAAACATTCATAGTGAATTCGTTCGGATGCAACCCCTTGTGCCAATAATTGACGCCCGGCAAATTGCATAAATCCTAGTGGGCCACAGAAGTAATAATGTCGGTTGGGATCGGCCGCCAACCACTGATGTGAACTGAGGTCCATCACCCCTTTGCTGTGATAATCCTCCCCCGGATTATCTTGCGCGGTGGGTTCGCGATACCAAATGTGGCGGCTGAGATTAGGCATATTTTCTGCTATCGCCGCGACTTCATTGGCGAATGCATGAACACGGCCATTTTCAGCGGCGTGCAGCCAATGCACTGATGCGGCATGTTGCTGGTCGTGCAGGGAATTAAGCATACTCAACATCGGGGTTTGGCCCACGCCGGCGGAGATCAGCGCCACTGGGGTATCCGGTGAGATATCCAGAAAGAAATCACCACGAGGAGGCGCGATACGTACCGTGTCGCCTTCGTTCAGTTGTTGGTGTAAATAGTTAGAGACTGTGCCTTGCTCTTCACGTTTCACCGCAATGCGGTAAGTCTTGCCGTTTGGTGCGGCGGTCAGTGAGTATTGGCGAATTTCCTGATACTCGAGCTGCTCATCTTCAATATAAATACCCAGATATTGACCCGGTTTGAAATCCAGCACTCGGCCACCATCTTCTGGTGCGAGCACGAAGCTGCAAATCACCTCACTCTGCATCTCTTTTTTGATGATGCGGAAGCGGCGCAACGTTCTCCATCCACCAGTACTTTTTTCACCTTGTTGATAAATCTGATTTTCCCGCTGAATAAACACATCAGCCAGTACCCCATACGCTTTCCCCCAAGCATCTAGCACTTCCTGACCGGGTGAGAACATTTCATCCAGCGTGCTGATTAAATGATGGCCGACGATAGCATAGTGCTCTGGCTGAATATTTAGGCTGGTATGTTTCTGGGCAATTCGCTCGACGGCGGGCAGCAAGGCGGCAAGATTGTCGATATTCGCCGCGTAAGCGCAAAGGGCGTTGAATAGCGCTTCACGCTGATCACCATTTATCTGATTGCTCATATTGAATATGTGCTTTAGCTCGGGGTTGTGCTCGAACATGCGATCGTAGAAATGCGCGGTCAGTTTAGGGCCGGTGGCGGCCAGCAATGGGATGGTGGATTGAACGGTGGCGATGGTTTGGTGGTCAAGCATGGTGACTCCTTGGTCATTTTATCCCTTGGTACTCAAAGCCGAAGCTAAAAGTATTTTGGGTTTTTATCGTGTGCAATTTAATACATGTATTTTAAATGCATCTTATAGTTTGCCCCCTCATTTGTAAATGCACTTTGTCGTTATAGGGGATTAGAGTGGCATCTCAGCTCACATAATGTGAAAAAAGCACATGATGAATGTGAGGATAATTCCCTTGCCTTGGATGAACCTTGAACAGCTCAAAGCCTTACCCAGTCTGGAGCCAATCGTTTGCGTAAAAACCTCTGTCAAGACCTATCATAACGAGGGGGAAACAGTTTACACTGTGGGTCAGAACCCAAACGGGTGACCTTCAAGGTATATTTTGTTAGCTAAGTCAGGAGAGCCGGATGTTAAAGCGTGAAATGAACATTGCCGATTATGATGCAGATCTATGGCGTGCAATGGAGCAAGAAGTGGTGCGTCAGGAAGAGCACATCGAACTGATTGCGTCTGAGAACTACACCAGCCCGCGTGTTATGCAGGCGCAGGGTTCTCAGTTGACGAACAAATATGCTGAAGGCTATCCGGGCAAGCGTTACTACGGTGGCTGTGAGTATGTTGACGTGGTTGAGCAACTGGCTATCGACCGCGCGAAAGAGCTGTTTGGCGCTGATTATGCCAACGTTCAGCCACACTCAGGCTCACAAGCGAACGTCGCGGTTTACTCCGCATTGCTGCAACCGGGTGACACGGTTCTGGGGATGAATCTGGCACACGGCGGCCACCTGACTCACGGCTCTCCAGTGAATTTCTCCGGCAAACTGTACAATATCGTGCCTTATGGCATCGACGAATCGGGTCAGATTGATTATGACGATCTGGCACGTCAGGCTGAAAAACATAAACCAAAAATGATCATCGGCGGCTTCTCTGCCTATTCCGGTATCGTTGATTGGGCAAAAATGCGTGAAATTGCAGATAGCATTGATGCATGGCTGTTTGTGGATATGGCTCACGTAGCCGGTCTGGTGGCTGCGGGTGTCTACCCTAACCCCGTTCCTCATGCACATATCGTGACTACCACCACGCACAAAACACTGGCTGGCCCACGCGGCGGCTTGATTTTGGCGAAAGGGGGAGATGAAGACCTCTACAAAAAACTGAATTCATCTGTTTTCCCTGGCAATCAGGGTGGTCCATTGATGCACGTTATCGCGGGTAAAGCGGTCGCGCTGAAAGAAGCCATGGAACCTGAGTTCAAGATTTACCAGCAGCAAGTGGCTAAAAACGCCAAAGCTATGGTGTCGGTGTTCTTGGATCGCGGCTACAAAGTGGTTTCTGGCGGTACTGAAAACCACCTGTTCTTGCTGGATCTGGTGGATAAAAATATCACCGGTAAAGATGCTGATGCTGCTTTAGGCCGCGCCAATATCACTGTGAACAAAAACAGCGTACCTAATGATCCGAAAAGTCCGTTTGTGACTTCCGGTGTGCGTATTGGTAGCCCAGCGATTACCCGCCGTGGCTTCAAAGAGGCAGAGTCTCGCGAACTGGCTGGCTGGATGTGTGATGTGTTGGACAACATCAACGATGAAGCAACCATTGAACGTGTGAAGCAAAAAGTCTTGGATATCTGCGCCCGTTTACCGGTTTACGCATAATATTGTCGGATTTGTTTTAATTGCCAAATTTGCTTTAGCCGAATAAAAACCCGCGAAAATGCGGGTTTTTTTATGTGTGTCAGAGGGCAACCAAGACCATTGCATAATGCGCGGGATATCGCATCGCTTGTGAGCATTTTGTCAATCTTGTGGCTTAAGTGTGAACTTAACCTCAAACTCCATGTTTACATACTGACAAAGTTGCTAGCAGACGGGGCCTCTGTCACAGTGATGGCTGACCTCGGAGGGATTCATGGTATTACAATCAACACGTTGGCTGTCACTCAGCTACTTCACCTATTTCTTTTCTTATGGCATTTTCCTGCCTTTTTGGGGCATCTGGTTACAAGGGGAAGGGATACCCCCTGAAACTATTGGTATTTTACTGGGCGCGGGGTTAATTGCCCGATTTCTTGGCAGTCTGTTGATTGCCCCCAGTGTTAAAGATCCTTCCCATCTGGTAACAGCTATTCGCATTTTGTCACTGCTGACACTGGTGTTTGTGGTCGGTTTTTGCTTTGGCCATGGTTGGGCATGGTTGATGCTGGTGATCGCCGGATTTAACCTATTTTTTGGCCCATTGGTGCCACTGACTGATGCGCTAGCGGCCACTTGGCAGAAACAGATCACCATGGATTACGGCAAAGTCCGGCTATGGGGATCGTTAGCTTTTGTTATCGGTTCGGCGTTGACTGGTCAATTGGTCTCCATTTGGGGTCATCCTGCCATTCTCTATAGCCTGATTTTTGGTGTTTCAGCCATGTTGCTGGGCGCACTACTGAAACCTAATGTGATGCCACAGGGTGAGGTTAAGCATCGTAATGTGGTCGCCACTCACTGGAAGGTGCTGCTGTCTGATTCACAAGTGTGGCGCTTTTTACTCTGTGTCACCTTATTGCAAGGTGCACACGCCGGTTATTACAGTTTCAGCTCCATTTACTGGAAAGAGGCGGGCTATTCTGCTGCGACCATTGGCTATTTATGGTCGTTAGGGGTGGTGGCCGAGATTCTGGTTTTCGCGTTCAGTAATGTGCTATTTCGTCGCTGGACTGCCCGTGGTCTGCTGCTGCTTTCTGCCATTACCGGGATTATTCGTTGGAGCCTAATGGCCTCAACCACTGAGCTGCCGTGGCTCATTTTGATTCAAATCCTGCATTGTGGTTCGTTTACCGTCTGCCATTTAGCGGCGATGCGGTTTATTGCCGCACGGCGTGGGGCAGATGTGATCCGCTTACAATCGGTCTATTCAGCACTGGCAATGGGCGGGGGGATTGCGGTGATGACCGTGATATCCGGTTTCCTGTTTGAGCATTATCAAGGAGGCGTGTTCTGGGTGATGGCATTGATTGTGATTCCGGCGCTGTTTATTCGCCCTCAAGTGGCAGCGAGTCAGGAAGAGCAAACCGACTAAGGCAATTCCAGCACGTTGCGTAACTGCTTGTTTTGTTTGTCACTTAGTGGCAAGAACACCTGAATCAGTGGCGGGGCTGATTCAGGTTGGCGTACCGCATAAGGTGTGAGCACCACCGCTGTGCCTGGTGGCGCGCCGGATTGCAGATAAACATCATGGGGCAAATACTTAATATGCAACGGCAGTAGGGTTAACTCGCGAACCTGTTGCTCCACCTGCTGTTCCAATTGCGGGTTATTTCGCGTCAGCAGTAAAATCTGCTTCTCCTGCAAGGCATTTTCCTGCATCAGCCACGCACCAAAGCTAATGGCAATCAGGCCAACTTCGTCGGTGGAAAATTCAATCTGATACTCCTGTTCGAAAATAATCAGCGCTTGTTTGGTGATCCGTAGCAGCCGGGGATATTTACGGATCACCTCTTCCAGTAATGAATTATCAATACCGATATTGAAATAACAGCGCTCAATGGCGGGGGCCAGATGGGCAAAGAGCTGGCTGATCAGCGTGTCATTACTGCCGAGAGTCATACCTGAAAGTTGCTGAAAACGCGCGATCAACAGATAAATAGCCTCAATCAGGCGGTTATCTTCCGCTGATTGAGTGCTGTGATAGCTGTGCGCTTTAATCATCGTCAACATCAGGATCAGGATATCCCGTTCAACCTTATCCAGCGGATGACCCAATAGCGAGTGGCCTAACAGTGGATTAAGTGAATCATACAAACTGTCAGCCGCCGCTAACGCGGGTTTACATTTTAACCACTGTTGCTGGGTGAGTGAGAGTTCAGGCGGTGCTTGCTGCTGACTTTCCCAAGTACAATAGGCTAAATAGAGCTGTAAAAACTGGCGATCTTTGTCATTGAGCTGCCGATTAAGGTGCGGTTCGCACTGGCTGACGACGTGGGGTAAATGCTGCGATAGCACCGAGTCATCCCACGACAATGCTTGATATAGGCTGGGGGCAAACTGGTTCTCAACGAAATGCGGGCAATAGCGCAAGCCACGCCGCAACCAATGAATCAGGCAGAGTCTTTGGTCGAGGTGACTCCCCTGAATCACGCAATGATCGTTGCTATCGGCACTGAGCTGCAAATGGTAGAAACGCTGGATTTCGTTAGCCACCTCGGCTATATCTTGCCGGGTAGTCGGTATCCCGACCCCATTGAATTGGCTGATAGTTTCCAGTGGCACCTTGCGCGCAGGCATAAACAGCATGAGCACCATATGACAGCGCCGTTGTTGGCTTGATAGTGGTTGATCGGATAACAGGGGCACAGAAGAAGTCTCCAAGCGCATATAACCTTCCGTGATGGATGTGTTGTTATTCATCATCCTTAAGCATAGCAAAAGAGATTCTATCCGTTTTAATGAGTCGATGAGCTTTTACATCGATTTACATCATAGTTACCGTAGAGTATCCAAGGATTGATTAATGCATGATATGTTATATCGTTACTATTTAGTCGTAATGAACCGACTATTGGCCTTACTACTCGCGGGGAGCGCCGTTATTTATAGCCCATTGGCTGGGGCGCATCCGCACAGTTTTATTGATATGGACGCCACTTTCGTCAGTGAAAAACAGAGGCTGGTGGGGGTGAAAATGGTCTGGACGATGGATGAAATCACCTCGGCCGATCTGCTCTATGACGCAGAAAATGCCAAAAGTGACTCTGAAATCTGGAAAAAATTGGCCGCTGAAGTGATGGCAAATGTGTTGGGGCAGCACTACTTCACGGATATTTACCGTGATGGTAAACCAGTGAAATATAAAAATTTACCGACAGAGTATCACTTGTCCCGTAAGGGGCATCAGGCGGTGTTGGAGTTTGTGATGCCACTGGCCGAGCCACAGCCGCTGGTGGGTAAACCTTTTATTATCTCAACTTACGACCCGACCTATTTTGTGGATATGACCTATGACGGTAACAAGGCGGTCAGGTTATCGGCTGAAATGGAAAAAAGCTGCCAGTTGACCCTATTCACGCCGAACCCCAATAGCTCATTACAGGCCTATGCGTTGTCGTTGGATAAAAGTGATTCCCCAGGAGAAGATATGGAACTTGGAAAACAATTCGCACAACGGATAACTGTGCAATGTCAGTAGGTATCACAGCGGCTACGCGGCAGCGGCATTGGGTGATAAACCTCTGGCCACTGTTGCTGTTTTTATTGCTGCTGGCTGGCGCGGCACAAGTGGCATGGCTCTATTGGCCTGAACTGCTGTTCAAAACCGTGGTTTGGCAAAAAAGTATGCATCAACAGATGGCGCAGTTACTGCAACAGGTCAAGGAGAATCCTCATCAGACTGGCATGGCGCTGATGATGTTCAGCCTGATCTATGGGGTACTCCATGCGGTGGGGCCGGGGCACGGTAAAGTGGTGATAATCACTTATCTGGCAACCCATCCAGCGCAGCTAAAAGGTAGCCTGAAACTGACCTTTGCCGCCTCGATACTGCAAGGTGGGGTGGCTATCTTGCTGGTCACATTATTGCTGGGGGTTTTGCAACTCTCCTCCCGCTATCTGCACCAAAGTAGTTTCTGGCTGGAGAAGGGGAGTTTCTTACTGGTGATTGCATTGGGCGTTTTGCTCTGTTTTCGCGCCATAAAACGGCTTTATCAGCAGGTAAAAGCGCTAAAACCGCAGAAAATCACTATCAAGCGGATACAGCCTCTGGAGGCCGATCATGTCCACAGTGACGACTGCGGCTGTGGGCATCGCCATCTGCCCAGCGCCCAAGAGCTACAGGCGGGTGATGACTGGCGCACCCGTTTGGCGATTGTATTGGCGATGGGGATGCGGCCCTGTTCCGGTGCGATTATGGTGCTGCTGTTTGCCAAGGTAATTGGAGTATATTGGTGGGGCATTTTATCGGCCATCGCCATGGCAATCGGGACATCACTCACCATCTCGCTGTTGGCCCTTTTTGTACACTATGCGCGGCGATTGGCAGTACATTTAAGCCGCAAGCGGGCACCTGCGGCTTGGGGGGCAATTGCATGGGCGACGTTGGCGCTAACGGGCGGGATTATCTTGCTGTTTGCTGGCGTGCTGCTTTATCTCTCCAGCCAGCCAGAAATGATGGGGGGCATCCGGCCCTTCGGGCGCTAAATTTCGCAATAAAAAAAGCCAGTCAGGATTAGCCGACTGGCTTTTTTCGTTGAAACAGCGACTCGTGAAGCGTTAGCGCTTCAATGCATCACTGATTTCATCGCTCATGGCTTGAACGATAGATTTCACAATACGTGGATTACCGGCCACGATATTGCCAGAGCTGAAATGGTTATGGCCGCCAGCAAAGTCAGTCACGATACCGCCAGACTCACGAACTAACAGCTCACCACCCGCGAAATCCCACGGCTTCAAGCCAATTTCAAAGAAGCCATCAACGCGACCAGCAGCTACATACGCCAGATCCAGCGCCGCTGAACCGGTGCGACGGAAGTCAGCACACTGTTCAAACAGTTTACCCACCACGCGCAGATAAGCGGGCGCGTGCTGTTTTACTTTGAATGGGAAACCAGTGGCTAAAATAGTGCCGTCTAAATCTTTGGCGTTGGTGCCGCGCAGACGATAACCGTTTAACTGAGCGCCCTGACCACGGGTAGCTGTAAACAGTTCGTTACGCATTGGGTCATAAACTACCGCCACTTCAGTGCGGCCTTTGATGCGCACGGCGATAGAAACAGCAAAATGGGGGAGACGTTTGATGAAGTTGGTAGTGCCATCCAGTGGATCAATAACCCATTGCACATCATAATCTTCGCCGAGCAACTCACCGCACTCTTCACTAATAATAGAGTGTTTTGGGTAAGATTTACGGATAACGTCGATGATCAGATGCTCCGCATCACGGTCTACGTTAGTAACAAAGTCATTACTGCCTTTCTGGCTCGCTTCGACAGCGTCCGGGGTCTCATAATTTTTGGCAATCAGGTTACCGGCCTTACGCGCAGCGCGTATGGCGATAGTCAGCATCGGATGCATGGGTATCTTTCCACTAGGATGTTAAAGAACGAGAAACGGCGCATAGTATAGCAGGGGTTCTGATAAATGCCTATACCCGTCCCCCTTCAAGATGCAGGGGTGTTGGCTGTCTTCCCTTATCCCGGTCACTTAGTTATCTAAGCTCCCAGGAGTTCACTCAGTTGCCGCCTACCTGCATCTCGAAGTAGCTTGGGTATACGTCTGTGTTAAGATATGCCGATTCCCCGTTATCCTCAGAGTTTGTATGTTACACAATATCCGTATCGTTTTGGTTGAGACCTCCCACACCGGCAACATGGGTTCCACAGCCAGAGCCATGAAAACAATGGGATTAACCAATTTGTATCTGGTCAATCCTTTGGTAAAACCTGATTCTCAGGCGATTGCGCTCTCTGCCGGTGCCAGCGATGTCATTGGCAATGCCACAATCGTCGATACCTTGGATGAAGCGCTGGCTGGGTGCAGCTTGGTCGTCGGGACAAGCGCCCGTTCCCGCACCTTGCCTTGGCCCATGCTGGAGCCGCGTGAATGTGGCGTGCGCAGCGCGCGTGAAGCAGAACATGCACCGGTTGCACTGGTATTTGGTCGTGAGCGAGTGGGTTTGACCAATGAGGAGCTACAAAAATGCCATTATCATGTCGCGATCCCCGCAAATCCAGAATACAGCTCATTGAATCTGGCGATGGCGGTTCAAATCTTAGCCTATGAAGTGCGAGTGGCCTTCCTTGATCGCCAGCAAGCGGCGGCACCCGTCATAGAAGAAGAGGAAGCCCCTTACCCATTGGTGGACGATCTGGAGCGCTTTTATCTGCATCTGGAACAGGTTTTATCCCATAGCGGTTTTATCCGTCAGGCACATCCAGGCCAGATAATGAGCAAGTTACGTCGCCTGTTTACCCGTGCGCGTCCAGAGGCTCAAGAGCTGAATATCTTGCGCGGTATGCTGACATCAATCGAAAAGCAGGGTAAATATCCACAGCGTGATGCGGGTCACTCGGCTGAAAATAATAAAAATTAATTATTTATATCAATTGGTTATTATGAAATCTGTACCTGTTTATTGAGAATGGGACAGACAAATAATACTTGAGTGGATTACTAGGTTAAATAGTTGACTAAAATACTCAAGAATGTCAGAATTCTGGCTTGTTCTCACCAACAGGTAATTTAGCTATGAGACTGACATCCAAAGGCCGTTATGCCGTGACCGCCATGCTTGATGTGGCATTACATTCCCATGACGGGCCAGTTCCTCTGGCCGATATTTCTGAACGTCAGGGGATTTCGTTATCCTACTTGGAACAGCTTTTTTCGCGGTTACGCAAAAATGGTCTGGTCGCCAGTGTACGTGGTCCAGGTGGCGGTTACCTGCTGGGTAAAGATGCATCCGCAATCGCGGTCGGTGCTGTTATCACTGCCGTTGACGAATCAGTTGATGCCACCCGTTGTCAGGGTAAAGAGGGTTGTCAGGGCGGTGATCGTTGCCTGACTCACACATTGTGGCGTGATCTGAGCGAGCGCATTAGCAGCTTCCTCAACAACATCACACTCGCAGAACTGGTTAATAACCAAGATATCCTAGAGGTTGCGGATCGTCAGAATAACGATACGCGCCGTACGGCCAATGGCCGACCGCAAGAGACGATCAACGTCAATCTGCGCGCATAAGCAGAATCTGCGGAATTTTACGTTTTGGAAGTGATGTACGGAGCATAAGAGCAATGACCGAATCAAAAATAAAGACACCGATCTATCTGGATTATGCAGCAACGACCCCGGTAGATCCTCGTGTCGCTGAAAAAATGATGCAGTATCTGACTCTGGATGGCATTTTCGGTAACCCCGCCTCGCGTTCCCATAAGTTTGGCTGGCAAGCAGAAGAAGCTGTTGATATTGCACGTAATGATATTGCCGCATTAGTCGGTGCTGACCCTCGCGAGATCGTCTTCACCTCGGGTGCAACTGAGTCTGATAATCTGGCAATTAAAGGTGCTGCTAACTTCTATCAGAAGAAAGGCAAGCACATCATCACCTGTAAAACCGAACATAAAGCGGTGCTGGATACCTGTCGCCAACTGGAGCGTGAAGGCTTCGAAGTGACCTATCTGGCTCCGCAGTCTAACGGTATTATCGACCTGAAACAGCTTGAAGCGGCAATGCGTGAAGACACCATTCTGGTTTCTATCATGCACGTGAACAATGAGATCGGTGTGGTGCAGGATATCGCTGAAATCGGCGAGATGTGCCGCAGTCGCGGAATCATTTTCCATGTTGATGCCACACAAAGCGTCGGTAAATTACCCATTGATCTGAGCAAACTGAAAGTCGATCTGATGTCCTTCTCTGCCCATAAAGTTTATGGTCCGATGGGGATTGGCGCGCTGTTTGTTCGCCGTAAACCTCGCATTCGTATCGAAGCACAGCAGCACGGTGGTGGTCATGAGCGCGGTATGCGTTCTGGCACGTTACCGGTGCACCAGATTGCTGGCATGGGTGAAGCTTACCGTATCGCAAAAGAAGAGATGGAGAGCGAAGCCGCGCGTCTGCGTTCACTGCGTCTGCGTTTGTGGAACGGCCTCAAAGATATTGAAGAAGTTTACCTGAATGGCGATTTGGAGAATGGCGCACCTGGCATTCTGAACGTCAGCTTCAACTATGTTGAGGGTGAGTCGCTAATCATGGCACTGAAAGATTTGGCTGTCTCATCCGGTTCAGCCTGTACCTCCGCGAGTCTGGAACCTTCTTACGTGTTGCGTGCGTTGGGGATGAACGACGAACTGGCTCACAGTTCAATTCGTTTCTCTCTGGGGCGTTTCACCACCGAAGAGGAGATCGACTACGCCATTGCGCTGGTACGTAAATCCATTGGCCGTCTGCGTGACTTGTCTCCGTTGTGGGATATGTTCAAACAGGGCGTGGATATCAGCAGCATTGAATGGTCTCACCATTAATTCCAGACTTTAAGATTGAGGAGTAATCACATGGCTTACAGCGAAAAAGTAATCGATCATTACGAAAATCCCCGCAACGTCGGTTCATTCGACAACGCAGATCCTACCGTAGGTAGCGGCATGGTTGGCGCACCCGCGTGTGGTGATGTCATGAAGTTGCAGATCAAAGTGAACGAAGCCGGCATCATTGAAGATGCGCGTTTCAAGACTTATGGCTGCGGCTCTGCCATTGCTTCCAGCTCTCTGGTCACTGAGTGGATGAAAGGTAAGTCACTCGATCAGGCTGAAGCGATCAAAAACACTCAGATCGCCGAAGAACTGGAGTTACCGCCAGTCAAAATTCACTGCTCGATTCTGGCAGAAGACGCTATTAAAGCCGCTATCGCCGACTACAAAAGCAAACGTACTGCCAACCAGTAATGGTGGTATGGCTGTGGTCAGCAGGTAGTTTTAACATAAGTTATTAATAACTAGCTCATTGTTGAGGTTGTTGTATGTCGATATCAATCAGCGACAGTGCTGCACAACGGGTCAGCGCTTTTTTGAGTCACCGTGGTAAGGGCTTAGGTCTGCGCTTGGGTGTCAGAACATCGGGCTGCTCCGGTATGGCATATGTGCTCGAATTTGTTGACGAAATGAACGATGACGATATCGTTTTTGAAGACAAGGGCGTGAAAGTGATCATCGACGGCAAGAGCATGGTCTATCTTGACGGCACCGAACTGGATTTCGTCAAAGAGGGGCTAAACGAAGGCTTTAAGTTCAACAATCCGAATGTCTCAAATGAGTGCGGATGTGGCGAAAGCTTTAACGTCTAACCACGGCTTCGTTCCTGCCTCAAGCACTTGATATCTTATATACCCAAAGTCATTGGAGTTGCAGCTAACACCCCTGCAGCTTCAAGGGCGAAGGGGATAACTCCAGAGCATGTTATGGATTACTTTACATTATTCGGGTTGCCGCCTCGCTATCAGATTGACGGCAACCTAGTCACGACCCGCTATCAAGAATTGCAACGCCAATTCCACCCCGACCGTTTTGCAAACCAGCCTGAACGCGAGCGTTTGGCCTCTTTGCAACAAGCCGCGACCATCAATGATGCTTACCAAACCCTCAAGCACCCGTTAAAACGGGCCGAGTATATGCTATCTTTGCAGGGTTTTGATTTAGGCAATGAACAGCACACAATGCACGATACCGCGTTTCTGATGGAGCAGTTGGAGTTGCGTGAAGAGCTTGATGCTATCGAACGCCAACCCAATGCTGAAGCCCTGCTTGCGGAGTTCAATCGTCGTCTGGCGTTGATGACGCAAACGCGCAGTCAGCAGATGGTTGAGCAACTGGATCAACAGCAGTGGGAGTCCGCAGCAGATACAGTGCGGAAATTACGTTTTCTGGATAAATTGCAGCAGCAGGTTGAGCAGCTCGAAGAGCGCCTGTTCGACGATTTTTCTTGAGGATCTTGCCCAACAAACTCTCATAACAGTGAGTTATCAAACGACCTCTGCAACAGATCTGAATATAACGCAGGGCCTTGGTATCTCGCCGGATAGATTTTGCTTTTTAGACTCATGATTGATGGAAGCTCAACATGGCCTTATTACAAATTAGTGAGCCCGGTTTAATGGCGGCCCCACATCAACGTCGGTTAGCGGCGGGGATAGATTTAGGCACCACCAACTCATTGGTCGCCACGGTGCGCAGCGGCAAAGCGCAAACACTGGCAGATGAGCAGTTGCGGGATCTTTTGCCCTCAGTGGTGCATTATCAAAAAAATGGTATTGATGTCGGTTGGCATGCGCGCGAGTTTGCCGCACTGGATCCGGTCAATACCATCAGCTCAGTCAAACGCATGATGGGCCGCTCTTTGGCGGATATCCAGCAGCGTTACCCCAATTTGCCTTACCAATTCCAATCCAGCGAAAACGGCTTGCCGATGATCCAGACTGCGACGGGATTAGTCAATCCGGTGCAGGTCTCTGCGGATATCCTCAAAACCTTAGCGCAGCGTGCACAGGCGGCGCTGGAAGGGAGTCTGGATGGCGTGGTGATTACGGTTCCTGCCTATTTCGATGATGCACAGCGGCAGGGCACCAAAGATGCCGCGCGTCTGGCTGGGCTGCATGTGCTGCGCTTGTTGAATGAGCCCACCGCTGCGGCTATCGCTTATGGCTTGGACTCCGGCCAGGAAGGGGTGATCGCGGTTTACGATCTGGGGGGCGGCACTTTTGATATCTCCATTCTGCGTCTGAGCCGTGGTGTGTTTGAAGTACTGGCGACAGGTGGCGACTCCGCATTAGGTGGCGATGATTTCGACCATCTATTAGCTGATTGGCTGCGTGAGCAAGCAGGTATTAATTCCCGTGATGACCACAGTGTGCAACGGCAGCTACTTGATGCGGCGATTGCCGCCAAAATTGCCTTGAGTGATGCCGATGTTGCGGAGGTCTCTGTAGCGGGCTGGCAAGGGCAAATCACGCGGATGCAGTTTGAGTCGCTGATTGCCTCACTCATCAAACGCACATTAATGGCTTGTCGCCGCGCGCTGAAAGATGCGGGTGTCACGGCGGATGAAGTGCTGCAAGTGGTGATGGTCGGGGGATCGACCCGTGTTCCGCTGGTGCGTGAACAGGTGGGGCAATTCTTTGGTCGCACGCCGTTAACCTCGATTGATCCCGATAAAGTGGTCGCCATTGGCGCGGCTATTCAGGCTGATATTCTGGTGGGCAATAAGCCAGACAGCGACATGCTGCTGCTTGATGTTATCCCGCTCTCATTGGGGCTGGAGACGATGGGCGGTCTGGTGGAGAAAGTGATTCCACGTAACACCACCATTCCAGCAGCCCGCGCCCAAGAGTTCACCACCTTTAAAGATGGTCAGAGCGCGATGATGATCCATGTGCTGCAAGGTGAGCGCGAACTGGTGCAGGATTGCCGTTCACTTGCCCGTTTCACCTTGCGCGGTCTGCCGCCACTGCCGGCGGGTGGAGCGCATATTCGCGTCACTTTTCAGGTAGATGCGGATGGCCTATTGAGTGTCACGGCGATGGAGAAATCCACTGGCGTTGAGGCATCGATTCAGGTGAAGCCCTCTTATGGGCTGTCCGACGATGAAATTGCCAATATGATCAAAGATTCGATGGCGAATGCGCACGCCGATATCAATGCACGTAAGCTGGCGGAGCAGCAAGTCGAAGCCTCCCGTGTGCTGGAGAGTTTACAGGGCGCATTGGCGGAAGATGCTGCCCTCCTCAGTGAGCAAGAAAACGCAGCTATCGCGCAAGCGATAACGTTATTACAGCAGCAGATGCAGGGCAACGACCCCCAAGCAATCGAAGCTGCGATCAAGGCGTTAGATACACAAACGCAAGATTTTGCCGCGCGCCGGATGGATGCTTCTATTCGCCGTGCTTTGGCTGGCCATTCAGTGGATGAGGTTTAATCATGCCCAAAATAGTATTTCTGCCCCATAAAGACCTTTGCCCGGATGGCGCAGTGCTGGAAGCAACCCAAGGTGAAACCATTCTGGATGTTGCCTTGCGCAATGGGATCGACATCGAGCACGCCTGCGAGATGTCCTGCGCCTGCACCACCTGCCACTGTGTGGTGCGCGAAGGTTTTGACTCTCTGCCAGAGAGTAGCGAGCTGGAAGATGACATGCTGGATAAAGCATGGGGTCTGGAGCCAGAGAGCCGCCTGAGCTGTCAGGCCAGAGTCACCGATGAAGATCTGGTGGTCGAGATCCCGCGTTACACCATCAACCATGCCCGGGAGCATTGATATGAGCTTAACTTGGCAAGATACCCGTGAGATTGGCGAAGCCCTTTACGACCAATTCCCCGATCTTGATCCTAAAACGGTGCGCTTTACCGATATGCATCAGTGGATTTGTGATTTGGAAGAGTTTGATGATGATCCGCAAGGATCAAATGAAAAAGTGCTGGAAGCTATTTTGTTGGTCTGGTTAGATGAATTTAGCTAATCATTGATGAGGGTCGCGCAAGCGGCCTTTTTTTATGTTGGATCTGATATCTTATACCCAAAGTCATTGGAGTTGCAGGTAGGCAGCCAGCAAACGAATCCCGATGAGCTTACATCGGTAAGTGATTCGGGTGAGTGCGCGCAGCTAACACCCCTGCGGCTTCAGGGACGAAGGGTATACAGTAAAAAAATAATAATGACGAGGTAACCGATGACAACCGAAACAATGCAAATATCTCTATCCGATAAGCCTGCCGATGCCCGTTGGGGCGAAAAAGCGCTGCTCAGCACTGATGCTAAGGGCATGACCATTCACCTGACGGCGAACGGCAAATTGGGGGCTATCCAACGTGCCGCCCGCAAGATAGATGGGCAAGGTATTAAGCAGGTCAAACTGGCCGGTGAGGGCTGGGGACTGGAGCAAAGCTGGGCATTCTGGCAAGGGTTCCGTGGGCCAAAAGGCCAGCGCAGCGTTGAGTGGGCAGAACTGCCAGAGAACGAAAAAACCGAGCTGGAACAGCGCCTTAAAATTATCGACTGGGTGCGCGACACCATTAATGCGCCCGCAGAGGACTTAGGCCCAGAGCAACTGGCGAAAAACGCCATTGATTTGATGTGTGCCGTCTCCTGTGATGCCGTCACCTACCGCATCACCAAAGGTGAAGATCTGCGCGAGCAGGGTTATGCCGGGATCTATACCGTCGGGCGCGGCTCTGATCGCGCGCCGGTATTATTGGCGCTGGACTATAACCCGACCGGCAATCCAGATGCACCAGTGATGGCCTGTCTGGTCGGCAAGGGAATTACCTTTGATTCAGGCGGCTATAGCCTGAAACAGAGCGCGTTTATGGATTCCATGAAATCCGATATGGGTGGTGCGGCGACCGTGACCGGGGCTTTGGCGCTGGCAGCGGCCCGTGGGCTGAAGGAGCGCGTGAAGCTCTATCTCTGTTGTGCCGACAATATGGTGAGCGGCAATGCCTTTAAGCTGGGTGATATTATCCGTTACCGCAATGGTAAGACGGTCGAAATCATGAACACCGATGCGGAAGGGCGTTTGGTCTTGGCTGATGGCTTGATTGATGCTTCAGAGCAGAAAGCGCCTTTGATTATTGATGCAGCCACCTTAACTGGCGCGGCAAAAACCGCACTGGGCAATGATTACCATGCACTGTTCAGTTTCGATGATGAGTTGGCGCAAGAACTGCTGAACAGTGCAAAAAGTGAGCATGAACCTTTCTGGCGCTTACCTTTGGCTGAATTCCATCGCAGCCAGTTGCCGTCCAATTTTGCTGAGTTGAATAATGTGGCGGGTGCCGCTTACAGCGCGGGTGCTAGCACCGCAGCGGCTTTCTTGTCCCATTTTGTGAAAGATTACCAGCAAGGCTGGCTGCATATTGACTGTTCTGCCACTTACCGTAAAGGTGCGGTGGATCAGTGGTCCGCTGGTGCTACTGGGCTAGGTGTGCGGACCATTGCCAACTTGCTGTTGGCGAAAGCAAAATAAGGAATTGGTGTACTGAGGAGTGAGAATAGGCAGATCGTAGAGACGCCCTTGGTTTATAAAATAAGCCATCCCTGGAGGCTCGAGCCGCGCCATCCTTGGCGCGGACGCTTTACTCTTCTACCCATCCTCCCTCCCATTTAGCCTCGTAAGATATTTTTGGAGTAGAGCATGAGTTTGCCGCAACCCCCCATTGATGATAACCACGATCATCACCACCATGACGATGATCAGAGTCTGGAGTCCCTGCTTAAGCTGGCGGCGACGGAGTCGATTCACCGTATCGCCTTTTTCCGCGCCTTGCTGGAGGCCACGGTTTTAGTGCTGGTGGATCCTTCGGCGCAGGGCAGTGAAGAGGGCGAGATGAGCTTCACGGCGGGCAATGGGGTCAATATTCTGCACTGGGAAAAGCAGGATGGTGAATCTGTTATTCCTTTCTTCACCTCAGTCGAGGTGCTGCAACAGGCGCTGGATCTGGCCGAAGATCACCCTATCGACAGCGAAAAGCAGCCTTTTGTCGCCATGCCAGTGCGGGTGTTATTCGAAATGACGCAGGGCGCACATCTGTTTTTGAACCCGAAATCTGAGCACGGCAAAGAGTTCTGGCCACAAGAGGTGGCGATGCTGCTGGAAAATGGCGGTTTAGCTCAACCCGCTGAAATGACAGTGGATAAAGAGAGCCAAATTTTGCTCGGGCAGCCGGAAGAGTACCCTGCGGCGATGGTGGACGCGCTAATCCAACTCTTCAGCCAGCGTAAATCGGTGCGCCGGGCATTTTTGGCGCTGATGCATGATAAGAGTGTGGACGAGAAACCTAACTTATTGGTGGGGCTAGAGGTAGATGGCACGGAAGAGGAGATTGACCAGCTAATTCAAGAGGCTGGCAATATCGCCAGTGACCATGCGCCCGATGATAGCCCAGTCGATTTTTGTCTGGTGAGTGAGAAAGAGCGCGGCGTCAGCCACTATCTGATGACCCATACTCAGGCGTTTTATCAGCGCAAATGGGGCAGTTGGCTCAGAAATGTGATCCCGTCTACTAGCCATTAGGCTTGATGGCGGCCAATACGGCGCTAATTTTAAGTCGTCAGCATGACCTCATCCGGGGCAATAAAAAAGGGAGCCGTTATGGCTCCCTTGCTTTTATCACGATGCTCAATTTATGGCACCGAGTTCTTATGGCTACATGAAGAACTCACCGTGCTGTTTAGAAGGTATAACCGACACCCAAGTTGATGGTGATTGGTGTATCAATGTTTTTGCCTTTAGACAGTTTCACTTCAGAACCGACAGACAAGTTTTTGGTCATGTTGATATTGACGCCAACACCGGCATTCACACGAGTTCCTTTACGGCTGTTATCAAAAGTCTCGTTGTTGACGACCACATCGTTGCTTGCCATCAGGTCATGATCCACAGAGAACAAGGTGTATGGCTTGATCTCTGCGCCATTGTTCAACACAAAGCGGTAACCGGTGTTCACACCCAGAGTCCCGGTGGTATTGCGTGAACCTTGGTTCTTTGCTTCCATGCCGTTAGACAACTGGTACTGGCTCTTACCGGAAGCAAAGGTGCTCAGTGCAGCATAAGGAGAAACATACAGTGCATCGAAATTGATATGTTTACCCGCTTTTACCGCCACACCCAGACCTGAGACGTTAGCACTGCCGCTGGCGCTGTTGCCTTGCGAGGTGACACTCAGATTTTGTTTAAACTGGTTGGCTTTGAACACGCCGTTCAGGTAATAGCCGTTGTTGGTCAGATATTGAGCATAAGCACCCAGCGAGTTACTTTTCACACTGCCGCTGCTTTGGTAATCAGATTTGATATCTGAATTGCTGTAGCTAAGGTATCTATTGGATTTTTGGCGCTATTTTTTCCAACTATCGGCTGCACTATTTTATTATCGCCGCCAAGTAGGAAGGAGCCACCATCAGTCACGCGCTGGAAATCGCCCGTTTTAACTTCTACTTTTGGCTTAGGTAGAGAGTCTTCTGTAAGAATGGGTGCTGCTGCAATGGCCCCGCCAGAAACCAGCGATGAGATCAGAATAGATAACGGTAATAAACGTGTATTTAATGTATTGCGGCGATTCATAATTTTATAACTTCCTAATTGCAGGTGAACTTGAATAAATAAATGATATAGGAAATAAGGCACATCAAAATGTTGGGAGGAATATAATGACCTGAGTGGTGATATTCTAGTTATTAAAACATTAATCCGATTAATTCATATTAATTTGATTTATTACTGGGTATGAATTGATTGGAATTTTCATTTAATTGATTGTTTTTATTGTATTTTAATTTTTTTAAATTCATTCTCACATTCTCAAAAAAGTTAATTTAATTTTTTATTAAAAAAATATTAAACGCGTTTTTTGTATTTTCTTCTGTAAAAATACAAATTGATTGATGCCAAATGACGCCCGTTTTTCGCGAGAAAAGTCTCATGTTTAGCTCTCTATATTCCCTTTCAGGTGAATGCTATAATCTTGTTATCAGCCAGGGAGCAATATATGAATCACAGTGGTTTGCAACGGATAATCTCAGTCATAAAAGGGCGTCAGGCGGCAATAGGGGTCAGTGGCATGTTGTTGAGTGCCGCACTGCTATTAGCGGGCTGTGATGACAGCAATAAAACAGGCGAGAGTGCCGCGCCAGCCCCTGTCACCACACAGGCCACCGCACCAGTGGCTGACGCCTCGGTGAACAAACCCAAAGATGCGGCGGCTTTGGCCGAGCTGGCAAAACGCCATCTGGGTCAGCCAATCAGCTTGTTGGATGCCTCTGAGCTGCAACTCGATGGGGCCAGCGCCATGGTGCTGACCTTCTCGCAACCGCTAGACCCCAATCAGGATTTCGCCGCGCAAGTGCATCTGGTGGATACCGTCAGTGGCAAAATCGACGGCGGTTGGGAGCTATCAGACAACCTGATGGAGCTGCGTCTACGCCACCTCAAACCTGAGCGCAAACTACTGCTTACCGTCGATAGCACCCTGAAAGGGGTCGGGGGCGCGCAGTTGGGTGCCCAGCAACAGCAGAAAATTACCACCCGTGACATCAAACCCAGTGTCGGCTTTGCCAGCAAAGGCTCTTTACTGCCGGGTAAACTGGCGCAGGGCCTGCCAGTGATGGCACTGAATGTCGATAATGTCGACGTCAACTTCTTCCGCATTAAGCAAGACAGCTTGGCTAACTTCCTCGCCACTTGGCAGTACCGCAGTGCACTCTCTAACTGGGAGTCGGACGATCTGCTGAAAATGGCCGATTTAGTCTATACCGGTCGTTTTGATCTCAATCCCGCTGCCAATACCCGCGAAAAACTGCTGCTGCCACTGGCTGATATCAAGCCGCTGCAAGAGTCCGGTGTCTATCTGGCGGTGATGCAACAAGCGGGTCACTACAGCTATACCAATGCCGCTACCCTATTTACCCTGAGTGATATCGGGGTTTCGCTGCACAGCTACCATAATCGCATCGACCTCTTTACTCAGGCGCTGGCGGGCGGTGCCGCCTTGAAAGGCGTCTCAGTGCAACTGCTGAATGATAAAGGTCAAGTGCTGGCACAGGCCGAAACCGATGCTCAGGGCCATGCGCAGCTAGAGAAAAATGCCAATGCCAAGCTGCTATTGGCGTCACAGGATGGGCAGACCAGCCTGATTGACCTCAATGCGCCCGCGCTGGATCTGGCGGAGTTTGATATTGCTGGGCCAGAAGGCTTCCAGAAGCAGTTCTTTGTCTTTGGCCCGCGCGACCTCTATCGCCCCGGTGAAACCTTAATTGTCAATGGCTTACTGCGCGATGCGGACGGTAAACCGCTGACCACTCAACCGGTCAAGGTGGATATTCTTAAGCCGGATAGTCAAGTGGTACGCAGCTTTGTCTGGCAGCCGCAAGAGGGGTTGTATCAATACCAATACGCGATTCCTGAAGCTGGCCCAACGGGGGAGTGGTCACTGCGCCTAGATTTGGGTGATAACCAGCCGCGCCTCTACAAATTTAAAGTGGAGGATTTCCTGCCAGAGCGCATGGCGCTGGAGATTGCCGCCAGTAAAGAGCCGATCGCCACTGACAGCGAAGCGAGCTTTGCGGTCACGGGCCGCTACCTTTATGGCGCGCCTGCATCGGGCAACCGCCTACAAGGCCAACTGTTCCTGCGCCCTCTGCGGGAAGCGGTCGCCTCGCTGCCCGGTTTTGAATTTGGTTCCATTATCGAAGAGAACCTCTCCCGCACCTTGGATGAGTTTGATACCACCCTTGACAGTGACGGCGAAACTGATGTGGCAGTAGAGAATAGCTGGCAGAGTGCCCAATCGCCGCTGAAAGTGATTTTACAGGCCAGCTTGCTGGAGTCGGGTGGGCGTCCGGTCACGCGCCGTGCAGAACAGGCGGTGTGGCCTGCCGACGCGCTGGCGGGGATTCGTCCGCTGTTCAATAAGCAGCAAGTTTATGATTACCGCAGCGACAGCTATAAGTCGCAGGCGATGGTCGATCAGGATACCCAAGCTGATTTTGAAATTGTCTATGCCAATGCCGAGGGTGAAAAACAGGCGGTGGAGGGGCTAAAAGTCAAACTGATCCGCGAGCGCCGCGACTACTACTGGCAGTGGTCAGAAAGTGATGGTTGGCAGTCGCTGTTTGATAAAAAAGATCTCCAGTTGGCGGAGCAAACCGTCAATATTGCCGCCAATGGCAGTGCAAAAGTCAGCTTCCCAGTGGAGTGGGGCGCTTACCGCATTGAGGTGAGCAACCCGGATAACACATTGGTCAGCAGCTCGCGCTTCTGGGCCGGTTACAGTTGGCAGGATAACACCGCAGGCAGTGGCGCAGTGCGCCCAGATCAAGTCAAACTGACACTGGATAAACCTGCCTATCGCCCCGGCGAGAAAGTGAAATTGCATATTGAAGCGCCCGCCGCGGGTAATGGCTACTTGCTGGTGGAGTCCAGCGACGGCCCACTGTGGTGGCAGGAAATGACCATTCCTGCGGGCGGCACGGAAGTTGAGGTGCCGATTAACTCCGGCTGGAATCGTCATGATCTCTATCTCAGCGCGACCGTGATCCGGCCGGGCGACAAAGCGCAACAGGCGACGCCAAAACGGGCGATTGGCCTGCTGCATCTGCCACTGGTGGATGAAACCCGCAAACTGGCGCTGCAACTGGATACGCCTGCCCGAATTCGCCCGAATCAAACCTTAACTGTCAAAGTGAAAGCCAGCCGCACTGGTGCGCCGCTACCTGAAAAAGTGCAGGTGCTGCTCTCCGCCGTCGACAGCGGGATTTTAAATATCACCGATTACGCCACGCCGGACCCTTACGACGCCTTCTTTGGTCGTAAACGCTACAGTGCGGATCGCTATGATGTTTATGGGCAACTCATTGAAGGGCAGGGGCGGTTAGCCAGCTTACGATTTGGCGGGGATGGTGATGACGAAGATGCGCTCTCCCGTGGCGGTAAAAAACCGATTACTGAAGTGACCATTGTGGCGCAGCAAGCCCAGCCAGTGACCTTGAATGCGCAGGGGGAGGGGACCGTCGAGCTGGCGATTCCTGATTTTAATGGCGAATTGCGAGTGATGGCGCAAGCTTGGAGTGACGAAGATTTCGGTAAAGCCGAGTCTAAAGTGGTAGTCGCGGCTCCACTGATTGCACAACTGGCGACCCCGCGCTTCTTGGCGGGGGGCGACAGCACCGAGCTGGCACTGGACTTAAGTAATTTATCCGGCCAGCCACAAACAGTATCACTGCAATGGGCCGCCAGTGAGTTACTGGCACTCAAAGGCGAGCCAACTCAATCGGTTACGCTGGCAGCGGGTGAGCGCAAAACCGTGCTGATTCCGGTTCGCGCGCTGAACGGTTTCGGGCAGGGTGATATCGGCCTGACGATTACGGGCATGGTGCTACCGGATGAAAAACTGCCAGATTATCAGCACCATTGGAAGATTGGCGTGCGCCCGGCTTATCCTGCCCAGACGCGCCATTTTGCTAATGTGCTGCGCAGCGGTGATAGCTGGAGCCTGCCTGCGGAGGCCACTGCAGGGTTAGTACCAGAAACCGTGCAAGGGCAACTGCTGGTCACCAGCCGCCCACCGCTGAATTTGGCGCGTTATATCAGCGAGTTATACGCCTATCCCTATGGCTGCCTCGAGCAGACAGTAAGTGGGTTGTACCCGTCGCTTTACAGCAACCATGCGCAGTTGACCGCGCTGGGTATTAAGGCAGATAGCGATGAAAAACGGCGTCAAAGCATTGATGTGGGGATTGAGCATCTGCTCAGTATGCAGCGCCATAATGGCGGCTTTGGTCTGTGGAGCAATGATAGCCCGGAAGAGTTCTGGCTGACCGCTTACGCCACTGACTTCCTGTATCGTGCCAGCCAGCAGGGCTACAGTGTGCCGGTGGCGGCATTAACTGCCGCCAATACCCGCTTGCAGCGCTACTTGCAAGATCCCAATCAGATTGAGATTCGCTACAGCGAGCAGACCAAGCACACCCGTTTTGCGGTGCAGGCGTATGCCGGCTTGGTGCTGGCACAACAGCAACAGGCGTCATTGGGAGCCTTGCGCCAACTCTATACCCGCAGCAGTGACGCCCGCTCCGGTTTGCCGCTGGTGCAACTGGGGGTCGCGCTGAAGTTGATGGGCGATATGCCGCGAGCCAAAGAGGCCATCAATCAGGGGCTGAATACCACCCGCAGTGACAAAGATTACTGGCTGGAAGATTACGGCAGTTCAGTGCGCGATGATGCGCTGATTCTGGCGCTATTGACCGACAATAACTTGCTGCCAGAGGCGCGGGATACCCGCCTGTTGGCCCTCTCTAATGCGCTGGTGGGCCGCAGTTATCTCTCAACGCAAGAGAGCAACGCACTGTTCTTGGCGGGGCGCACCTTGATGAGTGGCGCTGAGACGCCGTGGCAACTGGCGATTGCGCCACAGGCGGCGTCACTCGCGGATAGCACCACTTTGACGCAGAGCACGGCGCTGAACCAAAATTGGTCAGCACAACAACTGGCCGCGGGGATGCAACTGCAAAACCGAGGTGATACCCCGGTTTATAGTCGCGTCGATGTAGTAGGTTATCCGCAGCAAACCCCCGCGCCATTTAGCCGTAATCTGCATATCAGCCGCAGCTATATCGGGCTTGATGGTCAGCCGTTGCAGCTATCACAACTGAAAAGTGGTGAATTGGTGCTGGTGCATCTGGATGTCTGGGCTGATCAGCGGGTGCCCGATGCACTGGTGGTGGACCTGCTGCCCGCCGGTTTGGAGCTAGAAAACCAAAATCTGGGTGACAGTAGCGCCAGTCTGGGCGAAAGCGCTAACAGTGTGACTGAGCTATTGCAGGATATGCAGCAGTCAGATATCAAGCATCAGGAGTTCCGCGACGATCGCTATGTGGCGGCAGTCAGTGTCGATGGCTATCGCCACACCACACTGCTCTATCTGGCGCGCGCCGTCACACCGGGCGTCTATCAGGTGCCCGCGCCACAAGTGGAGTCGATGTATGTGCCGGATTGGCGGGCATTAGGGGTTACCCCGATGCAACTTGAAATCGTTAAGTAAAGACTCACTCCCCTTCGCTGGCCGTCAGCGAAGGGGAGCTGATGGCTATTAATGCGAAAAATATTCCTCCTCCGCTATCGCCGCCTCTTTCTGGTGCTGGCGATCATCGCGATACTGCTTCCTGCGGCCCTGTGGCTGGCGGATAAGCGCTGGCCGCTACCACTGACGCAAGCTCAGGTTGCCCGCGTGGTGGTGGCGGAAGATGGCACGCCATTATGGCGCTTTGCCGATACCGACGGGGTGTGGCGCTATCCGGTTACCCTGCAACAGGTTTCACCCTATTACCTGCAAGCGCTGCTCACTTTCGAGGATCGCTGGTTTTATGCCCACCCCGGTGTCAATCCCTTGGCGCTGGCCCGTGCGGCTTGGCAGGATCTGCGTGCCGGTAAGATTCTCTCTGGCGGCAGCACACTGTCTATGCAAGTGGCCCGCCTGATTGACCCCCATCCCCGCACTTTGACCGGAAAGTTACGGCAAGTCTGGCGCACCTTGCAACTGGAGTGGCATTTCTCCAAAGATCAAATTCTCGAAATCTACCTTAATCGCGCCCCTTTTGGCGGTACCCTGCAAGGGATTGGTGCTGCCAGTTGGACCTATCTGGGGAAACCGCCGTCACAGCTAACGCCCGCAGAAGCGGCACTGTTGGCGGCATTGCCACAGGCTCCGAGCCGATTGCGACCGGATCGCTACCCGCTGCGGGCCAAAGCGGCGCGCGATAAAGTCTTAACCCGGCTAGCGGATTATCAGGTCTGGACAGCGGCACAGGTAGCAGATATCCAACAAGAGGATATCTGGTTGGCACCGCGTCAGGTGCCGCAACTCGCGCCATTGCTGGCCCGCCGATTAACCAGTGGCAATCAGCGGGAGGTGATTCAGACCACATTAGATGCGGCACTACAGCGGCAATTGGAAGAGATGGCGGCGGGTTGGCGTCATCAACTGCCGGAGAAAACTTCGCTGGGGCTGCTGGTGGTCGATCACACCACCATGAATGTGCGGGCTTACCTCGGTTCGGTAGATTTTCAGGATAGCAGCCGCTTCGGCCATGTGGATATGGTCAGTGCTTGGCGCTCGCCGGGATCAACACTCAAACCTTTCCTGTATGCCATGGCGCTGGATGATGGCTTGATCCATGCCGAGTCGCTGTTGCAAGATGTGCCGCGCCGCTTCGGTGATTATCGCCCCGGCAATTTTGATACCGGATTTCATGGGCCAGTCAGTGCCAGCGAAGCGCTGGTGCGATCACTGAATTTACCGGCGGTGCAACTGTTGGAAGCCTATGGCCCGAAACGTTTTACCGCCAATTTGCGCAATAGCGGCCTCAATTTACGTTTTCCGCCCCACAGTGAACCCAGTCTGGCGGTGATCCTCGGGGGGGCTGGCTCACGGCTGGACCAACTCGTGGCCGCCTACAGCGCCTTTGCCCGTGGGGGCATGGCTGCAACATTGCGTTTTGAACCCCAACAGCAGATTCAGGAGCGGCGGCTATTCTCACCCGGTGCGGCATGGATAACTCGGCGTATATTAGCCGGAGAGAGCAGGCCACTGCCGGATGATATTTTACCGGCAGCCGTGCCGCTGGCATGGAAAACCGGCACGAGCTATGGATACCGTGATGCTTGGGCAATAGGTATCAATGCACGTTATACCATCGGCGTGTGGGTTGGGCGACCCGATGGCACACCTGTCGCCGGGCAGTTTGGTTATGCTACTGCGATACCGATACTCAATCAGGTCAACAACGTGCTGATGACGGGATGGCAGCAGGGGGGCCGTGTATTACCGCGCGACCCAAGGCCCGCGTCTGTCAGTCGAGCAGAGATTTGCTGGCCGGGCGGGCAGCCGCTAGCGGTTGGGGACAGCAATTGCCGCCAGCGTCGCCAAAGCTGGGTGCTTGACGGCACAATACCGCCCACCTTAGCGGCTCCGGGGCAGGAAAATAGGCAAGGTAGCCAGCTCAGTGTGTGGCTCAATCCACAGGGCCAACGGGTGGCGGCAGATTGCTCGCAGGCGATGGCGCGGCAATTAACATTATGGCCACTGCCACTCGAACCTTGGCTGCCAATGGCAGAGCGGCGTAGCCAAAGATTGCCCACTGCCAGCCAAACATGCCCGCCACAAGGTGATATGGATGCAGCCCCGTTACTGATTTTAGGTATTCGTGATGGGGCAGTCGTCAAGCGCTTACCTGGTCATAATAGTCTGGATCTGCGCCTTGCAGCCCAAGGTGGCCGTGGACAACACTGGTGGTTCCTGAATGGCGAACAGGTGGCCGTGACTGATAATAACCAGTCATGGGTACACACATTATCGGCGCCTGGCCGCTATCAACTTAATGTATTGGACGAAAGTGGTTTAGTCAGTAATTTGCTGTTTCGACTGGAGTAGTATTGTTTCTCGTATTTAATTATAAGCGAGTTATCTTGTGCTAAAAAATAGAATTTCGTTATTTTCTCTAAAGTGATTAAATGACCAGTGAGTGGTTTTCCGCACATCGATATTATTCATTCTGAATTTTACATCATCAATTATAAATTAAAATTATATCTGTAGTGATAAATCTAATGTGGTTATTTTATATATTAATCTTAATCTTAATCACAAGAGGAGTTTATAATGATAAAAACTAAGCACTTCCCACTGTTTTTTTTAATGCTTTCAATGTTAGGTTTTGATGTGTTAGCCGATCAGCCTAAAGTTTGTTTCTATAAAGATAGTTATTATAACGGAGCCTCTATTTGTGCGACTGAGGGGAGCCTAGTGAATATTCTCCCTCTCAAGTGGAACGACCGAATATCATCTATATCTGTCTCTAAAGGTATGATCGTTACCGTCTATGAGGATGGTGATTTTGCTGGTCGCTCACTCACACTCAAAGAGAGTATCGATTTTCTTTCATCCAAAGGAGCTAAAGGGTTAAATGATGCTATCAGCTCTTTCAGCATAAAGCATGCTGCCTGTTTTTATGAATATGACCAATATTTTGGCGGTAGTATGTGTCTCTCTGGTGGTGAAAAAATGGATCTCTATAAGGGACTGGAGAGTCATATTGATCGCTCACTAAATGATAGAGTCAGCTCTATCAAAGTGCCGAAAAATATGCAGGTAACACTCTTTAAAGATGATAATTATAATGGCGATAAAATCACCTTGGCAGAAAATTATTTATTAGCAGAGTTAGAAGATTTGGACATGGATTATGCTATAACCAGTATGACTGCTTCGCAGCAAGAAAATTTTATTTGTGATCAATACTGCGCCATCAAAGAGAGGATGATTATCCCTATTAAACATATTTTCGGTGATTATTGGCATGATGAAAGAATCGGCTCAAAACAAGTGTTAATTAGTTTTAAATTAACCGATAATGATGATTATTTAATATGGATGGGAAGCGATCGGGTTATTAAAGTTAAGGACCGCGTAATATATTATATTCATAATGACTTAAATGACATTGCTTACTACCATATGAATAAAGAGAGTGACAGAGTATCCATTTCATCGCGCTTTAATGGCAGCTACTTTGAATCACAATTTATAGAGTCTGAGGGGACGAAGATTATTCACCTCTCTCCCCTTATTGGGTACTTATTCGATCCCTCTGATGCCAATATCCATTTCTCTATTACCAACATCAATACGGATAAGAGTAAATCAGTTGTTATCGATAAAGCGGTTATGACGGTAGAGAAAGCGCAACACAGATCTGAGCGTGCGATTACCGGCTTGGCATCTTGTTGGGCAATGCCGCTCCTCAGTATTTATAACTACGTCGTGCAGGGTCGATGTAACCAGGTTGAACGATTTGTGGACGATGTTGCTGATTTTTTTGGCAGCCTAGACGATAAAATATTGCAAGTTTCCGGTTCGTCAAAACCGTTACCTAAAGTTGATACTGATAAAGCCCCCTCTTTTGACGGTGGTGTTACTACTGCTTCATCTGAACTTGACGGAATATTGACCTATGTCAGAACGGGCTTAGATAAAAAATCACTCACGGTCCCTGCCACTGCACTGGCCTGCCGAGTCTCAATGAAGGAGCAATTACTCCCTCATTTACGTATTCGTCGTGACCTCACTCCCACATGTATTGATTGGACACTCGATATTCTGACTGACTTTACTCTGCTGTTTGGCGACAGTATTGCCCGATGGAATGCAGAAAATTTTGGTCTGGTCATTGAACGTATTATTCAAAATGGGGATACCGGTTATGCGGTATCAGATACTAATATTGAATCGCGGTTAGTCCACAATGTCATGGCGCATATTGCTGACAGTAAAGATGATGAGCTGCTCCGCTTAAAAAGCGCGTTCGATTTCTCCCAATTGAGTTATGCCACTTATCAGCATCATACTCATGATCAATCTGCTGTTGTCTCCCCGCAACAGTCACAAGAGCTGCTCCTTGGCCGCTATGAATTGGCATTGGAAAACTTCAATATGGTAGAAACTATTCCTAGAGTACGGCAAGCGGGGCAGTGGGTTGAACATCCAGAATTGCATTTTGATATTGAAATTATTACCGGCAGACCAGCAGAAACACTGGCTGCCCGGCGAAATGTTATCCCCATCATTGAAAACTGGCGGCAGTCATATAATCAGCCCTATTTGCCGACACCGGTAAGCAGTACAGAGGAGGACCCCCAAGCTATTGCCCAGACTCAGCTCAATATGGATTCGGTTATTTCGGCGGCACGTATTGTTGGTGATGTGGCGCAGAGTTGGTTAAGAACCACTCGCGACGACTATATTTATCTGATTGTCCGGCTATCTGGGCAAATTGTCAGTATTACATTGGCCGTTGATATAAATGAGGAAGATGTAGGTATTGCGGCATCATTGACCAATCCCGCTTATGTGCTGCATCCGCGAGGTGAAGGGGTTGTCCGTGGCGCGGGGACTGCTGCTGTCAGGGCGCTGGCTGATTATGCGGCCAAAAAAGGTAAACGAGCTTTGGTTGCCGATGTTATTAGTCAACCCTCCGCGATTGTAAAGCACAAGGTCGGATTCAGATTTATTGATGAGTTATGAGTAAAGTCAGATAAATGTGATTTGTGCATAAATTTGAGCAATTAAGATAAATTTTTTTTAACAAATTGTTGTAATCCCATATGCAAGCGCTAATCGCACACATATAATCTGCGGCCACTGTACAGGGGCGGCATTATCTTGCCGTCAAGGAACCGCCTGCCAGCCAAGCTTACCGACTTATCGGGGGGCGTTTGTGGGGGCGAGTTCCGAGTCTGGTCAATATTAGAAATCCAATAGAGGTTATCATGGCTTTAGAACGTACCTTCTCCATTATCAAACCCAATGCTGTTGCCAATAATAACATTGGTGCTATCTATGCGCGTTTTGAAAGTGCTGGTTTCAAAATTATTGCTGCAAAAATGCTGCATTTGACTAAAGAACAAGCAGAAGGTTTTTACGCTGAGCATAAAGGCCGTCCATTCTTCGATGGTTTGGTTGAATTTATGACCTCTGGTCCTATCATGGTTCAGGTTTTGGAAGGCGAAAATGCGGTTCAGCGCCACCGTGATATCATGGGCGCGACTAACCCAGATAATGCTCTGGCCGGGACTTTGCGTGCTGATTTCGCCGACAGCTTTACGGCTAACGCCGTACACGGTTCTGATGCAGTTGAATCAGCACAGCGTGAAATCGCTTATTTCTTCGCTGCGGATGAAATTTTTCCTCGCAGCTAATGGATTGATTCCGTTTGGGAATGGTTGATATTTAACCAACAGAAACAATAAAGTGGGTCGAACACCTTTCCAATCGTGGAATCCATGCTTTAAAATTCGTACAATGCAGCGCCCCGGCGGAGACATCTCTGCTGGGGCGTTCTATTATTGATTTATCTTATTCATCGCCGTTTCTGAAGCCATACCTGGTGTAAAGCGCAGCGCCGTAAAGTGTAACAACGAGGCCACGACAACTCATGTCCGAACAATTATTAACTGCATCAACCGCGATTGATGCTGCTCCTCAGCCTGACAATGCGGTTGAAACCGCAAACCCTGTCACAGGCAAAATTAATCTGCTCGATTTAAATCGCCAACAAATGCGCGAATTCTTTGCCAAAATGGGCGAGAAACCTTTCCGGGCAGATCAGGTCATGAAGTGGATGTATCACTATTGCTACGACGATTTCGAGCAAATGACCGATATCAATAAAGTGCTGCGCGCTAAATTACAGCGAGTGGCCGAAATCCGCGCACCTGAAGTGGCGGAAGAGCAGCGCTCTACCGATGGCACCATTAAATGGGCCATTAAGGTGGGTGATCAGCAGGTCGAAACCGTGTATATCCCGGAAGCTGACCGTGCCACGCTCTGTGTGTCATCTCAGGTAGGTTGCGCATTAGAGTGTAAATTCTGCTCAACGGCGCAACAGGGCTTTAACCGCAACTTACGTGTATCCGAAATTATTGGGCAAGTATGGCGTGCAGCGAAGATTATTGGCTCATTAAAATCAACTGGCACTCGGCCCATCACCAACGTAGTCATGATGGGAATGGGCGAACCCTTGCTGAACTTGAATAACGTCGTGCCCGCCATGGATATCATGATGGACGATTTTGGTTTTGGTTTGTCCAAACGCCGCGTGACACTATCCACCTCGGGGGTGGTTCCGGCACTGGATAAACTGGGTGATATGATTGACGTTGCATTGGCCATTTCGTTACATGCGCCGACCGATGATATCCGCGATGAAATCGTGCCAATCAACCGTAAATACAATATTGAAACCTTCTTGGCGGCGGTTCGTCGCTATTTGGATAAATCCAAAGCCAATGGTGGGCGGGTTACGGTTGAATACGTTATGCTGGATCACATCAATGACAGTACCGAGCAAGCCCATCAACTGGCGGAGTGTTTAAAAGACACGCCATGCAAGATTAACCTGATTCCATGGAACCCGTTCCCTGGCGCACCTTATGGCCGCAGCTCAAATAGCCGGGTGGATCGTTTTTCTAAGGTATTGATGGATTACGGGTTTACCACCATTGTGCGTAAAACTCGTGGCGATGATATTGATGCGGCATGTGGCCAATTGGCTGGTGAAGTTATCGACCGCACCAAGCGCACGTTGAAAAAGAAAATGGCGGGTGAACCTATCGCCATTAAGACAGTCTGATTCATAAGATTAACGAAATCCAGATAACTAATTGTTATTTAACTTATAATTCGTAGCGTGCGCCATACTGAAAAAGTTATTCAAATGTCAGTAATGGGAATAACATGAGTGCCTGATTTCGACACTCATCTTCACACATAAGGACAATTGAGAGAGCATGAAGCTGACAAGACTGTGGAGAGTTTGCCTGCTAGCAACGGTACTGACGGGCTGTTCTGGTTCATCGCCAGAAAAAAACGATCAGCCAGCGGCGGGGCAGACGCGTTTACAACTGGGTTTAGAGTATTTGGCGCAAGGTGATCTTAATGCCGCGCGGCAGAATCTTGAGAAGGCTGTAGAGGCAGATCCGCAGGATTATCGCGCTCAATTGGGCATGGCATTTTACGAACAACGTATTGGTGAAAACAGTGCCGCAGAGCAGCGTTATCAGCATGCGATGAAACTGGCACCTGGAAATGGCACTGTACTGAATAATTACGGTGCGTTTCTGTGTAGTTTAGGGCAGTATGTATCGGCCCAACAACAGTTTAGCGCAGCAGCACTGTTACCTGATTACGGTCAAGTTGCCGATAGTCTGGAAAACGCCGGGTATTGCTTTTTACGGGCTAATCAAAATGATCAGGCTCGCGCATTACTGAGCCGGGCATTGAAGTATGATCCGGATAAGGGTGAGCCGCTGCTCGCAGAAGCTCAAAGGCATTTTGGAGAAGGGAATCGCGCTCAAGCGCAATTATTACTGGATGTTTACCAACATACGCTACCAGCCAGTGCTGAAAGTTTATGGCTACAAATTCGTTTCGCCGCGCTAGCAGGCCGTCAAGATAGTGTTCAACGCTATGGCAAGCAGCTTGCGCGAAGTTTTCCACAATCCAAACAGTACCAGCATTTTCTAGCTAATGAATACTGAAGCCTCCCAAGATCAAACTGTTCCAGAGACGACAGGTGTGCGCCTGCGTCAAGCCCGTGAAGCACTAGGGCTAACTCAGCAGACGGTTGCAGAACGTCTGTGTCTGAAGGTATCCACAATCCGCGATATTGAGGAGGATAAAGCACAAGCTAATCTCGCCTCGACATTCCACCGTGGTTACATTCGTTCTTACGCCAAACTGGTTCACCTTCCCGAAGATGAACTGTTACCCATGCTAGAAAAACAAGCTCCAATCAGAGCGGCGAAAGTCGCCCCAATGCAAAGTTTCTCATTGGGTAAAAAGCATAAAAAACGTGATGGCTGGTTGATGACGTTCACCTGGCTTATTGTGTTGGTTGTGCTGGGACTGACTGGAGCATGGTGGTGGCAAAATCATCAAGCGCAGCAAGCAGAAATCGTCACTATGGCGGATCAATCCTCTGCTCAACTGTCGCAAAATGGTGGGCAACCAGTGCCGCTGACTGATGATAATAGTGATCCTGCGGCATCCCCGGATGCTCAGTCACCTGTTGTCAACAGCCAGACTGCCTCTACACCAGCAGCAAGTGGTACTGCCCCTGTCACCAACAGTGCAGCACCAGCAGATACGGCGAATAGCCGTGTCGAGACAACAACCCAGGGAACGGCTCCAGCGGAGTCAGTGGTCGTTTCTCCAAGTCAGGCTCCATTGCCTGATGTTTCTACCGCACAATCACCTTTGCCTACAGCGGACGCTGGGGTGAATGGTGCTGCAACATCTGCGGGTTCATTGGTCATGAACTTCACCGCTGATTGCTGGTTACAGGTTGTTGACGCGAGTGGCAAAACGCTGTTTAGCGGTATCCAGAAAGGGGGGGCGACCCTCAATCTATCAGGTAAGTCACCCTATAAGCTGACCATTGGTGCACCGGGTGCACTGACCATCACTTATCAGGGTAACCCAGTAGATCTAACTAAGTTTATTAAGGCTAATCGCGTAGCCCGCCTGACTGTCGGTGTAGAGTAATATTGTGGTCTTGAGAAACGATAAGGTGATTCAGAACAACCACCCTAGTTTTGAAAGACTGCTTTGTTGTATAACCTACACGACTGTAAAGGAGAGTGTGTAATGCATAACGAATCCCCCATTATCCGCCGTAAGTCTACCCGGATTTACGTCGGTAAAGTGCCTATTGGTGATGGCGCACCGATTGCCGTGCAGTCAATGACCAATACCAAAACCACGGATGTAGATGCAACCGTTGCCCAAATTAGGGCATTGGAACGTGTTGGCGTGGATATCGTGCGTGTCTCAGTGCCGACTATGGATGCGGCTGAGGCGTTTAAGCTGATCAAACAGCAGTCTAATGTGCCGCTGGTTGCTGATATTCATTTTGACTACCGAATTGCTCTTAAAGTCGCTGAATATGGTGTTGATTGCTTACGAATTAACCCCGGTAATATTGGCAACGAATCTCGTATTCGGGAAGTGGTTGCCAGTGCACGTGATCACAATATCCCCATTCGTATTGGTATCAATGGCGGTTCGCTGGAGAAAGATATTCAGGAGAAATACGGTGAACCTACGCCGGAAGCCCTGCTTGAATCCGCGATGCGTCATGTCGATATTCTCGATCGCCTCAATTTTGACCAGTTTAAAGTCAGTGTTAAAGCCTCCGATGTTTTTCTGGCTGTAAACTCCTATCGTCTGTTAGCTAAGCAAATTAATAATCCTTTGCATCTGGGGATCACTGAGGCCGGTGGTGCGCGCAGTGGTTCAGTAAAATCGGCCATTGGGCTGGGTTTGCTGCTGTCAGAAGGTATTGGCGACACACTGCGTATTTCGCTGGCGGCGGACCCGGTTGAGGAAGTTAAAGTAGGCTTTGATATTCTGAAATCTCTGCGGATTCGTGCGCGTGGGATTAACTTTATCGCCTGCCCAACCTGCTCCCGTCAGGAGTTTGATGTAATCGGTACAGTGAATGCGTTGGAAGAACGGCTCGAAGATCTGATTACACCGATGGATGTTTCTATCATTGGTTGTGTAGTCAATGGGCCAGGTGAGGCATTGGTGTCAACCATTGGTGTGACGGGTGCACGTAACCAAAGTGGCTTCTACGAAGATGGTGTGCGCCAAAGAGAGCGCTTTGATAACAAAAACATGATTGATCAGTTGGAAGCGAAGATTCGGGCCAAAGCATCAATGCTTGATGCTAATAACCGAATTACTATCAATCTGCTGGATGATAAATAAGCGTTGCTGGTAATGTGTCATCAGTCAGCGTGTAAAAGTGGGCAAGCCCCACTTTATATTGCCTATTGCGCTTATAGAGGTACAAATTGTCGCCATTGAATAAGTAGGTGGCAAGCCTCTATAATCGACTTTATTTTTTGCACTATGCCCAAACTCACTGGCGTTGCAACCAACTATGTTGCTGCTTCCCGTTAGATTGGGATAAAACTACAGAGAACAGACGTGGCAAAGAACATTCAAGCCATTCGTGGTATGAACGACTATCTGCCGGCCGACACGGCGATATGGCAGCGTATTGAAAGCATCTTGAAACAGGTGCTTGCAGGCTACGGCTACAGCGAAATTCGTATGCCGATTGTAGAGCAGACCCCGTTATTCAAACGTGCGATTGGTGAAGTCACCGACGTAGTTGAAAAAGAGATGTATACCTTCGATGATCGCAATGGCGAAAGTCTGACACTGCGCCCGGAAGGGACCGCAGGGTGCGTGCGTGCCGGTATTGAACATGGTCTGCTGTACAATCAGGAGCAGCGTCTGTGGTACATCGGCCCGATGTTCCGCTACGAGCGCCCACAAAAAGGCCGTTACCGTCAGTTCCATCAATTGGGCGCTGAAGTTTTCGGTCTACAAGGGCCGGACATTGATGCCGAATTGATTCTGCTAACTGCCCGTTGGTGGCGTGCTTTGGGGATCTCGGAGCATGTACAGCTTGAGCTGAACTCCATTGGGTCATTGGATGCCCGCGCTGATTATCGTGAAGCACTGGTGACCTTCCTAGAGCAGCACGTTGAAGTGCTGGATGAAGATTGTAAGCGCCGCATGTACAGCAACCCGTTGCGAGTGCTGGACTCCAAGAATCCTGAAGTTCAACAGTTGCTTAATGATGCGCCTAAGCTGTCTGATTATCTGGATGAAGAGTCAAAACAACATTTTGCAGGTCTGTGTGAACTTTTAGACAAGGCCAGCATCCCATATACCGTTAATGAGCGTTTAGTGCGTGGTTTGGATTATTACAACCGCACGGTATTTGAGTGGGTGACTAACAGCTTGGGCGCACAGGGCACAGTCTGTGCCGGTGGGCGTTACGACGGTTTGGTTGAGCAATTAGGTGGTCGTGCAACACCGGCTGTTGGTTTCGCGATGGGTCTGGAACGTTTAGTCCTGTTGGTGCAGGCCGTCAATGCTGATTTCCAAGTTCCGGCGACAGTTGACGTCTATGTCATCTCGTCAGGTCAGAATACGCAAAGTGCGGCCATGCTACTGGCTGAAAGCCTGCGTGATGCCATGCCAACGCTGAAGTTAATGACCAATTACGGCGGCGGTAATGTCAAAAAACAATTTACCCGCGCTGATAAGTGGGGCGCTCGTGTAGCATTAATGCTTGGCGAAAGCGAAGTGGCTGCACAGAAAGTGGTCGTAAAAGATTTGCGGAATGGTGAACAAGAAACGCTGGCGCAAGCGGATGTTGCCGCGCGTCTGGCTTTGATGTTGGGTTAAGGAGAGAGACACCGTGGAAGTCTATACCACTGATAATGACCAGGTTGATGCAGTGCGCCGTTTCTTTAGTGAGAATGGCAAAGCGCTGGCCGTGGGTGTGGTGCTCGGGATTGGTGCATTAGTGGGTTGGCGTTACTGGCAGAGTCATCAAAATACTGCCATGACGGAAGCCTCCTCTGCCTATCAGCAAGCCAGTGATGCTTTGTCAGCGAACAGTGCTGATGGTGTTACGCTTGCTGAAAAATTTGTTCAGGGCAATAAAAATAACTATGGCGTACTGGCTGGGCTAGAGCTGGCACATCATTTCGTTGAGCAAAACGAGTTTGATAAAGCCGCACAGCAGCTCACTCAGGCGCTGGGCCAGACAAAAGATGAAAACCTACTGTCGCTGATTAATTTGCGGCTTGCTCGTCTGCAACTGCAATTGAAAAAACCAGATGAAGCACTGAAAACACTGGATGCGGTGCAAGGTGAGGGCTGGACTGCGATGGCTCAAGATGTCCGAGGCGATGCGTTATTAAGCAAAGGTGACATCTCAGGTGCACGGGCTGCTTACAGTAAAGGTGTCGAATCCAATGCTTCTCAGGCGCTGCAAGCTTTGTTGCGCATGAAATTGAATAATTTGTCCAGCTAAGGGGTACTCCCATGCAATTGCGTAAAACACTCTTAGTAGGACTTGTCTCTGTTGCCCTATTGAGCGGTTGTTCACTGTTTAACAGTGAAGAAGATGTGGTTACCATGTCGCCACTGCCAAAAGTTGAGAACCAATTCACGCCAACTAAAGTGTGGAGCACCTCTGTTGGTGGTGGTGTCGGTGATTATTACTCCCATTTACGCCCCGCTTGGCAAGGGAACACTGTCTTTGCAGCAGACCGCAAAGGTCTGGTGAAAGCCATGGATGCAGATACTGGCAAGCAAATTTGGCAAACTGATCTGTCTGAAAAAACCAACTTCCTTTCCAGCAACCGCTCTGCAATGTTATCTGGTGGCGTAACAGCTTCAGGTTCACATGTGTATGTCGGTAGTGAGAAGGCGATTGTATATGCTCTTAATACTGACGATGGTCAGATTGCATGGCAGACAGCGGTTGCGGGCGAAGCTTTGTCCCGCCCAGTGGTTAGCGATGGCGTGGTGCTGATTCATACCTCAAATGGCATGTTGCAAGCACTGAATGAGTCTGACGGCGCGATTAAGTGGACACTGAATCTGGATACACCTGCGTTGTCTTTGCGCGGCGAATCTGCGCCAGCCGTGGCATTCGGTGCTGCGCTTGTCGGTGGTGACAATGGTCGCGTCAGTGCGGTGATGATGGAACAGGGCCAGTTGATCTGGCAGCAGCGTATTTCTCAAGTTACCGGTACCACTGAAATTGACCGCCTGAATGACGTCGATACGACGCCAGTTGTGGTTGATGGTGTGGTTTATGCACTGGCATACAACGGCAACCTGACAGCACTGGATCTGCGCTCTGGCCAGATTCTGTGGAAGCGTGAAATGGGTTCAGTGAACGACATTATTGTCGACGGCGGACGCATTTATTTGGTTGATCAGAATGACCGCATTGTTGCACTTAAGACTGATGGCGGCATAACCCTTTGGAGTCAAAGCGATTTATTACATCGTAACTTGACTGCGCCAGTGATGTATAATGGCTATCTGGTTGTCGGTGATGCCGAAGGTTATCTGCATTGGGTGAATACTGATGATGGCCGGTTTGTTGCTCAACAGAGCGTGGATAGCTCTGGCTTCCTCAGTGCGCCAGTCGTTGCCAGCGATAAGCTGTTGGTTCAGGCAAGAGGCGGCACGGTTTACGCGTTCACCCGTTAATTCTGATTCAGTGCCTGTTTAACAGGCCAATACCCAAAGTTTTTGACGTTACAGCAAATCACATCGCTGCAACGTCAAGGACGAAGGATTTAAAGCGGCTCCTGATGTTCAGGGGCCGTTTGTCTTCTAAAAACTGTGCTGTTGCGGTTTGATGCAGCGCTGTAACGCTTTGAAAATTAAGTAATGAGGCTTCAACAATGATACCTGTCATCGCGCTGGTCGGGCGCCCGAATGTGGGTAAATCCACTCTATTTAACCGTTTAACGCACACCCGTGATGCGTTAGTTGCGGACTTTCCCGGACTAACGCGTGACCGTAAATATGGTCGTGCCGAGGTTGAGGGTCATGAGTTTATTGTTATCGATACCGGAGGTATTGATGGCACAGAAGATGGTGTAGAAACCAAGATGGCTGGTCAATCGTTATTGGCGATTGAAGAGGCCGATATTGTCCTGTTTATGGTTGATGCACGCGCTGGGCTGATGCCTGCTGATCAGGGCATTGCGCAACATCTGCGTAGCCGTGAGAAAGCCACCTTTTTGGTTGCCAACAAAACTGATGGTATTGATCCAGACACAGCTACTGCCGACTTCTATTCATTAGGCTTGGGTGAAGTACATGCTATTGCGGCTTCCCATGGTCGTGGCGTTACCCAACTGATTGAAGATGTAATGGCACCTTATATTGATGCCGAAGAGCCTGAAGTTGAGCTGACCGATGAAGAGGCCAATGCTGCCTATTGGGCTGCACAGGAAGCTGATGGTGACGAAATCCCGGAAGATGACGTAGAAGATGATTTCGATCCGCGTTCTCTACCAATCAAGTTGGCTATTGTCGGGCGTCCTAACGTAGGTAAGTCCACACTAACCAACCGCATCCTCGGTGAAGATCGTGTGGTGGTATATGACCTGCCGGGCACCACCCGTGACAGTATTTATATCCCGATGACCCGTGATGAACGTGAATATGTGCTCATAGACACCGCTGGTGTCCGTAAGCGTGGCAAAGTCACTGAAACGGTTGAAAAATTCTCAGTAATTAAAACATTGCAGGCCATCGAAGATTCCAACGTTGTGCTGTTGGTGATTGATGCTCGTGATGGTATTTCGGATCAGGATCTGTCGCTGCTAGGCTTTATTCTGAATAGTGGGCGCTCACTCGTTATTGCCGTCAATAAATGGGATGGCATGACAGAAGAGGCCCGTGCGCAGGTTAAAGATATGCTGGACCTGCGTCTTGGCTTTGTTGACTTTGCCCGTATTCACTTTATTTCTGCTTTGCACGGCAGTGGCGTGGGTAACCTGTTTGAATCCATACAGGAAGCTTATGATTGCTCTACCAAGCGAGTGGGGACTTCATTACTGACCCGTATTATGCAAATGGCGGAGGAAGACCATCAACCTCCGTTAGTTCGCGGTCGTCGTGTGAAGCTGAAGTATGCCCATGCCGGGGGTTATAACCCGCCGATTGTGGTTATCCACGGCAATCAGGTGACGGATTTGTCAGACTCTTACAAACGCTATCTGATGAATTACTTCCGACGTTCACTGAAAGTAATGGGTACACCAATTCGCATTCAGTTTAAAGAGGGTGAGAACCCGTTTGCGGGTAAACGCAATACCTTGACGCCGAATCAGATGCGTAAACGTAAGCGCTTGGTTTCACACCTGAAAAAAAGCAAGTAACTACAGCAAAGCGCGGATATTCCGCGCTTTTTGCTTTTTTAGCGCACCGTATTTAAGATGCCATTTTGGCAACCCTCGGCTTGTGCCGCTTAACGGTAGACAAAAGGAGTGAAACCGCCATGTCATGGGAAACTTGGAGTTTCGCATTCGGTGTTACCGTCCCTAACTTGCTGATGATGTTGCTCGGTGTGCTGCTACGGCGCGGTGGTTTGTTGGATGACCGCTTTTGCGATGGGGCGACCCGTCTGGTTTTTAATCTCGCGCTCCCTTGCTTGCTGTTTTTCAGTGTCGCCACCAATAACGTAAGTCTGATGGATAACCTGCCACTAGTGATCTATGGTGCCGTCGGGACTTTACTCACCTTCTTGTTACTCGAGTTCTCAGCCAAGTGGCTGGTCAAAGACCCGAAAGAGCGCGGTGTTTTTGTGCAGGGCGGATTTAGGGCCAATACGGCGATTGTTGGCCTGGCTTTCGCCATGACCGCCTATGGTGCCGAAGGGGTTGCGCTAGGGTCGATGTATCTGACGGTGACAGTGATATTATTTAATATGCTATCAGTGATCACGCTAACGCGAAGCTTGCAAGCCGGACAGGGCGGAAGAATCAGCAAGATCTCTTTGTTACGCAGTATTGTGACTAACCCCCTGATTATTGGTTTACTGTGCGGTTTAGCCTATGCTCAGACCCAATTACCTATTCCTACGGTGATTGTACAAACTGGTAGCTATATCTCTGCGCTAGCACTTCCGCTGGCATTATTGTGTACCGGAGCCAGTCTCGATTGGCATGCGATGTTTCGTTCGTCTAATGTGGCGGCGTTATCCTCGGTAGCTAAACTATTCGTGGTGCCAATATTAATGACCCTCGGTGGCTTGCTGATGGGCTTTCGTGGCGCGACACTGGGGATTATCTTCCTCTTTTCCGCCACCCCAACTGCCGCAGGCAGCTATGTGATGACTCGTGCGATGGGGGGCAATGCCACCTTGGCGGCGAATATTATTGCACTCACCACGGTTGGGTCATTCTTCACCACAGCGCTTGGGATCTATTTCTTACGTTCATTGGGCGTGATGTGAGTTTTTAACTGAAATACAGGAGAGATGTGATGGATGCGTTATGTCCGGTTTGCCAGCAAGTGATGACTGAAGTCAGTGGTCACTATCATTGCGCCAACTGCCATGGCAACTATCAGCAGCAGGCAAATTGCCCCGATTGCGGCAAGTCGCTACAAGTGCTTAAAGCTTGTGGCGCAGTCGATTATTTTTGCCAGCAGGGCCATGGACTGATTTCGAAAAGCCGTGTTCGTTTTAGTTACCTGCCAGCAGTTTGATAGCGCAACGATAGGCTACAGCTGTTCCGCTACTCTTTTGCCGCTTTACGCTGGCGAGGCTTCTTCGCCACATTGATTTGGGTTATTTCACT
This sequence comes from Yersinia mollaretii ATCC 43969, assembly GCF_013282725.1. Classification (NCBI taxonomy): domain Bacteria; kingdom Pseudomonadati; phylum Pseudomonadota; class Gammaproteobacteria; order Enterobacterales; family Yersiniaceae; genus Yersinia; species Yersinia mollaretii. Next base: position 4,475,525 of record NZ_CP054043.1, on the reverse strand, counting down.
CTCCACCCAACCATCTTGCAGCCGAGTGGTCAATTTATCGCCCGCTTGCACTTGCTTGGTGGTCTTGAGTAATACGCCCGCCGGGGTCTGCGTGACGCTATAGCCGCGGGCCAGCGTTGCCAATGGGCTAACAGCTTCGAGCTGGGAGCAGGCGATGCCAAAGCGTTGACGGTAACTATTGAGTTGGCGCTCCAATGCTTGACGCAAACGGTACTCTTGCTGCTGTACCCGCTGATGATAACGGTGAATCTGCCCTTGCGGCTGGGCTTGAACCAAGCGCTGCTGGAGCCGTTCGGTACGCCTGCCTAATAAGCGAATCTGGGTCTGTGCGCTCTCTTCCAAGCGGCGTTGCAGCTTCAACAGTAGTGTTTGCTGGCGTGCCAAACGCAAATGGGGGTGTTGTTGCTGTAGGCGGTGTTCGAGGCGGGTGAATTGCTGCCCACGCTGCGCCAGATAGTAATCCATCGCCATTTCCATCCGTTGCTGCTGCCCCTGTATTTGCCTAACCAACTCAATCTGGTTGCGGCTGACTAACTCTGCGGCAGCGGAAGGGGTCGGGGCACGTAAATCAGCGACAAAATCAGCAATAGTGATATCGGTTTCATGGCCAACAGCACTGACAATCGGAATGCGGCTGTTAAAGATGGCGCGCGCAACCCGCTCATCATTGAAACTCCACAAGTCTTCCAGCGAACCGCCACCGCGCCCAACAATCAATACATCGCATTCGGCGCGTAAATTAGCGAGCTGGATGGCGCGGACTATCTGCAATGGCGCATCGACACCTTGCACCGCTGTCGGGTAAATAATCACGGGTAGCGAGGGGTCACGGCGCTGTAAAACCTGTAAAACGTCGTGTAGCGCAGCTCCGCTGGAGGAGGTAATCACCCCGACCTGCTTGGCTGGGCTGGGTAGTGATTGCTTACCACTCTGGTCAAAAAGCCCTTCTGCGGCTAATTGCTGTTTGAGCTGCTCGAACTGTTGTTGCAGTAATCCATCACCGGCAGGCTGCATGCTCTCCGCGATTAATTGATAGTCACCACGGGGTTCGTACAGCGTAATCGATGCCCTAACCAACACTTGTTGACCATTTTGCGGGCGGAAAGTGGTGCGGCGATTGGTGTTGCGGAACATCGCGCAACGCACCTGCGCCCGATCGTCTTTCAGGGTGAAATACCAGTGACCGGACGACGGCTGGGAGAAGTTGGATATCTCGGCAGTGAGCCAAATCTGGCCCATTTCCATTTCCAGCAGCTGTCGTACCGTCTGATTAAGGCGGCTGACCGTAAAAATTGATGATGCAGAAGATAGTGGCATGTGACCCGGATCAAATTTTAAAACAAGCACTTAATCGATCGATATTACCTGCCTCACATTGGTTGGCAAGAAATATTATGAGAAAGTACTGGAGGCAATCGGTTACGCTCTGTAGAATGCCACGGCAATATTTTATCTTTTCACATTCACCTTGGTGAGATATTGCCCATGCTACGTATCAAGAAAGAAGCACTAACATTTGACGACGTTCTTCTGGTTCCAGCCCACTCCACAGTGCTGCCCAATACGGCGGAACTTGGCACTCAACTGACCGCAACTATCCGCCTAAATATCCCGATGCTCTCCGCAGCAATGGATACTGTTACCGAAGCTCGTCTGGCCATTGCGCTGGCACAAGAGGGCGGTTTAGGTTTCATCCACAAAAATATGTCCATTGAGCGTCAGGCTGAAGAAGTTAGCCGGGTGAAAAAGCATGAAAGTGGCGTTGTCACTGAGCCACAGACTGTCACACCAACCACCACTCTTCGCCAAGTTAAAGAGCTGACTGCCCGTAATGGTTTTGCCGGTTATCCGGTAGTGACCGAAGATTATGAGCTGGTTGGGATCATCACTGGCCGTGATGTTCGTTTCGTTACCGACTTGGAACAACCCGTGACGGCGGTGATGACACCGAAAGATCGTTTGGTTACCGTCAAGGAAGGTGAAGCTCGCGAAGTTGTACTGCAAAAAATGCATGAAAAACGGGTCGAAAAAGTGTTAGTTGTTGATGACAGCTTCCACCTGCGCGGCATGATCACCGTGAAAGACTTCCAAAAAGCAGAACGCAAGCCAAACGCCTGTAAAGATGAACACGGCCGCCTGCGTGTCGGTGCTGCTGTCGGCGCGGGTGCCGGTAACGAAGAGCGCATCGACGCGCTGGTTGCCGCTGGCGTTGATGTTCTGCTGATCGACTCCTCCCACGGTCACTCCGAAGGTGTTCTACAACGTATCCGCGAAACCCGTGCTAAATATCCTAACTTACAAATCGTGGGCGGTAACGTCGCGACTGGCTCGGGCGCAAAAGCACTGGCGGATGCAGGTGTGAGTGCGGTTAAAGTGGGTATCGGCCCAGGTTCAATTTGTACTACACGTATTGTTACTGGCGTCGGTGTACCACAGATTACTGCCATTGCGGATGCCGTCGAAGCGCTGGAAGGCACCGGTATTCCAGTTATTGCCGATGGTGGTATTCGTTTCTCCGGTGATATTGCCAAAGCCATCGCGGCGGGTGCCTCTTGTGTCATGGTGGGTTCCATGTTGGCGGGAACTGAAGAGTCTCCGGGTGAAATCGAACTGTATCAAGGCCGCTCATTCAAATCTTATCGCGGCATGGGTTCACTGGGCGCGATGTCCAAAGGCTCCTCAGACCGCTACTTCCAGACCGACAATGCGGCCGATAAATTAGTGCCGGAAGGCATTGAAGGGCGCGTGGCATACAAAGGTCTGCTGAAAGAGATCGTGCATCAACAAATGGGGGGTCTGCGTTCATGTATGGGGCTGACCGGCTGTGGCACCATCAATGAATTGCGTACCAAAGCTGAGTTTGTTCGGATCAGTGGTGCTGGTATTCAAGAGAGCCATGTGCATGATGTGACCATCACGAAAGAATCCCCGAATTATCGCATGGGTTAACTACTGATTATCTCTAGAGTCACCCGTGCGATAAGGCGGGTGACGGTTTTTTATTTTAATATCAATACCCGATTAATTGGCGTGACAGCAAGGCAGCAAACGGATGAACCCCGATGAGCTTACATCAGTCAGTAATTCGGGGGGGAACCGCTAACACCGCTGTCACATCAAGTAAGAAGGGGATTTTTGGAATTTGCCGCACATGACAAAAAATATCCATAAGCATCGCATCCTTATTCTTGATTTCGGCTCGCAATACACCCAACTGGTAGCACGCCGTGTTCGTGAGATTGGTGTCTATTGTGAGTTATGGGCGTGGGACGTGACCGAAGCCCAGATTCGTGAGTTTAATCCAAGCGGTATCATTCTTTCCGGTGGCCCAGAAAGCACCACCGAACACGACAGCCCGCGTGCGCCTGATTATGTGTTCACCGCAGGTGTGCCCGTGCTGGGTGTATGCTACGGCATGCAGACCATGGCAATGCAGTTGGGCGGCAAAGTTGAAGGTTCAAATCAGCGCGAATTTGGTTACGCGCAGGTTGAGATTAAAACTGATAGTGCACTTATCCGCGATATCAAAGATGCTATCAATCCAGCCGGTGAAGCTGTGCTGGATGTGTGGATGAGCCATGGCGATAAAGTCACCGCGATCCCCACTGATTTTGTGACGGTTGCCAGCACGGACACCTGCCCGTTTGCCATTATGGCGAACGAAGAAAAACGTTTTTATGGCGTGCAGTTCCACCCAGAAGTGACCCACACCAAGCAAGGCCAACGCCTGCTGGAGCGCTTTGTTCTGGATATCTGTGCCTGTGAAGCGCTGTGGACGCCAGCCACCATTATTGAAGATGCTATTGTCCGCTTGCGTGAGCAAATTGGTGACGATCACGTGATCCTTGGCCTGTCCGGCGGCGTTGACTCATCCGTGACCGCAATGCTATTGCATCGTGCTATTGGCAAACGCCTGACCTGCGTGTTTGTCGATAATGGCCTGCTGCGTTTGAACGAAGCAGATCAGGTGCTGGAGATGTTCGGCGATAAATTCGGCCTGAATATTGTCCATGTTGCTGCCGAAGATCGTTTCCTCTCTGCACTGGCCGGTGTGGATGAACCAGAAGCAAAACGTAAAATCATTGGCCGTGTTTTTGTTGAGCTGTTCGACGAAGAAGCCTGCAAACAAGAGCAAGTAAAATGGTTGGCACAGGGCACTATCTACCCAGACGTGATTGAATCCGCAGCATCTGCGACCGGTAAAGCGCATGTGATTAAGTCTCACCACAATGTGGGCGGCTTGCCGAAAGAGATGAAACTGGGACTGGTGGAGCCGCTGAAAGAGCTGTTTAAAGATGAAGTGCGTAAAATTGGTCTAGAGTTGGGCCTGCCGTACGACATGCTGTACCGGCATCCATTCCCTGGCCCTGGTTTAGGTGTTCGTGTGCTTGGCGAAGTGAAAAAAGAGTATTGTGATTTACTGCGCCGCGCCGATGCCATCTTTATCGAAGAGCTGCACAAAGCGGATTTGTACAATAAAGTGAGTCAAGCCTTTACTGTGTTCCTGCCTGTTCGTTCCGTTGGTGTGATGGGCGATGGCCGTAAATATGATTGGGTTGTTTCACTGCGTGCTGTTGAAACCATCGATTTCATGACGGCACACTGGGCGCATCTGCCGTATGACTTCCTTGGCCGCGTCTCAAACCGCATTATCAATGAAGTGAATGGTATTTCGCGCGTGGTTTACGATATCAGTGGTAAACCGCCAGCGACCATTGAGTGGGAATAACCTCTCGCCTTCTAAATATGATTTAGCATAATAGCTCATCCTTTGAACCCTCGGCACTTGCTGGGGGTTTTCTTTTTTGTTCCTTAAATTACGATCTCAATATCAAATAACATTTTTCAGTTCAATATCCCATCAATTGGCGATTAGCTTAATTATGACCAAGTTGCTCATTTCGATATTATTCACGTTTCTCCAAATGGTATCGGCAATTTCTGGCAAAGACCTTTTATCTGCCTGAGCACCATCCTAGCCTTGTTTGATAAGTATCACGACTTACAGCACTATAGTGGTCAATAATGATTCCATAAGCCGCCGTAGACATGCTACCGCCTTGATACTCTGTGAGATATAAACCGCTTCAACGTGGGGAAGATGCTAGCCTAAATCCATCTATGGGGGATTGAATCTATGTGCTGAATTGGACGGAATAAATAATATTAATTAACGGTGTATTATGCTATTAATGATTATTCTGTGAATGAATTTATTAATATAATGCTCCAGGTTTCATGTGCCACTTTGTATTTTAATGTCATCATGTTTGTAGTGATATCTTATGCAATCATAGGCGTTTTTATATTTAATTTACTCTGTCTATTTTGTTTTATTGATGTGGTTTGTTTATTGGTGAATGGTTGTCAAATATATCTATAACAGTATTTATTGTACTTAAAGGTAATCTATTTTCTCTCTTTTTTTGTTTTTTATTATTATTTAGAATGTAGTTAACCCCTGCTTTAATGGTTTCTCATGGCTGTGTTTTTTATTTTTAGCGCTATTTAATTTTGGTTTTATATTATTTTTTGTGTGTTTATGTTGTTCGAATTTAGGTGATCTTTTGTGTTGCTTTATGAGTTTATAATTGATTGATATAACCAACTAATATGATATTTTTGATCTGTTAAAACGATTATCTTTTTAATTGCCTGACAAGATATACTCTAGTGTAAATAATGTTAATGCCATGTCTCTTCAGTTCTAAACAGTCGAAGTTTAAGTGAAATTAGTTATATTTAGCGACTTTTAATTTTTTGCTTATCACAATTCTGGACTATTTTTCAGTGAAGTAGTGACAATTGGAATAATAAAATAATGCAAATTAATATTTGTAGTGCTCATTTCTATTTAAGATTCACTCAGCCAAAACTGACTGAAAATAGTGGGTAAAAACAAGGAGTGTAAATATGTTAAGTATAGCGATTACAACCCAAAATGCTTTTTATGAATTAGGTTTGATTTCTCTGGTAAAAAAAGTATTCAATAAAGATGGCGATGATGATTATTTATTTGTCTATCCTTATGAAATGAATGCAGCTCACAAAGCTAATGTGATATTTAAAGATTTCATGGTGATAGTTAATATATATCAGGAAAATAGCCTTATAATTAAAAATTCCGGCAGCAATAATAAACCCATGATGACGGTAAATATCCCGTTTAACAGTACGCAATTAGACCTTTATGATATTGTATCTAAAATAAAGAAAATTATAAACATTGCACGTTTGAGCCATTTTAATATGATGAACAGTGATACCTTCAGACGTTTAGGGTTGAAGAATTATATTCAACTCTCTATCACAGAAAGCAGGGTTTTTGAGTTGACAGGTCAAGGGCACAGTATTACTGATATCTCAAATATACTTGAGCGCTCTGAAAAAACGATATTAACCCATCGGCGAAATGCTATCAGAAAACTGGGCGTGCTAAATCGGTTAGAGTTTTATAACTATGCATTACATATGCAAAATTATAGCAATAAAGAGGCTGTTTTTATTTGCATCTGATTCATTAACGTATTTTCCGTTAAAAATAGATTGCAAAGTAATCATTTTTATAAAAAATCGCCTTCCTAAAATAGACTATGGCAGAACTTTCACTTCACGCTACATTGGCTAATGTAGCGTGAAGTGATTTTTGCCTGATATTAACGGACTGATACTACTTTGGGATTGAAGCTGTTGATGATTTGCACGTAATGTTTACGTTGATATTCAGTAAATTCCCCGGCGCTTGTGGCTAAAGTAAAAATAAGCATCGCACGATTATCCGGATTTGATATAGCGTCATGTGGCAATAGCACAATAGACTGGACCTGACGGGTCCTTTCTCCGTTTTGCAAAAAATTGTTTGCCACTTGTACTACGGGGAGTTTTGCCGGACCAAGTTCATGTTTGAGCAATTTACCTTCAACCTGAAAACCCGGCAGTGTATTACGTAATGACTCTATCTCTTTTTCACAGTACTCTTCAGGGGTCTGCTCTTCAGCTAGCCATGATCGGTTAATAATAATGTTATATTCGTGGTGGTCAGGATCTCTGAACATTAATATATTCACTGAGTTATCCATAATCGGGGCCATTGTCAGGAAGGTCCCCTCATAAATCGAGTAGGTCGAAGATATAGCGCTCATAGAATTTTAAACTCCCACATTTTTGTTTTGTTTTGGTAATAACAGCACTTCAACACGCCTGTTTTGGCTTTGTCCTATTTTCGTGTCATTAGATGCGACCGGTTCTAATGCACCCATTCCCCGGATAATAAAATCGTCAATAGAGAGAGAACTTTGTTGGATTAACCAGTCGCGAACGACCTGCGCGCGTCGCTCGGAAAGTGCCATGTTGAGTGAAGCATTACCGGTATTATCGGAATGGCCGACAATCAAAACTTTACGGCCTTGATTATTTTCAACCAGTAATAGTAGGGAGTTCAGCATCTCGCTGGTTTGCGTGTTAGGCTTCAGTTTTATGCTGTTTGAGTCAAACAGCGGAGCCATTTGCGTCGAGCTGAAAACAGGAATATCTCTATAAATTTTAATCTGGCGGTTTATTCGGTTCAATAATGGCTCACATTGAGAGAGCCCCCAGTGTGTGATATCAAATGTATTAACACAGGCAGATAATGTTTTTCCCTTATCGGTTAACTTTGCAATATTAATTGCAATGTCTTGAATAGATGGGTCGTTAACATTATTCAAAGAAGCCATCTGCTGGTTAAACTGCTCATGGATAACTCTCTGTTGTGACAAAGTGTGTACCATGTGGACTGCTAATAGCAGGGTGGCGAAACCTAAACTCCATAGCCATTTTGCAGGGGAGGGCGGTGTAATGACGATTGGCTTCGCCGGAGATATCACGGGCGTTTTTTGCCAATTAATCACTTCCGGGATAGGGGGTAGTAATAAGGCTGAGGCTAAACCGGGTAAAATACCCAATGTTTTTTCCAACCATACTGACCAGGCACCATGTTTGATAAACCCTTTGCCATTGTCGGATAAAATTACTTCAGTTAACTGTAATGATGTATGGGCGAAGAGTATTTGCAAGGCATTTGTCACACCGGATTCGTTTAACCATATAAACAAATTGTGAGCCATTGCATGGCGATGAGAAGTGAATGTTGTGATGTGGGTATCTTGCAACTCCAGCTTCTGGCCCAATGCTTGAAAAGCAGAGATAAGATCGACCTCTTTCTTCTTGGCGAGGTTAATATTCCCTGTCCAATAAGCGTTATCAGAATTATGGCTGAGGCGCTCCTCACTCAACTGTACATAAATAGCAAACACGCAGGGGAGGGGAGTTTGCAGTGATAGAGTAGAAAAGCTGTTCTGCCATTTACGGAGTTGCGAAATTATCACCGAGGTATCTTCATACACATCCGGCAAGAACGGGAAGAAAGTGAATACCTGCGCTGACGGGTGATGGGCCGCAATATGTTTGAGGCGTTTTTGTAATGTCTCCGGATCAGGAATTAAGATCCAGATAGCATGGTTGGAAAAACGCGTATTATCGGCCGAAGTAGGATGACTAAACCACTTATCCGCATAGGGGCCGAGAATCAAAATGACGGTATTTCCCTGATCTGCAAACTGTGCAACTACCGGTTGAGGCGGCTGTTGCTCTAGATTAGATTGTTCCAGATGAGAGGGGGCCGGTTTAAGCGCGTAGTGTCTCCAAACCGTTATCACCAATAGTGTTAGAAAAATAATGAAAATAACGTTATTCCATAACGCATTTTCTTGAAAAGTCATGCTTGCGATTAAAGCGCCACAAGCTGCCAGCCATAACAGCAATAGCGATTTATTGAATTTAAGCTTAAACATTTATGACAGATCACCTAAATAACGGAAACACCAGAACCAGAGGGCGTAGAGCGATAATGCCAGAGCAAAGAGCGGCAAGCCCAAAGAGAGCCAGACACGGCGTTGCACAGGCATTGTTTCTACTGTAGGTGGTCCGACACAGTTAACCGTTTCCTCGTGATTAGGTTCAACGTAACTATCATCATCGTCAGATATTAACTGGTTAGGCGGTGATAATTTATGGCTGTAACGCACGAGTAATTGTTGTGATTTCACATCACGTATCGGCAAATTACGTGAGAGGACCAGTATCTTGAGCGCATATTGATAGATAGTCTTATCATCGCTGTTTAATAATGCTTCTAAGCTGACGCCATCGGTGGGTGAAGGCGTGTTGTAACCGTAGAAATAATCTAATAATAAGTAGCCATCCCAACTTAATCCTTTCTCTTTAATCGTGTTTTCAGTACGTTTATCGAGATAGTGGCAAAGTTGATGACATAAACGATCAACTTCGATCGGGGGATGTTGTTCTGATTTCAGCGTGAGACATAGCGACTCAATCAACTCTATCAACTTCAACTGAAAGCCGGATAGCGATGGAATGATGCCATTGAATGATAATAAGGTGTCGATGCTTAAAATCTGTTTAAAAATATCTTCGCTTTTCACCACGGTTTCTCCACTACATCCCCCCAACCCTGCAAGCGAATATAAGGACATATTCTGATTGTGCGTGGGTTTGAATCAGTTTCGCTATTAAAAGCCAGTTTTAACTCAAAGGTTGAGTCATCGGTTTTGGTAATAATTTTCTTCATGTTGCTGATATCAACTTTTTCCACCATGACCTGCGCGTTTTGTGGGTTATAAACGCCAATGTGCCACCACTCCACATCTTCTCGGGTGAAATCTACTTCGTGTTTTTCTATTTTGAGCGTTTTTTTATTCACGATAATCAGGGACTCTAACCACTGATCATGGGAGGTGGGGAGGTCAGCGAAATAGCTCACTTTCTTTGCACCAGCAACATCAGGATGCGCGGCTCGTTTATTAAAATTGACCCCAAGGCGGTATTCGAACTCTTGTAAAGAGCGCTGTGTACCCAGCGTATATCGGCCTAGTTCAACTGCATCAGGTCCAGTACCTAGCAGAGTACGAACCCGGCTTTTGGCTATTTTGTCTCGCTCCCACCAAGCTAATTCCACAGCACCTGACTTCTTGGCCTCATTATTGTGATCGGTCCAAACCTTGCTGTGATTTTTTCTAGTATAGAAATGCCAAAGCAAAATTTTGTTTGGGGCATAAGTATCGTAGCCGTGGGTGAATGCGCGGGTGGCCATGGCAATTTCTTCACCCATAAAGAAAATGTTTGGGTCATTGGGGACGTCGTGGACAAAGCTACCATCACTGAAGACAAACCCAGCGGCTAAATATCCACAACGCACTGGCGCGTCTTCCTTAACCGGCATTGAGGTCATTTGCACCATACCTTCTGGCGAAAAGGCATTAAAGATTAAGCGGCTGACATAATCTTTTCTTTTTTCGTCCTCGCCAGGCTCATAGGCCGGTGGATAACTGGATAATATCGGTTTAGGACTCTTATCTCGTAGGCTATTCAACATAGTGATCATTTCATGATCCCAGTTTTGAATAAACCGGCAGTGAGAGTCTATTTGTAAGAAATAGGTTTCATTTTTAAATAGACTTTCGGCCATATGTCTGGCCCAACAGGCACCCTTACTCTCATAATAATGCACACTTAAAATCGAGATGCGTGCATGCTTATATTTCAACTGATGTAATGGATAGCCAAGATGTTTTTTCTTTTTGATCAGTCGCATACCCTGATTTAAGAAAGTTTTGATCTCTTTATCATCTTGCCAGAAAATCGCAATATTGAGATTTTCAGGGTGTTTGGCTGTCTTTATCATGTCATGCAACGTCGGGATTAATTCTGGGTCCCGATAACTTGCAATACTCACAAAAATAGAAGGTGCAGACTGCATATATAATCCGTATAAAATAAATAGTGTTTCTGTAATGGGTTAATTAATCTGCAAAATAATTTCGGCAGCTGCACTGAATATGCCGTTAGCCGGTTTTGCACTGACAGAGGTAGGCTCAAGAGTCGCCTTCCAGTTGAATTCAGCCGGTATGGCACTGGCGATATTGACTTTTTGCTCGCTGCTACTGCCATTCAGTTTCAGTAATTTCCCGGTACTGTCGCTGATCTTTATACGCATCCGATCATCCTGACCGTTGTTATCTTTGACTTTAATATAATTCCCATCGGCGGTTGGCGTTTGTGTCGTAATAGAGGCGGTGGCTGAATATTTGCCATAATCAGTTTTACAGGTGATATCGAAATCAAGGTTCCGTTCTATGCCCTGATTTAATTTGCCTGAGGTGACGAGACCGAAATCAACCACTTTTTTGCCTGCAAAAGTACAGGATGGGGTGCTGATAATGGTGATTCGACCAATATCCAGTTTCTGCGCGTAGTTTGTCAGGCTATTTGTGTTTACCCAGTTATAGGCTAGGGTGCCACTGGGTAGCACTTGCTCGCCCGCCGGATTGGTTAACGAGAGGGTCTCTTTGGTCTTATATAACTCTATTCGGAAATAGGTCTTGGGGTCGTAACTCCAACGGCCCGTCTCGGTACCAAATTGCATAACTCCCTGTGAGTTATAAGTGCCGAAGGCGTCACCATTATTCCACATGGGTTTGATGGCAATACCGTCGATATTGGTGGCAAACAGCCCTTTACCCAGATCGGCCCCCAACATGGCCGTGACATTTTTACCGTAAAGATTACCTATCTCACAATGGTGATAGGTTACCTTTACTCCCTGTACTGCGGTGATTGCCTCGGCAATAAATTTGCTGGTATCTGCTGGGGCATCGGCATCAATAGTGATCGTTAATGAAGGCGCTGTCATGGTTGAGGGCAGAGATCCCTCTGAAGTATCAATTTCACAGATGGCATGGGCTTGCCCTGAGAGTGCGGCACCGGCTAACACGATAAAAAGCTTCCTTGTCATGACCAACTACTCCTGTAATACATCGAGTTTAGAAATCAGTTCCTGAGGAATAATCTGAAGTAGTTCGCCGAAGCTTTTGCCAATCGTCTGTTCTGAAAAGGACAAGAGAGCAATCACTGGGCTGCTGGGTTCAGTTGTGGTAAACCACTGACGTACCTCAATAAGTCGGGATAGGGCGTCCGCGCGGTTTTGTATCCCTTTGGGCAGCGCTGGTGCTTCTACTGGCATAGCTGAAAGTTGCATTGGTGGCTGATTAGCGAGGGTAGGGGCTTCTACTCGCATCACTTCTGTTGGTGCGACGTTGGTCTGAACGACTCCGGTCTGTACTGTTCCGATGGGTGCGACTGCGACCGGTATTGCCTCTGCCGCAACTTCCATCGGCGGCAGCTCAACGGCGCTAGGATGTGGCTCGTTTTCTATCGGCGCAGCACTGTATTCTGACGCAGGGCTATGTTTCGACGTAGGACTATATTCCGACGTAGGACTATATTCATGTGCCTCATGGGCCACAATCGGTGCAATATCGGCCTGACCAAAATGGCATAACAGCGAGGTCAATTTGACAAAGTCAGGCGCGACATCGCCGAGGGAGTCGCCGAGCCGCGAGGCTAATTCCAACAGTAATGTATAGGCTTGCTGCAATGAGATGATGACGCTATCAGAACGGACCAGCCACTCCTGCTTAATCCCTTCCAGTGTGGCTTCTTCCAATGCCCCCTCTTCGCGGGGGAACGAATGCGCTTTTTCAAACTCTTTGAGCGAAATCTGCATACCTGCCGCTTTTGGTAACATGAGGTTGCGAAGATCAGCAATAAAGCCCTCGCTGTCGTCTAATTCGGCGAAGGCATTGGCGCGCATAAAGGGTTCAAACTCCCCTTCATCGAAGAGTTGAGGGTGCAGACCATCAGGCCAGGCACTTAGGCACCAGAGTAAAGCCTCAAGACCCTCTTGCACCGCACTGACGCCGATTTGGCACATCCGACAGCGCATCAAAATAATAATTAGCCGCACATCCCGGGCTTTACCCAGCAGTTCAAGGCATTTTCGCTCGGTTTCTATCCAGTTAGTCGGCTCTGCGACTTCGACAAAAGTGCCATATTCAGCGGTGAGCTTGGGCTGTAATTTTGTCTGCAACAAAAGAAATGCTGAATCATATTCCAGACTTATGCCGCAAGGGTGGTCACCCGGAATAGGTTGCATTAGGCGGTGATAGTAGCCAGTGCTTTCCGCAATACTCTGTACACTCATGTTTTTTCCTTTTAACGCCATGGGTGGACGTCGAGGTCTGGTTTTTACCCCCGGACATCCGGGCGTGACGGTATGGACTAATAGCGATGCATTTCAGGTTCAAAACTCATCCCACGCACATCGACTGATACGTCCTCTCTGGCCAACCAACTGGTGTAGCCCAACTGGCTTCCTCCCTCCAAGGTTGCGATAGGCACCTCATCGGCGCTTAACAGCAGCTGCACTTCCCAGGCATATTCAAACCCGACAAAGTTACGCACCCATTCACGTAATACCGGCAGATCCTGCCCGGATGGGCTGAAGCGCAAGTACTGTTGCAGGCTGAGTGGGCCGAGGATCAACTCAAATTTGTGCTGTCTGTCTAAAACGGTGTCGCCCAAAATGGCACCGTCACCCAGCATCATCGCTGAGGCACCATCGCCTAAAGGGGTTTGGTCATTTTTATCCAAAAAGATCCACTGTTTGGCGTACTCCACGATGCTAACGGGCACTTCAAAGTAGTACTGCAACGCACCCACCAAACCTTCAGGGTTACGCGCTTCACGAATTAAATGTGCGGATGAGGCGAGCTGTGCATGAACCGGTAACACGCTATGCATCAGTTCCTGCGGATCTAGCCCTGCCAGACTGCCGACATAAAAGGAGAACTTTTCATCATGTTGTCTATCCAGTGAGGCGGTATCCTGAGAGACAAACCATGCGCGATAAAATTGTGATAGCGCACGATGATGAAAAAGATCGACGAAGTCGGTCATGGTGTGGTCATGCAGCTCAGCGCGGGTGTAGGCCAGTTCAGTCATTTGCAGTGGCATCGCACCATCTGGCCCCCAAATACCCAGACCAAAAAGCTGTAGATCCATCTTCCCGTCTTTCATTTCAACATGCGCTATCTCACGGGGTGAGAAAGCCATATTGGCACTTTGCCCGATACGGAAGGCTTCCTGCTCTGGCAGCATCGCTTTCCCTGGGGCTGGCATGTCAGGCGTGCGAGCCGCATTGGCCCGCATGATGCTGATAAAACCGGCATTCCAAGGCTCTGCTTCTTGGTACCAGGTTTCCAGATTGACCCGGTTTTCCTGATGGATGTTCTCATCGGGGTGCATTACAGAACTCCTCGTCTGCCTGGACGGGCTTTCCATTTAGCGACCCGGCCTCTTTGCATGGAGTGCAGTTCAGTCTCGGTAAACACGTTGATCGCAGCATGGCGTGCCAAATAGTTTTCCATGATCAAGCCGAACAGATAGGGGCTGATACCGGAGAAACCCTCTTCGTCGACCGTCAAGGTGCAGCAGATGCCTCGGCCATAAACCAGCAGGCCATTACCGGGCAACCGCCGGATCACCGGCTCGCTTTTACACCCTACCAAGGCATCAATTTGGGTATTCGACTCAAGATCGGAAGCGTTAACAAACAGGCGCAACATATTGCGCAGCGACTCACCCCCATTGGAGTGAGACATATCAGACAGTGGCAGATAGTTGAAACTGAGCTGGCGAATTAAACGCCAAGCTGATTCGTCTATGGCAAACGGTGCGCGTGGGGCGCTGGGCTGGAATACGAAGCGCGCACCATGTACTGGCGCGGAATCCGACATCGTTAATTCAAAGTTACCGTTACTCGAAATCAGCCGTGGCAGGTCGCGATTGGTTACCTGTGCCTCAATCGATAAATAGCGCAGATTATCGCCATAAGGGGCTTCTTGCTGATCAACCAACGAAACAAACACCTCAGTGCTGGCATAAGGCGTGCGGGTGTCATATTTGCGCTTATTGTTTTGGCCGGTTCTGGGCTTGCGGGTAATCGAAAAGTAGCGGCCAAAATTGCCATTGTCACAGTGGCGGGTTTGGTAGAGGGGGTTAAATACCACCTCTTGGCTGGTTTCGGCCTGTTGACCAAAGACTTTACTGATCGAGAAGACTTCGTAATCGAGTGGGCGGCTCCGGTCTGGCACCACGTGGAAATCGTTTAGCGCTCGATTGATCTCGATCTTATCCATTCGTTTCGGGAACAGATTTATCACTGGGGTACAACTTAACAGGAAACGAGATGCGGCCACATGACTGACCAGCTCCTGCGGTAGTCGGTCGAGTAAGATGATAATCTCGGCTTCGTTAGTATGATTATTGCCCAGACTTTTGGAGAGCTGTGTCAGGGTAAAGAAGTAGAACCGCTGGCGGCAGGTGAAGTACTCCTGCATCAGGTTATGGCCATGGAAAATGTTCCATGACAACGGCAGCAGGCTTTGATCAGGGCTTAGCCCCTCAAACGCAAGAGGGTTCTTACTGTTCACGGTATCTTCTGCGGTCTCACCGTGACCTGCCCGAATAATGGTCGCCACATGACTAGCATGCAGAAGCTCGAAAATATGGGAGACAATTCTCTCGTCGCCATCAATATAAATAGGCAACCTATCAAGCCCCACGAGTTGTGAAAACTTCAGGTCACCGACCAGTTTTAGCTTGATGCGCAAAGCCCCTTTTAACCGATGATAGGCAATACGGTGCTTTTCCAAATTGGGCATATCAGGCGGAACGGAGCTTAAGCGCGCTTCGGTTATCTCCAGCGGCCACAGCCCGACATCCTGCCCACTACGAAACTCACAGCGCGTGGTTTCACCTGGGGCGATATGGGTGAAAAATGAGCTACCACGAGGGACGTTATACCCTTGTGTCAGATCACCTTCTTTCAGGTTTGGCTTAAGCTGAATCACCCCCATTGAAGGGGTGGGTGAGTTGTAATTAGGGTAGACAATATCCAACAGGCGCTGAGTGAATTTAGGGAATTCGGCATCCAACTTAATTTGTGTTCTAGCCGATAAAAAAGAGAAAGACTCAATCAAGCGCTCGACATAAGGATCGGCAACTTCAATTCCATGCATGCCCAAGCGTCCTGCTATTTTAGGATGCTTATCTGCGAACTCCTGCGCCATTTCGCGCATGAAGGTCAGTTCTTTATTATAGTAATCAAGGAATTTGTGATCCACTTACTGCCCCGGTTGTTATGTCAGCCTTATTTCACCCTATCAGTTGAATTGCGTTAATTTATGTTCGCTTATTGGGAGTTAACGCATTCAGAGATAACGAAACAACAGTTTTAAAAATTATGTGTCTATATGTAAAAATATAATTATTTATCTTTCCCTGATGTTTTTGCGATGTGTGAAATGAGTGTAAATAATAATTTTTTAAATCCTAATGCATGAGGAAATTATTGCATGTCAGGATGGTTGCCTCAACTTTCTTTAAAGTATTCATAGTGTAAAGTAAGTTGTCTTATTGTGCTTTTTCATATTAATCATAATCTTATTATTAATTACATGTGTAACTTTAGGATTTTGGTGTGGGCATAATTCCTAATCGAGCTGAATTCGTTTTGTATTTTAATTTTTAGCCAATCTTACCTTTTAGGACATATCTTGAATCTGCTGTTGAATTTCATTGCGTTAGTGCTTTTAGAACTGTAAATATATTTCCATGCAGTGCGTTATTAATGTGAGCTAAATTCTTAAAATGCACAAAATCGTATAAATACACTTTCGTTTTTTATTTCATCCCATTACTCTTAGCCCCAGAAAGTTTGCTGCGTAATGATAATTACCTTGCGACACTCCATGAAAATCATATAAACACATACGCTGATATACACATGTAGAGATAAATACAGACGATGTGAATACAGCTAAAAGAGCAGGATGAACAACGTGGCTATTACAAGGAAAAACCTTTTCGGCAAACTGGATGCCACTCTTTTCAAAGGTATTGAAAGTGCGACGACGATTTGTAAATTGCGCGGCAATCCCTATGTTGAGTTAGTTCATTGGATCAATCAACTTTGGCATCAAGAAGATAACGACCTTAAACATATTATTCGATACTTTGCTGTGGATGTGGAGGCCTTTGAGCGCGGTTTGGCTAAGGCACTTGCCAATTTGCCCGTCGGGGCGAGCAGCATCTCAGATTTTTCGTATCATATTGAATTAGCGATCGAACGGGCATGGATTCACGCCAGTCTGGAGTGTTTAGATACCCGTATTCGTAGCGGGCATTTATTGCTGGCGATGCTGACGAACATGGAGCTGCGCCGCGCGCTGTTTAGTATTGCACCGGAAATGGAAAAAATTTCTCTGGAGCACCTGAACAGTGATTTTAACTTCATTACGCAGGAATCGCCTGAAACCTATGAAGCTGCCACAGATGGTAGCCCGATGTATGACGGCGCACTACCCGGTGAGGCCAGCAATGCGATTGGCAGCAAAAACACCGCGACATTAGCGCAGTACACGACAGATCTCACGGCATTGGCCCGGGAAGGCAAGATAGATCCCGTTCTGGGGCGCAATCATGAAATCAGCACTATGGTGGATATCTTGCTGCGTCGTCGGCAAAACAATCCATTGCTGACGGGTGAAGCGGGCGTAGGTAAAACGGCCGTTGTCGAAGGGCTGGCATTGGCTATTGCTGCTGGCGAAATGCCGCCAGCACTGAGTCAGGTCAGTTTGTTGATGTTGGATGTCATTGCCCTCTCGGCGGGTGCCAGCATGAAAGGCGAATTTGAAGCGCGTCTAAAAAATGTTTTGGATGAAGCGATGGCTTCACCCACTCCGGTCATCCTGTTTATCGATGAAGTACACACTCTGGTGGGGGCTGGAGGGAACGCGGGCACTGGCGATGCAGCAAATCTGCTGAAACCCGCCTTGGCTCGTGGGCAGTTGCGTACCATCGGTGCCACGACGTGGAGTGAGTTTAAGCGGCATATCGAAAAAGATCCGGCGTTGACGCGCCGTTTCCAAGTGCTTCAAGTCGCTGAACCTGATGAAGAAACCGCCATTTGCATGTTGCGTGGTCTGACACCGGCGTTAGAGAAGCACCACGGTGTTTGGATAATGGATGAAGCCTTACAGGCTGCGGTACGTTTGTCTCATCGCTACATTCCTGCGCGTCAGTTGCCAGATAAGGCGATCAGTCTGCTTGATACGGCCTGTGCACGTGTGGCAGTACAGCAATTTTCGCCACCAAAAGAGCTGCAACAGCTGACGTTCCAGAGTGAAACGGCACAAACCGAATTACTCTCCTTGGAAAAAGCACGCCATTTTGGTAAAGGGCAGGATGAACGTACTGAGCAGTTGCAAACCGCGATTTCTCAGCACTCAGAGGCTGTCACTCAGCTTGATCAACGTTGGCAGGCCGAGCGTGAGCTAGTGGCCGAGATCACAGCGACACGAGTGGCACTGTATGAACTGGTTTCACAGCCAACGCCTGATGAAGAGAAATGCCAAGAGCAGCAGCAACAATTGGCACGGCTAGAAGAGCAGCTTTCACAGGCTCGCAGTGCACAACCCTTGGTGCAGGCAGAAGTGAATGCCAACGTGATTGCCAATATCGTTGCGGACTGGACTGGGATTCAGGTCGGACAAATGCTGAAAGACGATATTCGTGCGGTGCTGGAGTTGCCGCAACGCCTTGAGGAGCGTGTGATTGGTCAGCCCCATGCATTAGTGCAGTTGAGTGAAAATATTATGACTGCGCGTGCGGGTATGGCGGATCCAAGAAAACCACTGGGTGTCTTTATGTTGGTCGGTCCTTCAGGTGTGGGGAAAACGGAGACTGCGCTGGCCATTGCTGAAAGTATGTATGGTGGTGAGCAGAACCTGATCACGATTAATATGAGTGAATATCAGGAGTCGCACACGGTCTCATCCCTAAAAGGTTCGCCTCCGGGCTATGTTGGTTACGGTGAAGGGGGGGTGTTAACGGAAGCCGTTCGCCGTAAACCTTATAGTGTGGTGCTGTTAGACGAAATTGAAAAAGCCCACCCTGATGTCCATGAGCTGTTCTTCCAAGTATTTGATAAAGGGCAGATGGAAGATGGCGAAGGGCGGAGTATCGATTTCAAAAACACGATTTTACTATTAACCAGTAATGTGGGCAGTGAACTATTAAGTAACTTACTCGCAGATCCTGATACCGCGCCGGATCAGGATGGAATATTAAGTGCTCTACAACCTGAATTGTTGAAAGTATTCCCAGCCGCATTTTTAGGTCGTGTCACGGTGATTCCTTATTTGCCGCTCCAACAAAGCGCATTGCAGCATATTGTTCGGTTGCACTTGGATCGTATCAGCGAACGTTTGCAGTCTCAACATCAGCTCACTTTACAATACAGTGACAAAGTAGTTGAGGATGTTGTCAGCCGATGTGCAGTGGCAGAAACCGGTGCCCGTATGCTGATTCGCTATATTGAACAGAATATTACACCAGAAATCGGTAAGTTTATTTTACGCGACCATAATGTCATGCCGAACCAGATTATTTTTGTCGATAAAAGTGAAAATAAATTTACTGTCTGGGCTGAATTAACGTAGTGAGTGACAACGAATATTCATTTTAATTAATGCTGATTATAAATTTTATCTCAAAAGGACTTGCTGTTTCTTATCAAAACTAAAGGCAAAAAGAATAGGGTATATCTGCTTAGGCAGGTGTTAACTATGTACGTGTTTTATGGAATCAATAATATTTTTGGAAAGTAAACTAAAAGGATGAAAGTTATGCGTAAAGTAAACCTAGCGGTATGTGCACTGGCACTGTCTGTAGCTTCAGGCGCTGCTCTTGCCGGGACTGATGGTACAGTGACCTTCAACGGCAAACTGATCAGCGAAACCTGTAAAGTTGAACCGGGTAGCAAAGACGTTATTGTCACACTGCCAACGCTCTCAACCCAGAATCTGGATAAGGCGGGTCAAGAAGCGGGTTCAACCAGTTTCCTTATTAATGTTATTGACTGCCCGAAAGAGATCCTTAAAGTTGCTGCGCATTTTGAGGCTATCAACAGCACTGGCGCTAACCCAGTGACTGGTAACCTGACAAACTCAGAGAAAACTGACCCTGCGGGTGAAGTTGAAGTGCGTTTGTACGATATCGCCGATGGTAAACAGATTCGTGTCGGTGATACGGGCGCTAAGTTTGATGTTGTCCCAGGTGCTGGCACCGATCCGGGTACTGCTACCCTGTCCTACGCGGGTGGTTACTATGCTACTGAAGCAACCACGCCAGGTGCTGTGACTGCAAAAGTTCAATACGTACTGGCTTATAACTAAATCTCCCTTTGGGTGATTAGTTGCGATCCGACTTCGGTCGGATCGCATTCCGGAAAATGATAACAGCTTGCTGCTCAGGCTGATAAAGGGACTGGCAGCATGTTGTTATAAAGATGGGCCATTGCTAATTCAAAGCATTATTATTTGGTAGCGTAATGTTTTATAAAAAATGTATTTTAGGGTTGATGCTCATTGCTGGCAGTATCCCTGCCTATGCATCTATGACGATCAGTGGCACACGGGTAATATTTCCCGCAGCTAAAAAAGAGGTCAGTGTACGGACGAATAATAGAGGCACTGATCCCGCTTTAGTCCAAATTTGGGTCGATGATGGAAAGAGCGATGCCAATATTAATAGCTTGACGATTCCCTTTGTGGTGACGCCTCCTGTATTTCGTGTTGAGGCAGGTAAAGGGCAAAGTGTGCGTATGATTTATAACGGCATGGCGCTCCCGCAGGATAAAGAGTCCGTATTCTGGTTTAACATGCTAGAAATACCGACAGTAGAAAAGAGCGGCAGTGATAAGAATAAACTTGAACTGGCTTTTCGTACCCGAATTAAAATCTTCTATCGCCCAATTGCTTTAAAGAGCAGTGGGACTGAACAAAGCGAGAAGCTGCAATGGGCGCTGGCGAGTGATAGCCAAAAAGGTCAGGGCGTGAAAGTCACTAACCCGACACCTTATTATTTCTCCTTTGATAGTGGTATTGCGACTGCCGGTAGTAAAAAAGTTGAGCTAAAAACGGAAATGTTGGCTCCTTTTTCAACTCTGACTTTTTATCCTGAAAACAAAATATCGGGTATTTCAGCGGTGGTTTATAAAATACTAAACGATTACGGTGCTCCAATCGAAGAGAGCATATCGTTTACACAAGGGAAAGGGACTCTAGTTAAGAAGTAAATATTGGCAAGGATATAGTTTCGGACAGGAAATTCGACACGCTTGTCATCAAAAGGACGGTATAAAAGGGAGCTTTTAATCGTGAACTATCCATATATAACATGCTACATAGATAATAAAATCGAACGATTGGTTAATTTACTCTGTCAGGCTTCATTTGGTTTCACGATTACAATTATCGGTTCGGCGCTGATCATCAATAAAAATGCAACAGCAGCTCCGGTTGTGAATAAGAGAGATAATACTGAAGTGACATCAGTTGAATTTAACCCTGATTTTATTCATGGTTCAGCCATTGATGTTTCGCGATTTACGAATGAGAACCCTGTTTCTCCGGGTAGCTATGATGTTTTAGTTATCGTTAATGGCAAAACGATGGGTAGGCAGACGATTCGCTTTAAATCAGTTACCGGCGAATCAACTGCAGAACCTTGTTTCAGGCTGGATCAGCTTGATGCATTGGGCATCAGAATTGAGCTTAACGGTTCGACTCATATACCTGAGAACGTCAAGGTAGCGGCAAAGGATCAGTGCTACCTGCTAAAGGATTTAATTAAAGACAGCAGTACTCACTATAACTCTGGTGATTTTGAACTTTCAATGACGGTGCCACAGTTTAATTTAGTGAAGCATCCCCGTGGGTATATTGACCCCAGTTTGTGGGACTCCGGCGGGCCAGTGGGTTTTTTAGATTATAACAGCAATATTTACAGTGTTTTTAATGGCCAAAATAATAATGATGCAGCCTCAAATTCGTATAACGGCAATATTGGTTTGATTACCGGAGTGAATATTGGCGAGTGGCGTTTAAGAAAACGACTCAATAGTAATTGGACTAACACGGGTGGAATGCATACCCAAAATTTATATGGTTATGCGGCAACAGATATTACGTCGTTGAAAAGTCAGTTAACGCTGGGTGAAAGTGATACTAACGGGAACTTATTCGATAGCTACGGGCTGCGCGGTGTGCAACTGGCGTCTGACAACCGTATGTTAGCGGAAGGGATCCGAAATTACTCCCCGATTATTCGCGGTATGGCGGAAACCAACGCCAGAGTCACCGTGACTCAGCGTGGGCAAACGGTGTATGAGACGGTGGTGACGCCGGGGGCTTTTGAACTGGCCGATATCGGTACGATGGCTTACGGCGGGGATCTGCAAATGACGATCACCGAGTCTGACGGTAGAACCCGTATTCAAAGGATACCGTTCTCGGCACCGCCGATGCTGCTTTACCAAGGTGTCTCACAGTTCAATGTGGCGGCGGGGCAACTGAATGACAGTACGATAAATGCGCATCCGAGTATCGTGCAAGGTGCGTATCACTATGGTTTGGGTAACTCTTATACGCTGTATGGCGGAACTCAGTTATCAGAGAATTACAGTTCGATTGGGATAGGCAACGCATTTAATACGCCAATCGGGGGTATCTCGATGGACGTTACCCATGCGAGAAGTGAATTGGCGGATGATCGTCGCTCATCCGGGAACAGTTACAAAATTGATTACAGCAAGTACGTTGGAGAAACCGATACCAACCTGACATTAGCGGCGTATCGATACTCATCCACGGGTTTTTATAGCTTTAGAGAAGCCAGTCTTGATCACTATGGCGCAAGAAATGGCGGTGAGATTATTGACTTACGGACGCGCAATCGTCTGTCGCTGAGTGTTTCTCAGCGTGTCACGGACACCATGTCGGTTAACCTGAATAGCAGTTTCTATAGCTACTGGGGAAATCAGGACACGTCAAAGCAATATGCACTGACGTTTAATCACTCATTGCGCTATTTCTCTTATGCCGTGACGGCGATGCGCAGCAGTAATAGCAGTGACAGTAACACCAGCAACAACAATAGAGATTATGAGAATAGTTACATGCTCGCCATCAGCATTCCACTGGGGGGCAGTGGGGCAAATCGGCCGCTGTTTAGCTCGCTCTACT
The DNA here is from genome assembly GCF_013282725.1 of Yersinia mollaretii ATCC 43969. Lineage (NCBI taxonomy): Bacteria > Pseudomonadati > Pseudomonadota > Gammaproteobacteria > Enterobacterales > Yersiniaceae > Yersinia > Yersinia mollaretii. The sequence continues at coordinate 4,452,480 of NZ_CP054043.1, read as the reverse complement.
CCATGGTTAGCCATGATGATGCAGGCAACTCGCTGGTTCAGATGAATGCGAATGGCAGCAGAGGGGATCAGAGTGAACTGACTTATGGTGTCGGGACCGCATATAGCAACCGTAGTGGGAATTCTGCGGATAAATCGGTGACAGGTAATCTGAATTACCAGACACCAGTGGGTCAATTCGGTATGACGGCGTCAGCCAACAATCGGGCGTCGAAACAGCTTTCAGTTTCGGCAAACGGCAGTCTGGTGGCACATCAGGGCGGGGTCACCGTCGGGCCACGGCTAGGAGATGCGCCTTTTGCCATCATCCAAGCTGAGGGGGCTGAAGGGGCTAAGTTGTTTAATGGTCGTGGTGCGAAAATTGATAGTCACGGATACGCCATTATGCCATCGCTGACACCGTACCGAGAAAACAGCGTTGCGATTGATTACGACAACTTACCTGATTCGGTTGATGTGCTAGAGAACCAGAAGACAGTAGTGCCGAGAAGCGGGGCGATGATCCCAGTCAAGATGAAGACCATTATCGGCGAACCACTGATGCTGATCGTCAGGGATGAAAATAGAGAGTTTATCCCAATTGGTACAGAGCTGCTGGATGCCGAGGGGGTGAGTCTTGGCATTGTCGGGCAGGGTGGGATGGCCTTTATTCGTGGCTGGGCTTCAGGTTCACAACCACTGCATGTCACTCTGGATGGTGGTAAAGGGCAGTGCCGTATTCCACCGCCAGCGGAAGATAAGAGTGCGGCGAAGACAAAAAGTACGCAAATAAAACAGTTGGAGGTGATATGTCTTCGTGGCTGAAAAGGAGTGTTCTCCTGAAGTTTATCTTGCTTTTGCTGTTAATGGTGGCCGCTTTTATCTTCCGCCAGTCTGCTCAGGCAGCCAGTGCATGTGCGGGTGCGGCTGATTGTAAAGTTCAGGTTTCATTTACGGGTGAGTATTTGGAAGATACCTGCGAAGTTAGTATTAATGATGGTTCATCGTCAGAGTCTGTTTTATTACCGACCTTGTCGACACAACAATTAAAAACTGACGGAGAAGAAGCAGGTAAACAGCAATTCCAAATTGCGTTGAAGTCATGTCCGGTCAATAGAACAGTGTCATTAGGTTTTATTGGTGCGGGGGGAACGCAACCGGATGGGACAACCGGAAACTTACAAAATGAAGTGGCTGATGATTTCAGCAAAAATGCGCAAATAAGATTAAGTAAAGTTGCAGGGCAACAAATGTTCGTTGGCGATGAAAATAGTGTTCAGGAATATGTTATTTCCAGCTCGGGTGAGGATGTCACTCACTATTTTCTAGCGGGTTATTATGCGAAAGGTACTAATGCGGTAACCCCTGGACAGGTCAGAACGACTGCCGGTATTGAATTGAATTATAAGTAGGGGGGCGGTTCAGTACTGTTTTTACATTAATCGCTCCAACAGCGGTTCAGGAAACTTATTTCCTGGTGATTTTACAATACGTTTTTAATAAAAGGCACATATGGTTAGTAAAAGTAATTCCCAAAAATTTATCGCTCGAAACCGAGCACCACGCGTACAGATTGAATACGATGTGGAAATATACGGTAGTGAGAAGAAAGTTGAACTGCCATTTGTTATGGGTGTATTGGCTGATCTATCAGGTAAGCCGTTAGAGCCATTACCGTCAGTTGCCGATAGAAAACTGCTGGATATCGACATCGATAATTTCGATGAGCGTATGCGTGCAATGAAACCCCGTGTGGCATTTGCTGTGAAGAATACGCTGACAGGTGACGGTCAGTTGATGGTGGATATGACTTTTGAGAGCCTGAATGATTTCTCTCCAGATGAAATCGCGAAGAAAGTCGATTCCCTGTCGCAATTGTTAGATGCGCGTACTCAGTTAGCTAATTTGCAAACCTATATGGATGGCAAAGCAGGTGCAGAGGAATTAGTAATGAAACTTCTGAAAGATAAATCATTACTGACAACACTGGCATCCGCACCGAAAACAAAGCAATCCGCTGCTGATGCTCCACAGTAAGATTGATTAGGAAGAGAGAAACCATGTCCACTTTAGAAGCAAAAAATAAACCTGCGGCGGCTACCGCGACTGAATATAGCGATTTTAACTCGTTATTGACCAAAGAGTTCAAGGCGAAGTCTGAGCAGACGAAAGCGGCAGTAGAAGGTGCCGTTAAAACGCTGGCAGAGCAGGCGCTGGCGAATACGGTTACTGTATCAGACGATGCTTATAAGAGCATTGCCTCTATTATTGCTGAAATCGATAGCAAGCTGTCTGAGCAGATCAACTTAATTCTGCATCATCAAGAGTTTCAATCTCTGGAAAGTGCCTGGCGTGGTCTGCACTATTTAGTGAATAACACTGAGACTGATGAGAAATTGAGATTGCGTTTCTTGGATATCTCTAAAAATGAATTACGCCGTAATATGAAGCGTTACAAAGGCGTCGCTTGGGATCAAAGCCCATTATTCAAAAAAGTGTATGAAGAGGAGTATGGTCAACTGGGCGGCGAACCTTATGGTTGTCTGGTGGCGGACTACTACTTCGACCATACTGCGCCTGATGTTGATCTACTGGCTTCAATCGGTAAGGTAGCGGCTTCTGCTCACGTGCCATTTATTACCGGTGCGGCACCTTCGGTGTTGCAGATGGAGTCTTGGCAGGAGCTGTCAAATCCACGTGATTTGACCAAAATCTTCACGCAGAACCTTGAATATGCAGCATGGAACTCACTACGTCAGTCTGAAGACTCTCGTTATATTGGTCTAGCGATGCCGCGCTTCTTGGCACGTCTGCCATACGGCATTCGGACGAATCCAGTTGATGCTTTCCACTTTGAAGAAGTGACCGATGGTGCCGATCACAGCAAATATGTGTGGTCAAATGCGGCCTATGCTATGGCCGTTAACATCAACCGTTCATTCAAAGAGTACGGCTGGTGTACGCTGATTCGTGGTGTAGAGAGTGGTGGTGTGGTTGAAGGTCTGCCATGTCATACCTTCCCGACCGATGATGGCGGCATTGACATGAAGTGCCCAACAGAAATTGCGATTTCTGACCGTCGCGAAGCTGAACTGGCTAAAAATGGGTTTATCCCGTTGGTTCACCGGAAAAACACGGACTACGCGGCATTCATTGGTGCACAGTCGCTGCAAAAACCGGCTGAATATTATGATTCCGATGCAACCGCTAACGCCAACTTGTCCGCGCGTCTGCCGTATCTGTTCGCCTGTTCACGTTTTGCCCATTATCTGAAATGTATCGTGCGTGACAAAATCGGTTCATTCAAAGAGCGTGATGAGATGCAACGCTGGTTGAACGACTGGGTCATGAACTATGTTGATGGCGATCCGGCTAACTCCTCTATCGAAACTAAAGCGCGTCGTCCTTTGGCGGCTGCTGAAGTGATCGTTGAAGAAGTGGAAGGTAACCCAGGTTATTACCAAGCGAAGTTCTTCCTGCGTCCTCACTTCCAATTGGAAGGTTTGACGGTATCACTGCGTATGGTGGCTAAATTACCTTCACTGAAAGATGTTGCGTAATTCAGTGCATTAAACACAACAAGGGGCTGAGAGATAATATTTTTAGGCGTCATGTTGTGGAAAACGGAATTTAAAGGAACTTAATTCTGTTCGTGACAGAAATAAAGTATGTGTTTTCGTGCAATACATCGCGCGAGGCCTTTCGTCATTCAATTTTCTGTATTGAATGATATTAATAAAAGTGCTAGAGAGGAATATTATGGCGCAAGATATGTTTATTAAAATTGATGGTATCGAAGGCGAGTCTTTGGATGCTAATCATAAAAATGAAATTCAGGTATTGGCTTGGAAATGGGATGTTTCTCAGCACTCGAATATGCACAGTGGTTCAGGCGGCGGTTCAGGTAAAGCCTCTGTTTCCGATTTCTGCTTCGCGCATTATATCGATAAAGCAAGCCCGAACTTATTGAGCTACTGTTTGCTCGGTAAGCACATAAAGAATATCCAATTCGTGCTGCGTAAAGCCGGTGGCGATCCGCTTGAATATCTGACAATCAAATTTACCGATGTCATCATCACTCGTGTTGATATGGCCGGTTCTCTTGAAGATGAAACTCGTCCACGTGAAGAAGTTCGTTTCTCATTCACTAAGATGACTCAGGACTACGTAATGCAGAATGCTGAAGGCCATAAATCTGGCGTTATTTCTGCTAATTACGATGTTAAAGCTAACCTGCAAAGCTAAATTAGGCTGCTGTAGATTAGACATTAAACTTGCCACTCAATAGGGTGGCAAGTTTTCTGATTAATCGAATTTTATCTACAAGATAGGCTTTATCCACAATAAATGTAATCAGACTATAAGTTGCAGATGTAATAAGAAAAAGAGTGTGTCTGTCAGGGACTATTTTATTGTGGATAAAACTTAAGGCTTTTATTTAATTAGGCTGAGTATGAAAAAAAACATCCGTTGGTTTAATTGGATTACACAGTACTTTTTTGTGGCATTAATCACTCTATTAGTTATGGCATGTAGCTCGATACCGCCATCAGCAGAGGATGAAAAACTGATCGTCGAGCTGATTACGGCGAACAACATCAATCCTAATGATAAAGCTGAGGCCAATCCGTTAAGGCTCTCAGTTTATACCCTCAAGAGTGCGGATGAATTTAAGTCGAGTGGTTTCTTCACTATTACGGAAGAGGAGATGCCCTCACTCAAGGAGCAGATGGATAAAGTGTATGACGGAATCATGCTACCTAATGAGACAAAAAAATTAGAACTGACGCTAAAGAGTGACGTCACTGCCATCGGCGTTGTTGCTGCTTACCGAGAAATTGAACAGGCGGAGTGGAAAGTGGTTATTAACCCGTTACCCAAGAAACGCGTGAAATCCTGGTATAGAAAATTATGGTCAGGGACACAGCAAGCCGATCCCGTCGTTAAGGTGCGCGTTGAGCGTCTGTCAATGTCAATCAAAGAAAATGGATTAAGCCGTGAGAACTAACAAAGTCGTTTGGAGTGAGGGTCTTTTTCTTCGCCCGCAACTTTTTCAGCAGCAAGAGCGTTACTTTGAATATTATGCCCACAAAAGAGCGGCAACGATCACCCCGTTCTTTTGGGGATTCGCACAATATGAAATTGATCGCGAAGCACTCTCCTATGGCAAGTTGGTGCTGCGATCCGGCAAAGGGGTGTTACCTGACGGAACGCCTTTTGATATCCCCGGTCATGCAGAACTGCCTGAGCCACTCACCATCACCTCGGACCATCTGGGTAAGCTTATCTATCTGGCGGTGCCACTGCGCCTTGATAACAGTGATGAAACTATTTTTGATGAATATGACACCAGTTCTCTGGCGCGCTTTTACGCCTATGAAACTGACCTTAGCGATACCAATGCTATTCGTCAGGGGCCGAAACCAGTGCAACTTTCGCGACTGCGCCTCAAATTAGTTTCTGAAAGTGAAATGACTGAGTCATGGATCGGGTTGCCACTGGCTAAAGTCCGAGCTATCCAGCCTGACGGTAGCGTGTTACTGCATCTGGAGGATTACATTCCTCCGGTCACCGGTTATGCCGCCAGTTCACTGCTGTCAGAGTGGCTGACCCATCTTAATGGGCTGGTCAAAATGCGTGCGGATATGCTGGCTAAACGCCTATCCAACAGTGATGGTAAAGCCAGTGCCAGCTCAGAAATTGTCGATTATCTACTGCTGCAAATTTTTAATAAATACGAGCCGATTCTTGATCATCTGCGAAACATTCCTGAGTTGCCGCCGATCATGCTTTATCAGGAGTTAGCCAAATTTGCCGGTGAGTTATCCACATTTATTCGTACCAAAACACGTCGCCCGCGTCCTGCCCCGGGATATGACCACGGCAGACTCTACCCAACAATTCGGCCGTTGGTAGACGATGTACATGAGTTGCTCAATCAGATTCTGGTACGTGCTGGGCAGATGATACCACTGGACCCGAAAGGCAATGGTGTGTGGTCAGCGGCCGTGCTGCCGAATGAATTACGCTCATTCTCTAATCTGGTCTTGGCGGTTCATGCGCAATTGCCGATGGATGTCTTGCAGCATCAATTCTCCGTGCAGACCAAAATCAGTGCGCCTCAACAACTGCATGAACTCGTGCGCTCACACTTACCGGGCCTAGAGTTACAGCGGTTGCCAGTGCCACCAAGGCAAATCCCGTACAGCGCGGGATATGTCTATTTCGAATTGATGAAAAGTGGGCCGTTCTGGGACAAGGTTTCCAATGCGGGGGCCATTGCATTGCACGTGGCCGGTGATTTCCCCGCATTGAAAATGGAGCTGTGGGGGATTAGAGATTCATGAGTGATAGCAGTGAATTGAACGGGGGAGTCACGATGCCCCCCTTTGACCCAAGCAGAGATGCGGATACCAATCCGCAGGCGCTAGGCCACTTCTTGCTTGATGAGCAGAGTACCTATTCGGATAAAACACCGCATAGCACCGTCTTTGGCAGTGAAGCTCCCCGCTCGTCAGGTTTTCAACCCTATGACACCGCTCAGCTTCGAGGCGAAAGTGTGCAGCAGCGCGTGGCGAAAGCGGTCGCTTCACCGACGCCACTGTTAGAGGCGTCACAGCCGCTATTACGCGCCTTAAGCGAAATGCCGGAAAAGATAGCGGATGCTTCGCAGGTTCAGATACTCAAAGAGAGCCTGAAAAATGAAATCACCCTGTTTAGCGTGGTGTGCGATGAAGCGGATATCTCATGGAAGAAAATGGCTATCGTCCGCTACTGCTTGTGTACCGCGTTAGATGAAGCAGCTCACACCCTACCGTGGGGCGTGATGTCTGGCTGGTCGCAAAGTAACCTACTGAACCATTTCGAAGGTGACAACGACGGCGGGAATAAATTTTTCCTGTTAGTGGGCCGCCTCTCAATGAGTCCGCATGAGTATGCGGATTGTTTAGAAGTGTTACTGAGGATTTTAGGGTTAGGTTTCGAAGGCCGTTACAGCATTATCGAAGATGGCGACCGGCAACTGACCAAAATTCGGCAAGGGTTGTTAACCCTGCTGCAAAGCACCAGAGACACGGTGCCTACGGCACTCTCTCCGCATGGATTGGTCACTCATCAATTGAGAAGACGGCGTGGGATTTTTGTTCCGGTTCGCGTGTCGATGCTGCTAGGCGGTTTCTTAATTGCCTCCACCTTTATCGGTTGCAAATATTTTCTCTCCGTACCCGAAAGCGACTTGCTGAAAAGAATGGTGATATTGCAACACCCGGTAGCCACACCGCCAGTCGCCGTGCAGAAGTTGCGTCTGACTGTTTTGTTAAAAGATGAGATCGCGAAGAAACTCGTGAGTGTCGATGAGACAACCAGCCGCAGCAAAGTCATCTTCAGAGGCGACACCATGTTCCAAGTCGGTTCGGATAAGGTGCGACCAGAAATAGTGAATGTTATTGAGCGCGTCGCTCAGGAAGTTCATCGCGTGAAAGGGGCGGTTCTGATTGTTGGACACACCGACTCGATGCCGATTAATAAGCCCGGCTACCCGAATAATCAGGTGCTTTCTGAGAAACGTGCCGCCAACGTTGCACGCTTTATGGAAAAAGCAGGCATTCCGACCGGCAAAATTCGGTTCGAGGGTAAAGGTGACACACAACCCGTGAGTCGCAATGACGATGCAGCAGGACGTTCGCAAAATCGCCGTGTAGAAATCTTTGTTAATTATTGAGATATAGAATGTCTTATTTGAATCGATTGCTTTATGGCTGGGTCATGAAACGCGTATTGCTGGTGGGCTGCTTTACCTTGCTGGCTGTCGCAATATGGTTTTTGGGGCCTTTCCTCGGATATGGCGAGGCGCGACCTCTCGAAGGTTATGAACCCAGAGTTATTTTCTTACTGCTAACTCTCGCCCTGTTATTGGGTTTTTGGTTCAACGTGCCTCGGTTTGTCATCTTGGCGGTGGCCGCCTGTGCCGCTATATGGGTTATCACTCCCTTTATCTTAATCGGGGAGAGCCACCCACTAGAAGATCCGCTGCGCCGTGGCGCAATTATCGCCGTGATCGTCTTTATCACTCTGCTTTATGGGGTGTGGCGTTTTATGCGGGCTTTAGCGCTAAATCCTGCGTTGCTGGATAACTTTATTAACCCGAAGAAAGGCAAGCCTGAACTCGGGCCTGACTTTTCCGAAATCAATGCGATGATTCGCAATGGCATCAATTATGTGCGCCGCATTCACAGTGGTATTCCACTCTGGAAACGTTTTTTTGTCTCTGGCCGTTGGCGTACCGAACTGCCTTGGTTCATGGTGGTGGGCACCAAAAGTGCCGGAAAAACGGCTCTACTGCTCTCATCAGGACAAGACTTTCCTTTACCTGAACAGTTGAATCGGATTGGCAAAGATAATTTGCCGACTCAGCATTGTGAATGTTTATTCGCCAACGATGCTCTGTTTTTAGATACCGCCGGTAAATACATTGATGATGGTAAAGAGAATCAGCTTGAATGGAATGGCATTTTAAAGGCGCTTAAAAAGTATCGCCCTGTTGACGCGGTGAATGGGGTCATTGTTGCGATTTCGGTCACTGATATTCTGGGTAAAAGTAAAGTTGAGTTGCTGAACCTGTCAGCCACACTGCGCGCACGTTTAGATGATGTGCGTGGTGAGCTGGGTATCCGTTTTCCAGTGTATGTGGTAATCACCAAACTGGACCAATTATCTGGTTTTGATGAGTATTTCCGCAATTTAACCGCCGAAGATCGCGATCAAATCTGGGGTGTGACTTTACCTTATAACGAGGAGAAGGGGCAGGCGGATATCGGGCTTGAGGAGCTGATTAGTCGTGAACTGGCGCTACTTGAGAGTCGTATCAGTAGCAATATGCCTGTCCGTCAGCAGGAAGAGTATTCAGTGGCGGATCGCAAAGGCATGTATGCGCTGCCGCAGGATTTCAGAATGTTGTCCCAGCGGGTCACTGAAATCTTACAGAATGTTTTCTTCGCCTCACGTTTTGATGAAACAAAATTCCATACCACATTGCGAGGGATCTATTTTGTCAGCAGTTGCCAACCAGCAAATATTGGCCTGTTAAATAACAACACGCTAATTCAAAAGTGGCGCAATGTTATCGACCATCAGAAACCGACCTCTCCGGCCTCTCTTTCTCAGCGAAGTGATGATGAAGGCCAGCTGATCAGTGAAGCGGCGTATGGGAAACAGTATTTTCTTAAGCAACTGTTCCGTGACGTGATCACCAAAGATGGCGATTTGGTGAGCTATAACCTCAAGGTGCAATCCAAACACCGTCTCCAAAATCTGGTAGGACACATTACCTGTATGGGGTTGGCGGTCTGGCTCGTCTGGGCGTTTTTAATCAGTTTCCAGCATAACGAGGGCTATTTGCAGGCGGTCGGCACCAAGCTTCAGCAGTTAGAAGGGCAGGTTAGCCGCTATGTTAAAACCACCAATGAGCAGCTGTTACCTGCATTACTGAACGCCACTGAACAGTTACCCGACTATGGCACGCTGGATACCAATAACCCCGATCTTGAGTGGCGTTATGGTCTATACACTGGCGGGACCGTCTCTCATGGGGCGAACAGCCTGTATCAGTTCTTCCTGCAAAAATATCTGTTCCCGATGATCGAGCGTGAGGCGGAAGTGGCATTAAATAATGCGATGAATGCTGCGGATTACGATGCGGTCTATAGCGCGTTGAAGCTCTATTTGATGCTCACCGGGGATGATCATTTCGATCGGAATTATGTGATTGACCATGTGACGCAAGCTTGGCAAAAAAGCGGGAAAATCGAACCCTATGAAGAAAAAGGTATTTTTTCCTCTCATTTGAACATGCTGTTTACTCAGAAAGAGTGGCGACAGTACGGGCAACCGGCAGATAACGAACTGATCAAACAGGCCCGGGCAATGCTGGCGGAGAAAACGGTCACCGCCAGACTCTGGAGCCGCGTTCAATCTCGTTTGCAGCCGGAAGCCCCGGCTAATCTCACATTACGCAGAATGGTGGGTGAAAACGCAACACAGGTTTTTACCCTATCAGACGACGAGCTACTGCATGAAGGGGTTCCGGGGTTGTATACCCACGCCGGTTACCATCAGGTGGTTAGAAAAAAGCTTACGCCACTGCTGATGCAACTTCAGCAAGAGGACCGCTGGGTGATGGCCCAGCCGCTCTCTTCCTCATTTGATCCACTGGCGCTTCAGCAGGATGTTCTAACCGTCTATTTGAAAGAGTATACAAATTACTGGCAACGCTTCCTCTCCAGTGTGCGCCTGATTCCTGTCGAAGCTGACAGTGGAGAGTATGCAGAAGGGCTGTCTCTGGATATTGCGCTGTTGAGAACGTTGGTGTCAGAAAACTCACCTTTACTCAATTTAGCCAAACAAGCAGTGAAAGAGACGACCCTGATAGAGAAGGAAAAAGAGAAACCCTTGCTTGACGATATCACGATAAGAAATCAGGGCAATATCATTAGCCAAGCTAAAAAAGTGCAGGAAAAGATCGCATTTCGTGAGAACAAGTTGGTGCAGGAGTTTGTTGATAGGCGCTTTGACACCTTGCGAACCTTTGTCATTGGTGAGGCGAATGATGAGGGGAGCAACAGCAACCTTTCCGTGATTCAGGGCACCCAGATGAGTCGGGTTATCGGCGCGTTAAATGACCAATATACCCGTCTGGTGGTGTTTAACAGCGCCTTTGAATATGGCGATATTCCGCCGATCTCAAATGGTGGGGAGCGCATCGCGATAGAGTCACAAACGTGGCCAGATCCGTTCAGCAATATTATTAGGCCGCTATTAACCGGCTCATCAAAGAAATTTGAAAATAAAGTGATTACTCACACCTCGAAAGCCATTGATATGGGCGTCGGTGAGATTTGTCGCAACACGCTACAAGGGCGCTATCCCTTTGCTGACAGCGAAAAAGTGGTCAGTTTGAATGATTTTGAGCGCTTCTTCGGTGCGGGTGGCACAGTCGATAGTTACTTTAAGCAGAATCTGGAAAGCAAAGTCGATACCACGGCGACCCCTTGGCGCTATAAGGGCAGCGCAAGTAGCGAAGGTCTGGCGTTCTTTGAACAAGCTGCGGTTATCAGAAATGCACTGTTTAATGCCAATGAAGGCCGAAAAGTGGCCTTGGACTTCTCGGTATCCGTGCGTTATTTAGCCCCTTCAATAACGCAATTAGTCATGAATTTTGATGGGAATATTGCGCGCTATTCTCATGGCCCAGTGACGCCCTCTTTCTTTAAATGGCCGGGTGTCCGCCAAGGGACTTTGGTGAGTTTAACCGCTCAGCACCAGCAAGCATTGGCGATGCCAGACATTCTTCTGCGTGGCCCTTGGGCATTGCTGAAGTGGGCTGATAAGGCTGATGAAGTCAGACAAGACGCTAGCGGTATACAACTTCTGACCTATGCCATCGGTGATGATCGCGTTGAGCTGGAAGTGTCCGGTTTAACTTATGGCAACGAGAGTATTGGCGATCTACTTAAAGGTTTCCAATGCCCGAGTGCCGCTAGCGATGACATGCTTAGAACATGGTGACTTCACAGTAATTTAACGCTGACCTAAGCATTAATTATGTGCCCAATAGGCAATTTCTGCATAACGAGCTTGGTGTCAGGGTGATGTTGGAATGGATGCCATAGCCTGACTGGCTGCGTCGTCCGGAGAGACAGTTGTTTATGGTTTTGGAGGCAGTGCAGGGATGGAAAATTAATGGAATAACCCCACTCGTTATTATGAACAGACAATTAAAAGTGTAATGAGCACTTTGCGATATTAACCAGATATTAGGTATTAGTATGTCAAGGACAATAAAGTTGAGCAGCCCGGCTATGCCCTATTTATTGGGTGAGCCTGCGCTGGTACTGTCAAAGTTGGAAGGAGAGGAAGCCTTTTCGACTTTGTATTCCTATACCATCACGGCAAAAACGCCGGCTAATCCATCCATTCCTTGGCAGACTGCCTCCAATGTCGATCTCAAAGCCTTAATTGGTAAAGAGATGACGATTGAAATGGAACTGGATGGTAATGGCCTTGATTATGTGAAAGGTGTCGGCAAAGGCACACGTGAAATTTCGGGGCTGGTGGAGAAAGCGAGATTTATTGGCCGAGACGCTAATCAGGCGATGTTCGAAATTGTTCTGAGACCGTGGTTCTATCTGACGAATTTAACCTCTGACTTTAAAATTTTTCAGAAAAAAAATGTCGTAGATATTATTGATGAAGTGCTCGCCGACTATAACTTCCCGTTTGAAAAACGGCTGGCGACGACTTATCCGTTACTCGACTTCCAAGTGCAATACGGTGAAACCGACTTTAACTTCCTTCAGCGTTTAATGGAGGAGTGGGGTATTTACTGGTTTTTCGAACATGATGATCATAAACAAAAATTAATACTGGTGGATCATGTCGGCGCTCACAAGCGCTATTTCAGTGAAGCCTACCATATTATCGAGTATCTCTCCGATGAGCCAAAGGCTGGGGAAGAGTACATCACCCAATTCCAGACTCAAGAAACCCTGACCACCGGGCGCTGGGTCTACAACGACTACGATTTTACTAAGTCCCGCGCTGACATTTTGACCATGGACAGCAAGCCACGTAAAACCAGTTTTAACGAGCTGGAGATCTATCACTGGCCTGGGGATTATGAGCAGCCGGACATTGGGGAACACCTCTCGCGGGTACGTATTGAGGAGCGCGGTGCACTGGGTTCTCGAGCCGAGGGTTCCGGTGAGGTTCGCGGCATCGTGTGTGGCGCTAACTTTGAACTGCAAGGCTTCCCGGTTAATAAAGCTAACCGCGAATACATGGTGATCTCCAGCCGTTTGTCCGTATCCGAAGTGGCACAGCTATCCCACGGGGATGAGTTTCGCTATGAGACTACCTTCCTGGTTCAGCCCACCACCAAAATCTATCGACACCCGCAGCTCACACCCAAGCCAAAAACTAGCGGGCCACAGAACGCCATCGTAGTGGGGCCGCCGGGTGAAGAGGTTTGGACCGATGAATATGGTCGGGTAAAAGTGCGTTTTGTCTGGGACCGCTATGGCAAAAATACCGAGTCAGATTCGTGCTGGCTGCGAGTTAGTCAGGCGTGGGCCGGGAACAGTTTTGGTGGGATTTATATTCCGCGTATTGGTCAGGAAGTGCTGGTTGACTGTATCAACGGCGATCCAGATCGCCCGCTGGTCAGCGGTAGTCTCTACAACAACGTCACTCGTCCACCTTGGGATTTACCGGCTAATGCCACCCAAAGTGGCTTGGTCAGCCGCACCATTGGTGGCGGGCTAACCAACTATAACGGCGTGCGTTTTGAGGATAAACCCGGCCAAGAGCAGTACTGGGAGCAGGCTGAGCGCAATATGGCGCGTCTGACGAAAAATGATGAGACGCAAATTGTCGGGGCCAATGCCGACCTCACTATCGGTGCTAACCGCAGTATTATTGTGGGCGCGAACTCGTCATCAACAATTCTCGGTGCTGCCGTTAAAAACATCGCTTCAACCTCCTCATTGCAAGTGGGGGCTGCGCGTGACGTGGTGGTGGGAGCAACCCACTCATTAAGTGTGGCTTTGGCCAATTCAACCACAGTGGGTTTAGCCAATACGACCACGGTGGGTGCTGCAAATATGACCACCGTGGGTGGTGCTAATGGGACCAACGTGGGGGGTCTTAATGCGACCAACGTGGGTGGGGCCAACTTGACGAATGTCGGGGGCTACAATGCCCTTTCCGTCGGTGGCGCTCATCAGGTTGCTGCGGGGGGCGCCGCCTCACTGGTTGCGGGTGGTGCGATTGCGATTGGTGCGGGTGGGGAGTTGGTACTCAGTGCTAGCGTTATCAAGATCATAGGTTCAAGTAAAGTCGTTATTCAGGGAGGGCAGATTCTCCTCAACACTGAAGGTGGCTGTGGCGGCGGCGGCGGTGGTGGCGGCGGTGGTGGTGCGGGTGGTGGTTTAGCTGCGCTTTCAAGCCTTGCCGGACTATCGTTGATGTTTGGCATCATTGGGCTTCCATTGCCATTACCTCCTTTACCGACGTGGGAACCACCGACGCTACCGCCGACCCAACCGCCGACCGAGACGCCGACCCAACCGCCAACGGAGACGCCGACAGAGACGCCGACGGAGACACCAACGGAGACGCCGACGGAGACACCAACGGAGACGCCGACGGAGACACCAACGGAGACGCCGACGGAGACACCAACGGAGACGCCGACGGAGACGCCGACGGAGACACCAACGGAGACACCAACGGAGACTCCGACCGTAACGCCGACCGTAACGCCGACTCAGACACCGACCGAGACACCGACCGAGACGCCAACGGAGACACCGACCGAGACGCCAACGGAGACACCGACGGAGACGCCGACCGAGACGCCAACGGAGACGCCGACCGAGACGCCAACGGAGACACCGACCGAGACACCGACCGAGACGCCGACCGAGACACCGACCGAGACGCCAACCGAGACACCGACCGAGACGCCAACGGAGACACCGACCGAAACGCCAACGGAAACGCCAACGGAGACGCCGACCGAGACGCCAACGGAGACGCCGACCGAGACGCCAACGGAAACGCCGACCGAGACGCCGACCGAGACGCCGACCGAGACGCCGACCGAGACGCCGACCGAGACGCCGACCGAGACGCCGACCGAGACGCCGACCGAGACGCCGACCGAGACGCCGACCGAGACGCCGACCGAGACGCCAACCGAGACGCCAACGGAAACGCCAACCGAGACGCCGACCGAGACGCCAACGGAAACGCCGACCGAGACGCCGACCGAGACGCCAACGGAAACGCCGACCGAGACGCCAACGGAAACGCCAACGGAGACGCCAACGGAAACGCCAACGGAGACGCCGACCGAGACGCCAACCGAGACGCCGACCGAGACGCCGACCGAGACGCCGACGGAGACGCCAACCGAAACGCCGACGGAGACGCCAACCGAGACGCCAACGGAAACGCCAACGGAAACGCCGACCGAGACGCCAACGGAAACGCCAACGGAGACGCCAACCGAGACGCCAACGGAGACGCCAACCGAGACGCCAACGGAAACGCCAACGGAAACGCCAACGGAAACGCCAACGGAAACGCCGACCGAGACGCCGACGGAGACGCCAACGGAAACGCCGACCGAGACGCCGACGGAGACGCCAACCGAAACGCCAACCGAGACGCCGACGGAGACGCCGACCGAGACGCCGACCGAGACGCCGACGGAGACGCCAACCGAGACGCCGACCGAGACGCCGACCGAAACGCCGACGGATGAACAGACTCCGCCACCTTGATTCTGAAAGAGAAAAGGGACTTAGCCTCTTCGGCGTGGACATGAGTCGTCATGACTCGCCGATAGGCTAAGGCAGTCAGCTTTTAAACGGTTATACCGTTAAGTGAGATGAAATATGGTATGTGCAGCAAGAATAGGGGATGCCACCAGTCTGGGGGTGATATGTAGCGGTTCACCTAATGTGATTATTAATGGCATTCCCGCCGCTTTTGCGACTGGAAGCACGGCCACCTCTATATTGGTCGGCATGACCATTATCGTCAAAGGCTCCGGAACCGTATTTATTAATGGGCTTCCGGCCGCTCGCCTGGGCGATATAGCCGGAGATGGTGCCTCCATTGTTTGTGGATCACCTAACGTCCTTATCGGCGGATAATAGCGATGTTATTAGTCTTAACTTGGCCACGCATGTCGCAACAGTTTCAACTGAATGACTCTGTGACAGAGAGAAATGCTATCTGTTTCAGCATGGAAAAAGGGGAGTTCTCTCCCCACTCTGTGGGAGACCGACAGAACGAAGTGTGGTTTTACTGGCATAAGCTTGGGCCAATGATGATTAATCATTGCGATGATTTTATTTGCATGATCAATGGCAAAGAGTTAAGCCCAGGTGAGCACCACCCTTTGTCATTTGGAGCAGAGATCAAGTGTGGTCATTTTGTCATAACGGCCAAAAAAGCATCAGGACAAGCGGCGGGTAAAAGTTTTACTGACAATCTACTGATGCTCGAACAACCGACGGTCTACGATGCGACTGATCTTCCAGAAATTGAAGATATTCTGTCCCATGGTGGTTACTACATCTCCTATTTCGATGACGTAAATGAGGTGCAAGCTTACCAACATCAGGGGCAGGATGTTCTGAAAGGCTTGGAACTGGAGTACAAGCGGTTTCTTATGTGGGGTGAACAAGGCCGGGAGTTCTCAGAAAAAAATAAGCAGCAGGCGACAAAATTGTCTGCCAATGACGGTTTTTTGGAGAATATCAGAGAGTGCGTCAAGGATAAAACGCTGACTGAATGTATTTTAGATTCCGGCGGACTGATCGAAAAAGTCACCAAAGAATTAAGTGTTATCGACTATCTGGAAACCGCCTGTAACGAAGAGAAAGTTGATTTGTTAAAAGTGCTGGCACCGGACCATATTATCACAAAAGAGAAAAATAGAGTTCCTGAATTGGTATTTCAGGAGCTCTATAAGTTAGGGCTAGACAGTCATTTATAATTTCAAGTAGGGAGATAATAGAATAATGAATACCACTAATTTAAATGAATTATTGAAAAGCAGTTCGTTAAGCGAAATACAAGCAGAAACCATCTCAACATTGAAAACCAAACCCACCGATATCGATGCACGAGAGTTATTATTTAAGCTCTATTGTCTGGGAGGTTTATGGCAAAAAGCGCTGTTTCAGCTTGAAACCTTGGTCAAGGTTGCACCTGATATGGCCAAGCGGGCTGAGCTTTATAAAAATCTGGTATTGGGTGAGATGCTGCGGGAAGCCGTATTAGCCGGGAAACGCGCCCCCGGAACCTTGGGTAACACATTGCCTGAGTGGGTGACATTGATGCAACAAGCTAACCAACTGTTGCACGAGGGGGATTATCAGAAAAGTGAAGATTTACGTGAGCAGGCACTGTCCCAAGCACCGGTAAGTGCTGGGGAGAGTAGTTCTGCGGCGCGATTCTCCTGGATTGCTGACAGTGATGGGCGAATCGGGCCAGTGTGTGAATTTATCAGCTCGGGAGGCTATCGCTGGGTTCCGTTTGCTGATGTGCAGTTATTGACGGTTTCCAAACCGAAAAATATCACCGACCTGATCTGGGCACCGGCACAGCTGACAATTAGCGATAAAATTTGGTACGGCTACGTACCAGCCCGTTATCCACTGGCAGCCGACGCCGATAATGATACTCAGCTCGGCCTTAAAACAGAATGGAGCCAACCGGTAGATTCGCTTTATATTGGCTCTGGTCGGAAAATGTTTATTACCGACCAAAATGAGTACGCGTTATTTGACGTTGAAGAATTTAGGTTTGACGAACAGGTTAATTAATGGAAAAGAAACGACAGTTTTTGCCTGCATTATTAGAGCGTTTACTTGATGATGAGCCTAAAAAGCTGTTAGAGCCTCATGATAAGTTCTTTTATGACTCACGTATGATGCGAAAACTGGTGCAGCGTAATATTGGTGAGATATTAAATAATGCCAATATTGACGATAGGCTTAATGAGCAGCGCCATAAATGGGTCGCCACATCAGTATTAAACTTTGGTATTGCGCCATTGGTGGGGAGGCATTCGACCCCCCATAATTGGAATACCATTGAGCGAGTTATTCGTGAAGCTATCATTCGTTTTGAACCCCGGGTGATGACTGAATCTCTGGTCGTGAGTCAGCAGCACAATGCCAGAAATGGCATTGTGCAGTTTGAGATTAGGGGGCTGATTCATTGGGACCCGCATCCTATCGATCTGTGTGTTGAGGGGGCCTATGATGTGGAAACCGATCAAGCTGAGCTAAGGGGGCGTTAGTTGGCCTGCTGAGATATTTTTACTTAACTGACGCACTGTTTTGACCCATGACAAAGCGGGCTGGGGGGAGCCACTCTATAATCAGGCCCGTTTTTCCTCACTGGTATGAAGCATGGCTTATCAACTGAATCTTAACTGGCCCGAATTTTTAGAAAAATATTGGCAAAAACAACCTGTTGTATTAAAAAATGCTTTTCCAAACTTCGTCGATCCTATTACGCCGGACGAACTGGCGGGCTTGGCGATGGAAGCAGAAGTAGATAGCCGTCTGGTCAGTCATACCCACGGTCAGTGGCAGGCGAGTAATGGGCCATTTGAGCATTTTGATCATCTGGGTGAAACCGGTTGGTCGCTGCTGGCTCAGGCAGTTAACCACTGGCACGCCCCCTCCGCCGAGCTGGTGCGCCCATTTCGCGTGCTGCCGGACTGGCGCTTAGATGACTTGATGATCTCCTTTTCCGTTCCGGGGGGCGGCGTCGGGCCACATATTGATCAGTATGATGTCTTTATCATTCAGGGAATGGGCCGTCGCCGTTGGCGTGTGGGCGATAAATTGCCGCTGAAACAATTTTGCCCGCATCCGGCACTGCTGCACGTTGAGCCATTCACGCCGATCATTGATGAAGATCTCGAACCGGGCGACATTTTATACATTCCTCCGGGCTTCCCGCACGATGGCTTCACCCACGAAACGGCATTTAACTACTCTGTCGGCTTTCGTGGGCCAAACGGCAGGGACTTAATCAGCAGCTTCGCTGACTATGCACTGGAAAATGACCTCGGCGGCGAGCACTACAGTGATCCTGATTTAACCTGTCGCGAGCATCCGGGCAAGGTTGAAGAGTATGAGCTTGACCGCCTGCGCAGCATGATGGTCGACATGATTAATCAGCCAGAAGATTTCAAACAGTGGTTCGGCCGCTTTGCTACCACGCCACGGCATGAGCTGGATATTGCACCTGCCGAGCCGCCTTTCGAGCAGGATGAGATTGTTGATGCCCTGATGGGCGGTGAAGTCTTGTCGCGCCTGAGTGGGTTGCGGGTTCTGCAAGTGGGTGACAGCTTCTTCGTCAACAGCGAACGACTGGAAACGGTTGACCCGAAAGCGGCTGATGCGCTATGCCGTTACACCTGTATTAGTAAAAAAGAGCTGGGTGAGGCACTACAGAACCCCGCTTTTGTTGCTGAATTAACCGAACTGATTAATCAGGGCTATTGGTTCTTCGACGAATAATAACTTTATTAATAGTGGCTTCCAGAAATCTATGTCGTGACGTGATTCGGAAGCCACATGGCAAGAATTCCTTCGATTTAAAGATAACTTGCTAATTTACCGACAGCCTCATCCCTGTGATATCGCGTGTTCCTACCCCCCTGAACCTATAATTTAGATCTCGCAGAGCGTGGTTTCTGTGAATCAAAAATAGTATTGCCCAATTAGGCCATTACCTTGATACGTGGCAGAATATAAAAAACAGTGACAGCTATTTCACCTGAGATGACAAAGACATAAATATGGATCGTTCCCGATTACTCAAATTCCTGCTGCCTTATCTGTGGCCGAAGAATAACCCTAAACTGCGCTACTACTTAATTGCCGCCGTTATATTTATGGTGGTTTCTAAGATCAGTACAACACTGGTGCCACTCGCCTACAAGGCAATGATCGACACATTAAGCAGTGAAAGCGCGAAGATATTGGCTATTCCCATCGGTTTTATTATTGCTTACGGTGTCGCGAGAATTAGCGCCTCATTATTTGAAGAACTGCGCAACGTCATGTTTATACACATTAGCCAGAATGCGACTCGGCTACTGGGATTACGGGTATTCAAACAGTTACATGAGCTCAGTTTGCGCTTTCATCTTGACCGACAAACCGGTGGCTTATCGTTGTCGATCGAGCGCGGAACACAAGCTGTTGCGACGGTACTTTCACGCCTGCTGTTCTCCATCTTCCCCATCTTATTTGAAATAACGCTGGTCTCTTTGATCATGTGGCATCTGTTAGATGGTTGGTTCGCGGTCGCCATCTTGGTCACGGTCACCTGTTATATTCTGTTTACTGTGATGGCGGTGAGTTGGCGTACTCGTTTTCGCCGCGAATTAAATCAGGCCAATGCGGATGCCAATACTAAATCTATCGACAGCTTGCTCAATTATGAGACCGTAAAATATTTCGGTAATGAAGAGTTTGAAGCTCAACGTTTTAATACTTCGCGGCAACTGTATGAACATGCGGCGATTAAAAATCAATTCAGCTTTACGGCATTAAGTCTCGGGCAGACGGCCATTATCTCAATCGGATTAGTGGTTATGATGGCGATGGCCGCGAAAGGTATTACGCAAGGTCGAATGACTATTGGTGATTTTGTCTTGGTCAATGCCTATCTATTACAGCTATATCAGCCGCTTAATTTCTTTGGTTTTATTTATTCTGAAATTAGACAGGCGCTGATTGATATGGAGAATATGCTCAATTTGTTGATGGTTGAGCAAGAGATTACGGATAAGCCAGATGCCGCGAGATTACAGTTGACTCAAGGTGAAGTGCGCTTTGAGGCTGTCAGTTTTGGTTATGATCCACGCAGACCTATTTTGAGTAATGTGAGTTTTACCATTCCTTCAGGTAAAACGGTGGCCGTTGTCGGGGCTTCTGGGGCGGGCAAGTCCACACTCTCTCGTTTGCTGTTCCGTTTCTACGATGTGACTGAGGGTGCCGTGCTGATTGATGGTCAAGATATCCGCAATGTCACTCAGGCGAGCCTGCGCAAGGCCATTGGTATCGTGCCCCAAGATACTGTGCTTTTTAATGACACGCTGCGCTATAACATTGCTTATGGCAGAACTTCAGCCAGTTTTGAAGAGATAGAGCGCGCGGCAAAACTTGCCCATATTCACAATTTTATCAGTAGCTTACCCGATGGTTATGATACGCGAGTGGGCGAACGCGGGCTTAAATTATCCGGCGGCGAAAAACAGCGGGTCGCGATCGCCCGTACTATTCTAAAAAATCCAGCCATATTGGTTTTCGATGAAGCGACCAGTGCCTTGGATACCCACACTGAACGTGAAATACAGGCCCATTTGCGCGAGGTTAGCCGCGATCACACCACGTTGGTGATTGCCCACCGCTTATCAACCATCATTGATGCGGATGAAATTATTGTGTTGGAAGCGGGGGAGATCGTCGAGCGTGGGCGTCATGAGGCACTATTGCTGAAGAATGGCCGATACTCAGCCATGTGGCAAAATCAATATCACGAAGAAGAACAGCTCGTGGAGTGATGAGCTGTTGTTAAATATTAATCAAAAGAGTGCATCAGAGTCACTATGCACTCTCTCCTCTGGTATTGATTGATCTGCGGTACTAATCGTCTGAAATGTGCCGTTGCGCAATGGATATCCAGAGCCGCTTGATCCGGCCACTCTTCGATAAAAATAAAGTGGCCGGGATCTTTATGGTCAATAAATAGATCGTAGGATATACCGAGTGGCTCCAATTTTGTGCAGGCGACTAACTCTCTGTAGAGCGGCATAACATCATCAATATGTTCGAGTTTTATAAAATCTTGGGCAATAACTTTTAGCATGAGTTTAGGTGCCTTAAGCTCCGGTAAAATAGGTGTAAGCAAATACGGCCAGTGCTAGCGCTATCATAATCAGGGTTGTTTTTCTTAATTTCACGCTGTTCTCGTTATCCGTTGTGGGTATGGGACGCAGCCCAAGAAGATAGCGGAAAATGAATTTAAAAACATCGACTCACGACAAAATAGTCTGCTTCAGTCGACATTTTAAATAAACGATAACGTCGAGGAGGGGGTTTATCTTAGTGAGACTCACTCTCTAATATTGATCTGTTTCACGGTTTTAATATAATTATTTGTGTTAATTTTAACCGTGTGCTGGGTTGTGTGGAGGTGTAAAATGTCAGCACTTGAGAAGATGGTTTCCGCCTATTGCCATACCAGTCTGGACTTCGTGGCATCCACGATTGCTTTTATGGAAAACCAAAAAAAGAAAATTAGGATTGATAAAATTGAAGCGAAACTTTCGCCAGAGGAACTCGATTTCTTCCGCGAAAGATTAGCTCACTACAGAGAGATTTATCGGCCTTTGTAGTCCATCAACCTTATTAAGCCGCCTCTGTGCGGCTTATCTCGTCAATCCCGCTGATGAATTGTGCAGCTTGGTGCATTACTCACCGCTATAGTTACAAAATGTGATCTGAGTCACGTTTGGCTTTACCCCCACATTGAGAGATGTATAATCTTGACGAATCTTTACATCTCAACTAAATATTTAACATCTGCATTCCCTAATTCACATCGCCAGCAAGGCGAGAAGTCCATTCATAATTAGTCAAGATTGCCACTGCTGCGGCGTGAACCGCTCGGTAGTTTAGCTCGCGGTAACCCGCATCTGTTAGCGCCATGCCTATTAACAACATGTCGATCAATGCAACAGATGAATACTGCGCGCATGCTTTTTTGTGGAGAAAAACATGTCGGTAAATCGCTCTCCGATACCTCAGGTACGCGGCGTCTCACGCCGTCGCCTGCTGGGTTACATCGGTGTCGGGCTGGTCAGCAGCCTGATGAGTCCCCTCTCTCTGGATGCTTTCGCAGCATCGACCCAAACCTCGCCACAGAATCTGGAAAGATTCATGTTGGTCTCTCGTGCCTTGACGGGTAAACGCCAGCTCAATGGGCAGATTGGTCAACGCATCTATCAGATTTTGCTCGGAAAAATCGGCGGTTTCGACCAGAAATTAGCGCTGTTGCAACCTTTGCCCGCCGGTGAGCCTGCACAATGGCCACCTTTGCAGCAGCAAATTGCCCGGCAGATTTTGCAAGGCTGGTATATCGGCGTGATTGGCGAGGGAGCCGACGCGGCGGTGATCAGCTTTGAAAATGCGTTGATGTTCGATGCGGTATCCGATGTGTTGGTTATTCGCTCTTATTGCCCGAATAAACCTGGATACTGGGCTGCGAAGCCTGATGTCGCCCTATAATTTTGGAGAATACATTTATGGCTGACACACTCAAGGCGGATATCGTCGTCATTGGCTCGGGCGTTGCAGGCGGATTGGTAGCACATCAACTGGCGATGGCGGGTAAATCAGTATTGGTTTTGGAAGCGGGGCCGCGTTTATCGCGCTGGGAAATTGTGGAGAATTTCCGCAACCAGCCGGATAAATCAGACAATATGGCACCTTATCCCTCCACCTCTTATGCGCCTCATCCGGAATCTAACCCAAATAATAACTATCTGATTCAAAAGGGCGAACATCCGTATGATGTGCAGTATATCCGCGCCGTTGGTGGGACTACCTGGCACTGGGCGGCATCGGCATGGCGTTTCCTGCCGAATGATTTCAAGCTAAAAACCCTGTATGGCGTTGGCCGCGACTGGCCGATCGAGTATGCCGCACTGGAAAAATGGTATTTACGTGCCGAGCAGGAGTTGGGTGTTTGGGGGCCGAGTGATGAAGAGTTGGGATCGCCGCGCAGTGAGCCTTACCCGATGGCCCCTTTACCGCTGTCGTGGAATGAGCAGCGCATCAAAACGGTGCTGAACAGCAACCGCTTTACGGGGAGCGGCTTTACCGATGCCCATTTTAATGTGGTGACCGAGCCGGTAGCGCGTAACAGTCGCCCTTATGATGGCCGCCCGACCTGTTGTGGCAACAATAACTGTATGCCCATTTGCCCTATTGGGGCCATGTACAATGGCATCACCCATGTGGAGAAAGCGGAGCTTGCCGGGGCTATCGTGCGCCCACAAGCGGTGGTCTATAAGCTAGAAGTGAACGACCAGCAGCAGATCACCGCCGCACTGTTTAAGGATGCGCAGGGCAATCAGCACCGGGCTGAGGGTAAGTTCTTTGTGCTGGCCGCCAATGGAATTGAGATACCGAAACTGATGCTGATGTCCACCAGTGAGAAGAACCCGCACGGCGTGGGTAACAGTTCAGATATGGTGGGCCGCAACCTGATGGATCATCCGGGGACAGGGGTCACCTTTATGGCCAGTGAACCTCTTTGGCCGGGGCGTGGGCCGCAGGAGATGACCTCGATGGTCGGCTTCCGTGATGGGGCTTTCCGCGCTGATTTTGCGGCGAAAAAGATTCATTTATCTAACTTATCGCGCACTGACCAAGTGACGATTGAGCTGCTTAAGCAGGGCGATTTGCAACTTGGACCACAGCTTGAAGCCAAAATCCGTGATCGAGCCGCGCGTTTTGTGCAGTTCGACAGCTTCCACGAGATTCTGCCGCACGTAGAAAACCGCATTATTCCCAGTTCGACAGAGAAAGATGCGATCGGCATTCCAAAACCTGAGTTCTACTATGCAATGGACGATTACGTCCGCAAAAGTGCGGTACACACCCAACAGATTTACGCCGAAGCGGCGCGGTTGATGGGCGGCACTGAAATTAAATTCAATAATAATTTTGCCAACAATAACCATATCACCGGTACCACTATCATGGGCGACGACCCGAAAGATTCGGTGGTCGATAGCGATTGCCGCACCCATGACCATAAAAACCTGTTTATCGCCAGCAGCAGTGTGATGCCAACCGTCGGCTCAGTGAACTGTACGCTGACGATCGCGGCACTCTCCCTGCGTATCGCTGAAACATTGAAGACCGAGGTGTGACATGAAAAAAATAACCCTGGGTCACTCAGTAAAACCCCTGCTTATCGCCTTGGGATTCGCCATCAGCGGCTACGCCAGTGCGGACGAGAGCCTGATTGCACGCGGTGAGTACCTGACCAAAGCCGCCGACTGCGTGGCGTGCCATACCACTAAAAATGGTAAACCTTTTGCCGGTGGACTGGCTTTTAAAACGCCCATGGGCACCTTATATTCGCCCAATATCACCGCCGACAAAGAGACGGGGATTGGCAGTTGGAGTGATGAGGAGTTTCTGCGCGCGTTGCATGAGGGGAAAGGCAAAAACGGGGAGAATCTCTATCCCGCATTCCCTTACACCTCCTATACCTTGCTAACCAATGATGACGTTAAAGCGATCAAAGCCTATCTGTTCAGTCTGCCGGCGGTCCATCAGCCAAACCGCGAAAATGAGATGCCTTTCCCCTTCAATCAGCGCTGGGGATTGTGGTTCTGGAATCTGGTGAACTTTGAAGGGCAGCGCTTCCAGCCTGATAGCAGCAAAGATGCGCAATGGAATCAGGGCGCTTACTTTGTTGAGGCATTGGGTCACTGTGGTGAATGCCATACGCCGCGCAACATCACTATGGGAATGAAAGAGAGCAAAGCTTATAGCGGCACTGAAATTGACGGCTGGACGGCATTCAATATTACCTCAGACCCTCACGCCGGGATTGGCGGCTGGAGTCAGGCGCAAATTGTGCAATATCTGCGCACCGGGCATGTCGACGGCAAGGGGCAGGCGGCTGGCCCAATGGCGGAAGTGATTGAAAACAGTACTCGCCACTTGACGGAGGGTGATCTCAATGCGATGGCGGTGTATCTGCGCACATTGAAACCGCTCAATCCTGACGACGAAACCCAAAGCCGCTCGGATTGGGGCCAATCGGCAACCAGCGTCAATACCTTGCGCGGTGTGCCATTCAAGGCGGATAACACGACTGACGGGGCGCGTTTGTATCTGGGGAACTGCGCGACGTGCCACAGCTTTACGGGAGATGGCGTGAAAGACGGCTACTATCCTTCGCTGATGAAGAACTCAGTGGTCGGAGCCAATACCCCCAATAACCTGATCAATGTGATCCTCCATGGGGTGTCGCGCAAAACCAACGATGGCGAGATATTTATGCCCGGTTTTGCCGAGACATTAACTGATGAGCAGGTGGTGAGTTTGAGCAATTATCTGCTTCAGCAGTTTGGGCAACCGACACTGAATATCAAAGTGGATGAGGTCAAAACGCTACGCGGGGAGTAAGGCATCACTCTTTTTTCAGCCAACAGAGGGAGCGAGCTAGGCTCCCTTTTTTATTTTTTATCTGTGCTTTATTTAACTTTTTCATTATGCCAATGCATCAAAACGTAATCGCCGTCACTGCTCTTACCCGTCGCAATCACTACCCAACCCTGTTTTTGATAAAATGTCAGCGCTCGCTGGTTTTTTTCCAGACATTTTAGTGAACCATGTGTGGTAAATAGCGCTTGTGCTGCTTGTAATAATGCCTTGCCCGCCCCGTGATGCTGCGCGGTAGGATCAACAAACAGGTTATGCAGGAAACTCTCCTCCATAAAAATTGAGGCGAAACCCAAATGTCGATCACCATCCATGGCGACCAAAACGGTCTCTCCCATAGTGGAACGATCAAAATCTTCCAAACGAAAATGCTCCCCATCCAGCCAGCTAAAGGCCGCTCGCCGTGATGCCAGATACAGAGTGCGCAGAAAGGGGCGGTCACTCTCTTGATACAGACGAATCTCGATACTCATTCTCCGGTTATCTCTCCAGCACAGGAGGCTATTGTTGTCTTACTTATTGGTTTTGCGAATGCATCATTGATCTTCTATCACTTGCCAATGATAATAACAATTCTGACTCGGGGTGCCCGCCACTAAAAGTGGTTTGGCTGAGATTTTACCCGTATTACCTGATCTGGATTATGCCAGCGTAGGGAAGTCTCGGCACCGCAGGGTTCCGCCTTCTTGACCGCCGGTTAGGAGGAATATGTTCGTTCAACCTGCCGCTTTTTCTGCTGTTGCCACGGTGAAACCCTCGCTATTGGCACTATCGCTTACGGATATGAGTATGGAGACATATTCATGAAGCGCATTAATGCACTCACGATTGCCGGAACTGACCCCAGTGGCGGCGCGGGTATTCAAGCTGACCTGAAAACCTTTTCTGCTCTGCAAGCCTACGGCACCACAGTGATCACTGCGCTGGTGGCGCAAAACACCACTGGCGTGCAGTCGGTCTATCCCATCGAACCCGCTTTTGTCGCCGCTCAACTGGATTCTGTGCTGAGTGATGTACACATTGATAGCGCCAAAATAGGCATGTTGGCGAATGCTGACATTATTGCCGTCGTCGCCGCGCAACTACGCCGTTATCCGATCGCCTTTGTGGTGCTGGATACCGTAATGGTGGCGAAGAGTGGCGATCCGCTACTGGCACCGGAGGCGGTGGCTGCGCTGCGCCAACAACTGTTACCCCAGGTTGATCTGATTACGCCGAATTTGCCGGAAGCGGCGGCGTTACTCAATTGCCCACTCGCCCGCGATGAACAGGAGATGTGTGAGCAGGGGCGGGCGCTGCTGGCGCTAGGCTGTCAGGGGGTACTGATGAAAGGGGGCCACTTGACTGGCGAAAATAGCCCCGACTGGCTGTTGACAGCACAAGGAGAGCAGCGTTTTGTGACCCGCAGAGTCAACACTCGCCATACCCACGGCACTGGTTGCACCTTATCTGCGGCACTGGCCGCATTGCGCCCACGGCACGCGAATTGGGGTGATACCGTAGAAGCGGCCAAAGGCTATCTGCAAAGGGCATTGGAGCAGGCCGATAGCCTCGAAGTGGGGCTGGGGGTGGGGCCGGTGCATCATTTCCACCAATGGTGGTAATCCCCTTCGTCCTTGAAACCACAGGGGTGTTAGCTGCGCTCAATTACCCGAATCACTGACTGGTGTCAGCTTATCGGGATGCTTTCGCTGGCCGCCTACCTGTGGTTCCAATGCCTTTGGGGATGCCCTTCGTGCTTGAAGCCACAGGGGTTACGCCAACAAATGGCGCTGGATCATGGCAAACATCGCGATGGCACGTTGCAGATGATGAGCATCAAAACGGTTAAGCAGATAACTGTCCGCACCTTTACGGGGGCGGATGCACAGTGAGAGTGTTGGCTCGCCGGCTTCATCATTGATCAGATCAAATTGATAGCTGCCAATCTCTTTCTCGTCTTCGCGCCAAGAGATTTGGATTGCGGGCAGGGGATGGCTCGCTGTGGGCTGTCTGACCGCGAAAAAGTACTCGCCAGCCCAGAAACCAGCGTAATCGCCATCGGCTTGCAAAGATTTAGTGCGGAAGATGGCTGCATCAGCTAACTGACGGATCGCGTCTGATGTTATCTGCTGTTGAGCTTGCTGCCACAATGGGGTGCCGTTCTCCAGTTGCCAACAGGCAGCACCCAGATAATCATTCAGT
The DNA here is from genome assembly GCF_013282725.1 of Yersinia mollaretii ATCC 43969. Classification (NCBI taxonomy): domain Bacteria; kingdom Pseudomonadati; phylum Pseudomonadota; class Gammaproteobacteria; order Enterobacterales; family Yersiniaceae; genus Yersinia; species Yersinia mollaretii. The sequence continues at coordinate 4,424,471 of NZ_CP054043.1, read as the reverse complement.
TCGCGCCAATCGGCATCTAACTGCTGTAGCAGATCTTCATCAAGGATATTGCGGTATTGCTGCATGCCACTCGGTTGTTCACCCAGCGTTTCGTAGGTAATTAGCTCCATGGTGCGCGGCTTGCGGCGAAAGCTCATCCACAAAACTGCTTTCGGGATGCGGAATTCAATCGACTGAATACTTAGCCGATAGCGATCGCCTTTATTCACCACAAAACCGTTAGCTGTGCCGCGCTTATTTTGATAGTTGCGCACCACTACCACACTATTTAGTCCCATCCAGCCGGTGACATAGTGTTCGCTGTCTGAGTTGGCGACATCCAAGTCGATCACCATCTGGATGATTTTATCGGTCTCAAGTTTGTCCAGTGGATGGGCATCCCCGGCAGAGTAATACAGCTTCTCGGGTGCTTCGGGTAACTCATAGGTTAACATGGCGTGGCCTTCTCAATCATCATCTGGTTCATAGCTTAACTCAAGCTGTCATACCGATTGTGGTATAACTGGAATTAGGATGAAAATTCGTGCTATGGATCAACTTTTTCTACCGTTGATGGTCATAGACAGGCAAACCAACACGACGCCTGCAAATCAGTTGCACTGGGATCGCGGTTAATACCCCGGCGAATAGATTAATCAGATCATAAGGATTTCGATAATGAAAGGTCATCAAACCCTCCATTGTCTTGTTGCAGCGGCGATACTCAGTGCCAGCTCCTGGGCCTTCGCGCAATCAACCAGTACACCATCACCCCCTAATTCAGTACCGACCCCTTCTCAGGCCGCGCCCGCGAAACTCCTGCCGACCATGGCGGATTTGCTGCAACAGCCGGTTTATAAAAATAGCTGGCAGAAAATGACCAAGAGCCAGAAAAACTTACCCGCATGGGCGCGCAAAGGGGTGGGGACGTCAGCGCCGTATGAGGTGATCACGTGGGAAGGGCAGCAGTATAAAGTGGGCCGAATTTGTAAGCCCCATGATTGCAGCAATAATTTTATGTGGGTGGCGTTTAGCCAGAATAAGAAGCAAGTTTGGCAGGCTTGGGGGATGAGAGTCACGGTGGAAGACAAGCCGCAAGCGCAGGATAACCCGAGCCAGTTTGCCACCTATCAGTGGCTGGGCCGCCCTGATGAGCCTATTCAGGCCATGCTGAAAAAGCAGTTACAGCAAGATCCTAATTGGCGTTAATCTTTGGCGACGAATAATGAATGCGGAGCAGGATGGTGATCACCTTGCTCCTCCACCATCATTAAGCAATACCGGCCTGATGCAGGTCATGCAGATTAATCGCGCCGACCAGTTTCCCGTCCAAATTCACCACGGGTGCCGCACTGATATGATGCTGGTGCAGTGCTTCCAGCGCTTCGCCAGCACGCCACTGTTCAGGTAGTCGGTAACCCGGCCGCGTTATTGCGCCTGCCAGCGGTTGTTGCAGCGTACCGCCTTTGACCAACCAGCGGCGCAAATCGCCATCAGTGAACACGCCCACCACTCGCTGATCGGGATCGCACACGGCCACCAAGCCCAATCCGGTACGGCTAAGCTCTAACATTGCCTCCATCACACTGTCGGACTCATTCACCACTGGCAGGCGATCACCGGTTCGCATCAAATGATGGACGCGGTTGAGCAAGCGTGCACCCAAGCTGCCGCCCGGATGTGAGCGGGCAAAATCTTCGGCATTGAAGCCGCGATGGCGCATTAATGCCATTGCCAGTGCATCCCCCATCATCAGGGTATTCACCGCGCTGGATGTCGGGGCGAGTCCCATCGGGCAAGCTTCCTGCTCAACACTAATATCCAGCACACAGGCCGCATTGAGCGCTAAGGGGGACTCTTTGCCGCCAGTGATGGCAATCACCGGAATATGACTGTCCGCCAGCAAGGGCAGAATCAGATCCAGCTCTTTGGCTCGGCCAGAGTAGGAGATGAAAATCAGTACATCTTGCGGGCCAATCATGCCCAAATCGCCGTGCAGTGCTTCGGCGGGATGAACGAAAAACGCCGGGGTGCCAGTACTGGCCAGTGAGGCGGCAATCTTTTTGCCGATATGGCCGGATTTGCCGATGCCGGACACCACGGCTTTACCGGTGCAAGCCAGCAGCAGTTCGCAGGCTCGAATAAAATTATCATCTAATCGTGACAGCAACTTATGGGCCTCTGTCAGCTCAATTTCCAGTGTTTCACGGGCATAGGTCAGCAGTGGATTACTCATTTTTATCAACCAGAATGATGTTAATGCCCATTTCTTGCAGTGCCTGCAAATATTCTGGGCTAATCCCTTTATCCGTAATCAGGGTATCGACGGCGCTTAATGGGCAAACGACATTGGGACTTTTACGGCCAAATTTGGACGAGTCAACCAGCAGAATGATGCGGCTGGCGGCACGGCACATCGCGGTGCTGACATGATAAACTTCGTTAAACGTGGTGACACCGGCTTTCAGATCAACACCATCTGCGCCGATAAACAGCTTATCGAAGCTGAAGTTATCAAATGCTGATTCCGCCAGACTGCCATGAAAAGAGGCTGAGCCTTTACGGTAAGTGCCCCCCGGCATCAGGATAGTTTGATCGTTATTCAACTCAACCAGCTCATTGACGATATGCAGGCTGTTGGTCATCACCGTGATATTGTTGAATTTTGTCAGGTGCGGCACCATTTGCAGCACCGTACTCCCCGCATCAAAAACCAGACTGTCACCATCTTTGATCAGTTTACTGGCCGCTTGGGCAATCTGCTTTTTTTTGTCGGTATTAATATGGGTTTTGCGGTCAATCGGTTGTTCGACATCGTCGCGATTTAGCACCACGCCGCCGTAGGTGCGGATAACGGCTCCCTCTTTTTCGAGGCTGGTTAAGTCCTTACGAATAGTGGTGCCGGTGGTCGAAAAGTGGTCGGCGAGTTCATCGACTGCCGTCTTGCCGTGTTGCTGGAGATATTCCAGTATGGCAACCTGCCGCTGCTTTGGTTTCATAACGATTCCTGCTCAAGTATTTCCATTGCCTCTTTTTCAGGCACAACTTTCACATGAAAAAGAATAACTTTCATTATGAAAATATCATGATTTCGGTTTAATCGCTAATGATAGTGCAGTTTGACATGCGGTATCCGTAGGAAAGATCACATTTGGGATTAAATCCTGCTGATGCAGCCCATGAAGGTGAGTTAATGGGCGTGGGCGGGCAAAAACACTGATTCCACGCATGATCATGCTGTCACGGACCCGCATATTCTCATCAAAAGCTAAAGCCATCACCACTCTGGGCTTAAAACGTCCACCAGAGCGGCCCACCCCCACCGATTGGCTGTGTTGACACAGGCGGTCAAAGGCACGGTTAAACTGATTAATTTGCCACCAACCCAGTACGATTTGCAGTAGCCAGGCAATGATAATGATGCTGATGAGGGCCATTTACTCTTCTCCCTTGGCGCTGCAGCGGCGTTAGCTGCACTCATTCACCCGAATCACTTACTCATGTAAGCTCATCGGGATGCTTTCGTTTGCTGCCTTGCTGCAACCCCAATGGCTTTGAGTAAGACTCTTCTCCCTTGGGGCTGAAACGGCGTTAGCTGCACTCACTTACCCGAATCACTTACTCATGTAAGCTCATCGGGATGCTTTCGTTTGCTGTCATGATTACCCGAATCACTGGTGCGAGTCAGTGATTCGGGTGTTTACAGCCTTAAAACATCACCTGCCCGCCAGTGATATTGATGGATTGGCCGGTGCAATAGGCGGCTTTATCACTGGCGTAGAACAGCAGGGTGTTCAGCACATCTTGATAATCACAACCCCGTTTTAGGGGGACTTTATCGGTATAGTACTTCTCAACTTCTTCTGGCTTAATGCCTAACTTAGCGGCGTACTGCGGTAAAAGTGATTGGAACATCGGCGATTTAAGTAAGTTACCTAACATCAGTGAATGCACGGTAATTCCATAATCCGCCAAATCCAATGCCAGTGATTGTGTCAGGCCGACACCGCCAAACTTCGCTGCACTGTAACCAGAGTTATGTTTGCTGCCCACTTTACCCGATTTGGAATTGATTTGGATAATGCGTCCGCCATTACCATCACGAATCATTAACCGAGAGAACTCACGGGCGCACAAGAAATAGCCCACCAAATTCACCTGCAATGAGCGGTCAAAATCATCTAACGGGAAATCTGTAATCGGCGCGGCTTTGGCGATACCGGCACTGTAAACCAATAAATCTGTTTGATGAAAGCGCTGATCGACTGCTTTTGCCAGCATCTCTACGCTGCTTTCATTGGTGGCATCAACCTGAAAACCACGGGCGATATCTGCGCCATACTCTGCATTAATCTGATCCGCGACCAATTGTGCGTTATCTGAATTTAAATCAGCAACCGCCACTTTATAACCCGCTTCGGCAAGACCGTGGCACAAGAATGCGCCCAGAGTTTGTCCACCACCAATGACTACTGCGACTTGTTGTTGTGACATATACACCTCCATTATCCTTCGTACTTGAAGTTGCAGCGGTGTTAGCTGCACTCACTTACCCAAATCACTGACTGATGTCAGCTCATTGGGATTCGTTCGTTGGTTGCCTTGCTGCAACTCCAATGACTTTGGCTAATATCCTTCACACTTGAAGTTGCAACTAAAAGCGCTGCAACTCCAAGTACGTCGGATATAAATTGATAAATAAATTAACGACTAAATTTCAATGCGCTGCCGACCGGAATATCACTGGGTGTCGGGCCATTCACATGGATGGAACCGGGGAACTCGGGCTGCTTATCACCATTGAATCGGATAGTGACGTGGCCCAGCTCCCGCAGGTTTTGGGTGGCCACTTCGCCCACCGCCGTGATCACATAGCGCAGTTGCGCCAGTTCCATAATGTTGCCCGCCTGTAACTCCCCATCAGTGGTGCTGTGCTGGTGGATAAAACAGAACTCTTCAATATCTTTGGGAGCGCCTTCGCGGAAGGTGATGAGCATGTCATCAAGCAGCGCCTCGCGGGCGCTGTCGCCGATATTGGTAATGGTTGTCTGATAAATAGTATTCATACGTACATCCTTAACCGTTGAATGTATTACAGAAATCTTTACGTTTTAGCTAATCGATAACTCTTACTGATAGATAAAGGCCGATACTGCCCAGGCAATCAATACTGTCGGTGCACCCGTCAGGAAGCGGCCAACCAGCACGGATGGGACGCCAACCCGCACGGTATCTTGCTTCGCTTCAGCCAGAGAGAGACCCACAGGGATAAAGTCACACGCCGCCTGAGCATTTATCGCGAATAGTGCTGGCAGGGCTAATTGTGGTGGGATATTCCCCAAACCAATTTGTACCCCCACTAATACGCCGATAACTTGTGCAATCACCGCCCCAGGGCCTAAGAAAGGTGACAACAGCGGGAAGGAGCAGATCAGCGCCAGAAGCACTAACCCTATCGGGCTGCTCGCCAGTGGTGTTAAGCCATGAGCAATAAAATCGCCCAAACCGGAGGCCATGATGATGCCGATTAATGCCGAAACGAAGGCCATAAAGGGCAGGATAGTTTTCAGGACGGTATCAATGGTGTCGCGGCCTGACTGGAAGAAGACCGCCACGACGGACCCCATCCCCATGCCCACTTTTGCCAACAAACCATCACTCTGTTCGGTGATTTTCTTGCTGGTGTCGTAATCACGCCCCTTGGCCGCGCTGTTTTCGGCTGCTTTCGCTGCTACAGCGGCTTGTGGTTCTGTTGGCACGACAGTGGCGGTTGCTTGCTCGGTTCCGCTGATTTTCTGGATATTCTTTTCGCGAACACCGGAGACATAAATATCTTCCAGAATGTATTGCGCCATCGGTCCGGATTGACCGGTTGAATGGATGTTGACCGTTGGAATCCGGCGTTTGGGATAGAGGCCACAGCGCAGGGTGCCGCCGCAGTCAATAATGGCGACCGCGATCTCTTCCGCTGGCGGCTCACCCTCTTTAAAGCCATCTACTGCTTCCCAGCCAGTCAGTTCGCTAATACGGTCAATAATCGCCGGGCGAGTGCCCGCAGTGATATAAACAATTTTTTTACCGGGGACGATTGGCAGCACTAATGGCCCACCCCAGCCGCCTTCGCCTTTTTCAATCCGGATAAATTCACTCATGATCTGCTCCACACATTATGTATATGATTTACATATTAAAGTTGTACGTTACGGTCCAGACGGATACCCATTTTGCGTTCAAAAATGGAGGTCGTCAGATCAGTCACCCAGCCACGGAAGAAGTTGGTGAACAACCCAACCAGGAAGTAGCTGACCGCCAGTGGACCCAGTGGCAGGCCCAGAGTGGTTAAACCACTGGCGATGCCGAGGAAGACGAACAACTCGCCGGGGTTAATGTGTGGGAACAAACCATTCATTGAGTGACAGCTGTAGGAGGCTGCCGCGTAATAACTTGGCTTGTATTTTTCTGGCATAAAGCGCCCGAGACTCAGTGTCATCGGGTTACAAAATACAAAAGTCCCGATCAATGGCAGTAGCAGATAACGGGAAACAGGGTTACCCGCGCAACGTTGTGCCAATCTTTCGATTCTATCCTGACCCACAAACTTGATCAGGGCATTCATGATGACTAATAAACTGATTAATAAAGGTAAGATCCCGGTGACCATGCCAACAAAAACTTCTCCCCCTTTTTGGAAGAGTCCGATAAACCACTCGGCTCCATGGGTTATAAGTTCAATCATTCTTTTTCTCCTGTAATCGCAGTTATGGCTGTTTTTATAAACCTTTTTTTTAAGGTTTTGTTATGAAAAGAAATTTTAAATACCACATAATAAAATGGTTTCAAAATGCTGGGGTAGTAGAGTCAACCTCAGTATCTTGTCTATCGCCATGCGAACTACCATAAACACTTTTTAGATCTATTTATCGTATATAGATCACAATTTGAAAGATAAATCTTTCAAATTGAATGTTATAAATAAAAGAAAATTGGATTGAAATGAAAGTTTTTGGGTTGAAAATAGACTAACGATGACTGAAGCCTTGCCAGTATTAGGATTAGGATTAGGATTAGGATTAGGGGGGAGTAGAGAGAGGTGAAAATAGAAGTCAATCATGAGCTAACCGCAGTTAACCCATGAGTTGAGATTTAACCGAGCAGTGCGCAATTTGGGGGTAAGCGGCACTGGATGGCATTGGGAATAATTTCAATGCGGAAATATTTGCCTGACAAGGGTTCACCATCCAGATTAAAGATGATTTCGTGCGGCGCAGTAATTTCCAGCCAAGGAAGGGTGGCCTCCACCACATTTTTATTTTTCTCGCCGCTGAATACACTGGTCAGTAGGGCAGGAAGCAACTCTTCGGCCGTCAATAAACGCAATTGCAGCAGGCCATCATTAATCAGTGCATCGGGGCATAGTGGTTGCCCGCCACCGGCTTGCCGACCATTACCTATTCCTATCACCAATGCATCACCTGCCCAGTCGAACTCAGGCCCATGGATTTCACAGCTATCGGCTTTAATGGCATCCATGCGCATCAGGCCATGAATAAAGTAGGAAGCGCCACCCAAGACAGCTTTGAGTTTTTGGGGCGTCTCTGTGGTGATCCGAGTCCCAAAACCCCCCGTCGCCATATTGATAAAATAGTGCTCGTCATTCACTTGTGCGACATCTATGGTCACGGCGCGGCCTTTAACGGCCAATTGCAGTGCGTTTTCTATTTGCAGCGGAATGTTGCAACTGGTGGCAAAATCGTTGGCGGTGCCGAGCGGCAAGATACCCAAATCGGGGCGACTTTCGGCGGGTATGACCATCAATGCGGTTGTCACCTCATTAATCGTGCCATCGCCGCCGCCAGCAATGACGGCATCCACCCCCAGAATGGCGGCTTCTTCGACATAACGTTTCGCATCACCTTGTTCCCAAGTGACCCGAACATGAAGTGTGACTCCTTCCTCTCGTAGATTTTTGACGGCATCGCGAACCTCAAGATTACCGGACTCTTTACCGTTTAAAACCAGAAGGGCACACGGCGTTGGGGTCATAACTTGCTCCAGATCATTTCTGTAATAACGGTAACAGTAACTCATATTTGCTTAATTTACCTATTCTCTTCTTACCTGAAGTGCCTCACCTTTAGCCTCGGCGATTTGGCTAAGCAAATTTAGTGGAATTCATTCACTTGCTGCCTATTGACCCTTTTTATCTCTTATGGAAATATCAGAATAATTGAAAGGTTCAATGAATGTTAGGTTGAATAAAGATAGGGATTATTATCATCCCAAATTAACTGAAATAGTTATTATTTGAGATGGAGTTATTCATTTTACGGGGATTTTTTATTATTACTTAATAGCTTAACAAGAATCACTAATAATAAAAAAATTAAAAATCGATTAAAATCAATCTGATGGAGGTGAAAAAGAAAAGGCCAGCCCAAGGGAGATTGGGCTAGCCAAGGAGGTGGTTCCTAGTCTTGTTTTAAAACTTTTTTAGTTCTTGATTGTACTCGAGCTATGCTACCCCAGCGGCATTATAATTGATGTGATCTAATTCTAATATTTGCTAAAAATGCCACCTTAGCGATGGCATTCATTTTTATTGTTTCGCGTTACGCTTTTTCATGGGGATTACGGCTATTTGTTCCGTTCAGATTACGGATTAGCAAGCCATATTCTACATTAATGTCTGCCGGGATAGGCAAATACATGATATGCCCATTACCCGGAGCAATATCCGCAGGCTGGCCTTTTTTATCCTGCATACTCTCAAGGGTGAACTGGATATTGCCGTTGGGCGTCATCAACTCAACACTATCACCGACCGAAAATTTGTTTTTGACCACCACTTCGGCTAAACCATCACGGCGCACACCGGTAAACTCGCCGACAAACTGCTGGCGCTCTGAAACTGAATAGCCGTAGTCGTAAGTTTGTTGGTCTTCATGCACGTGGCGACGTAAGAAACCTTCGGTATAGCCGCGATGGGCCAGACCTTCCAGTGTGGTCAACAGGGTCGGATCGAAAGGTTTACCCGCGACAGCATCATCAATGGCGCGGCGGTAGACCTGAGCGGTACGGGCGCAATAGTAAAATGATTTGGTCCGGCCCTCAATTTTTAGCGAATGCACACCCAATTGGGTCAGGCGCTCGACATGCTGGATCGCCCGCAGGTCTTTTGAGTTCATAATGTAAGTGCCGTGCTCATCTTCTGAGGCCGTCATATACTCGCCCGGACGCTGCGCCTCTTCAAGCATAAACACTTTGTCGGTGGGTGCGCCGATACCCAGTGTTGGCTCGACATTTTTCACTGCAATGGGCTGGTGAATATGGACGATGTTACCGATATCGTCCTCTTTGCCTTCCTGGACATGATATTCCCAGCGGCAAGCATTGGTGCAGGTTCCCTGATTTGGATCGCGCTTATTGATATAACCGGAGAGCAGGCAGCGGCCAGAATAGGCCATGCACAGTGCGCCATGGACAAACACTTCTAGTTCCATTTCAGGGACTTGTGCACGGATTTCCGCAATCTCTTCCAGTGATAACTCACGGGAGAGGATCACGCGGGTCAAGCCCATCTGCTGCCAGAATTTAACTGTCGCCCAGTTGACGGCATTTGCTTGCACTGAGAGATGGATATCCATCTGCGGAAACGCTTCTCGCACCAGCATAATCAAGCCGGGATCAGACATAATCAGCGCATCTGGCCCCATATCAATCACGGGTTTTAAATCACGCAGAAATGTTTTCAGTTTGGAGTTATGGGGGGCAATATTCACCACCACATAGAAGCGCTTACCCAGTGAGTGGGCCTCCTGAATACCTAATGCCAGATTCTCGTGATTGAATTCATTATTGCGCACCCGCAAGCTGTAGCGCGGCTGACCGGCATAGACCGCATCCGCACCGTAAGCGAAGGCGTAGCGCATATTTTTAAGTGTACCGGCTGGGGATAGCAGTTCCGGTGTAAAAGGCATGGATGATGATAGTGCAGATGGCGACATAGTATTGGCTCTCAGTCTGAGTTCAAGTCAGAACCCCCCCATAGGGGGGCTAAAAGCCGGGGATTGTAACCTCCACCACCCTGAAAATCAGCCATCGCACAATTTTTGTAAGGTTTAAATGATTTAGATCAATTTATGGGATTTTAAGCATTTTTGATGCAAGAAGAGACGCTCTTTTTGAGCAAAATATTGCTCTAATTTTGACTTAATCACTTTTAATGAGTAATATTTTGCACATAATAGTGTTCTTCTCTTTTATTTGAGCAAAATACTACTCAAGGGGGATGTGTGGCAAAGTTAACGATACAGATTTTTAATGACGGATTTTGGCATGATGCTGCTGAGCTTGTTTTTGCCGACCCCGAGCGCGGAAGACAAGGCTCCGCAGTATTAGGCTATGACGGTGATTATTCTGTTGACTGGATGTATCGTGATGATGAGTTCAGTTGCAGTATAAATTTTCCTATTGAATTAGCTTACACTTATTCGTCTAAGCAGTGGTTTGCCTTTCTTGATGACATCATGCCCGCAGGGGCAAGCCGCCGCTATTGGATCAATCAGTTGGGGCTGCAATCAATGTCTGCCAGTGAGCAAGATTATATTCTGCTTAAAAATGGGACTATTGCACCTGTAGGTAATATGCGAATAAAAGAAGCCTTACCTGAATTGCATCCTGATAGCCAATTAATGAATATCCGTTTTACATTGCAAGATGTCATTGAGCGTGATTCTTCATTTCTGGAATATGCCCAACAGATGGGGGCTGCCGCGGGAGGTGCAACAGGCGCGGGGGGAGAGGCTCCAAAGTTGCTGTTATGCTGTTCGAACCATGATGAAATTTGGATAGACACGTTTCAAAATGACATCGATAACCCAGATACTCATTATTTGGTTAAATTCCCAAGAGGAAAACGTACTCCTATTGATTGCGATATTTTGCGCGCCGAGTACTACTTTTATCAGGAGTTAGCCAGTATTGGCATCAATACAATCAATACAATCAATACAATCAATACAATCAATACAATCAATACAATCAATACCGAAAAGATGAAATTGCTAGAGGGTGAACATTATCCTTCATTGTGGCTACCTCGGTTTGATATTGATTTTATTGAAAATAAACGCGTTCAATATGGACTGGAGTCTATTTACTCTGTCATGAATGCGGCTTCTGGCAGCCACTTAAATCATTTCGATGTCATCCGGAGGTTATCACGGAAATTAGTATCTCAATATCGGGTCAGGGAGTTAGGCCAACCTTTAAATGTAGAAGCGCTCGTTATTGAAATGGTTCAGCGGGATTTATTGAATGTTGCTTTTGGTAATTCTGATAATCATGGGCGTAATACCGCATTAATTAAACGGCCTGAAGGTATCTGGCTTTCACCGATTTATGATTTTGCACCAATGAAAGCCGATCCAGAAGGTATTGTCAGAGTCACCCAATGGGGATCACCGTATGAAGAGGGGGGGAACTTCAATTGGCAGGCTATTATTGCCGAACTATCTGATCTTGCTGACCCAACGCATGTTTTTTTAGCATTTCAGCAAACAGCTCAAAAATTGATAGGTCTGAAGCCACGACTGAAAACGCGAGGTGTCCCGGATAGCATTCTTAATATGCCAGGAATGGCTTTTGATTATCTGGATGAAAAATTAAAACGATGGGCGCAGCTATGAAAGTAAAACTTTCTCCTTTGGAACGCGAAGCTCTGTTACTGAAACTGCTGAGCCAGTTTTTCAGTGAGCAAATTTCAACGGGTGAGTTATTGCGCCAGTTGAGGAAAGAGATGTTGAATATGACTCAGGACGAGTTTTCATCTTTGGTTAAGATTAGCCGACGCACTTTATCTGATATTGAGACAGACAAAGGGAGCCAGACGTTATCTGTTCTTGGCCGTGTTTTTCGGCCTTTCGGTTTGAAAATAGGACTGTTGCCGCGTAATCAGCAAGTTTTGAGAAAAATGCTGGAAAAAGAGGGGGAAACAACCTTGCAGGAGGATGAACGTCTAAAATGAAATGCGCGGTAACTCTCCCGCGCATTTTTATGAGGTCAAACTGTTAAGTAACAGATTGGGTAGGAAACACAGGTAAAAAAAGTGCTATCAAGTCATAAAAATTACTGCGTCAAATCTTTAATTGTGGGGGTGGGGCCATTTTTCATCACGGAGGTAATACCATTTTTGGCGGCAGTTTCAGAACTGTAGGCTTCACTGACCCCAATAACTTGATGATTTTTCGCTTTTAAAACGAAATAAGGCTCGTTTTTGGCGTTATGCTTAACCTCGTACTGGCTCTCCAGTGGGGAGTTACTTTGTACTGATGCGATGCCGTTCTCTGCGGAGGCTTTACTGGCATACATCTCACTGGAGAGAATAATTTCACCATTGCTGGCTTTCAGATTGAAATGGTACTGCCCATTCTTTGCCTTTTTAATCTCATAGTGACCCGTGGCCATAGTGTTTCTCCTGTTGGTTGTGACTGTAATCAGTGTAGTCAACCTTGACCGAAAGTGAGGCCAATGCTCCCTGCATTACCAACATAATGCGTCTTTGATCACCCTGAAATCACAGTAAACGACAGATCTCTGCTTCCCAGCGATACCCCATCCCATACACTGCGCGGATAAAAGGCTTCTCGCCATCGAGTGACTCCAGCTTGCGCCGCAGATTTTTAATATGGCTGTCGATAGTGCGATCAGTCACCACACGATAGTCGTCATAGAGATTATTGAGCAGTTGTTCACGGCTAAACACATGGCCCGGCTGGGTCGCCAATATCTTTAGCAGACGAAACTCGGCAGGGGTCAACTCCAGTAAGTGCCCCTGATAGCTGGCTTGAAAGCGGGACTCATCAATCAGCAGCGGCGCACTTTCGCTCGGCTGTTCGCGCTGTTGATGGCAGCGGCGCAGAATGGTTTTGACTCGCGCCACTACTTCCCGTGGGCTGTAGGGTTTGCAGATGTAGTCATCGGCCCCGATCTCCAGCCCCAGTAAGCGGTCAATCTCCTCGGTTTTGGCCGTGACCATCATGATGGGAACATCGGAGAAGCGGCGGATTTCGCGGCAAATGGTGATGCCATCACTGCCCGGCAACATGAGATCCAACAAAATAATCGCCGGAGGGGCTTGGCGCACAGCGGCCACAACCTCCACGCCGTTGGTGATCCATTGGGTGCGGTAACCCGCAGCTTGTAGATAATCGACCAGTAACTGGCCGAGTTTAGGTTCATCTTCAACAATCAATACGGTGCCAGACTGGCTGGCAGACTGAAGTGGCTCGTGCATGACCATCAATTACCCTATGGAGTGGAATAGGGGAAAGAGTACCGTAATCCGCAACCCCCCTAAAGGTGAATGTGTCGCGCTGATTTTGCCCCCGTGGGCCTCGACAATATTGTGGCAAATGGCTAAGCCCAACCCCGAGCCGCCACTGGCACGGTTACGCGAGCTTTCGGTGCGATAAAAACGCTCAAAAATACGCTGCAATTGTTCGTCACTCAGACCCGGTTTGCTGTCCTGCCAGTGCAGTGTCAAGGTCTCGTCATCAAGTTGTGCATTGATCTCTAACCGCCCGCCCTCATTAGTGTAACGCAAACTGTTCTCCAGCAAATTGTGGAACAGTTGATTCAAGCGGTCAGGGTCACCAAAGATCACTGCCTGTTCCGGCAGGCGGGCTGTGACGGTAATATTTTTGCTCTGGAAGCGGCCATGAAAGCTGGCAATAGCGATTTGTAACAGCCGCACGGCATCCAACTGAGTTTTGCGGTAGGCCAGTGCGCCGTGATCCGAAAGTGACAACTGATGCAGGTCATTGACCAGTTTGGTGAGTATGCCGACCTCAGCTTGTAGTGACATCAACGACTCCGGTGTCGGCTGGCGCACGCCATCTTGCAGGGCTTCCAGTTCACCACGCAATACTGCCAGTGGGGTGCGTAGCTCATGGGAGACATCGGCCATGAAGTCGCGCCGCATCTGCTCATTTTTCTCCAGCGAACTGGCGAGCTGGTTAAAATCCTGCGCCAGACGGCCCAATTCATCACGGCTGCTGACGGTGACGCGGGTACTGAAATCCCCGGCAGCCAGCCGATGAGTCCCCTCGACCAATCGTTTCACCGGGGCCAACATGCCGCGCGATAAAACCCAAGTCACGGCCGCGGCCAGTAGGGTCGATAGGCCCACAATCATCCAACTGGTGCGGCGCTGTTGCAGATCAAAGTTGATATCGGCATTGCGGGTCAGTTTCTCCGGCGGCGTTGACATCACCCATCCCACCACCTGATTATTGACGGTTATCGCCTGACGGCTAGCCTCTTTGGGCACCCGATCAGTGCGTCCGGCCAACAGATTGTTTTGGCTGTCAACCACCCAAAACTGGGCACGCCAGCCATGGGGGGGCATACCCCGGCTGTTATCACCACTCTGCTCGAACGATTTCATGATCTGATAAATTAGCTGATCATTATTGCGCAAGAAATCCCAGTTACCGTAGTGCTGGTATTGCTCCTCCAGTGCATCACCCAACATAGTGATCCGCTGCTCATTACTCTGCTTGATATAATCGATAAAACCGCGCTCGAAGCTGGCCCTCACCCCCCAATGCATGGTGATCAGCACTAACATGCAGGTGGCAAATATGGCCATAAACAGTTTTCCGGTAATGCCGATCCTCATTTTTTCACCTGTCTCTGTCGGTCTACTAATGTTGCGGGGTCAGGGCACGCCGCTTGAAATCGATGGGGTAGGCCATAGCTGCTACTCCAGTTTCATCAGCGGCTGTTTGTTAAAGCGGCTGCGCAGGCGGTCAAAGTAGAGGTAAACCACTGGCGTGGTGTAGAGGGTGAGCAACTGGCTCACCACCAACCCGCCGACAATGGTAATCCCCAGCGGCTGGCGCAACTCCGCCCCATCGCCACTGCCCAGCACCAGTGGCAGTGCGCCGAACAAGGCCGCCAGTGTGGTCATCAAAATCGGTCTGAAACGCAGTAAACTGGCTTGGAAAATGGCATCACGGGCGCTGAGATTGCCATTGCGCTGCGCTTCAAGGGCAAAGTCCACCATCATGATGGCGTTCTTTTTCACGATACCAATCAACAGCATAATGCCAATCAGGGCGATAAGACTAAAGGGCGCATCGAACAGTTCCAGTGCCAACAGCGCGCCCACGCCCGCAGAGGGCAGTGTGGAGAGAATGGTCAGCGGATGCACATAGCTCTCATACAGAATCCCGAGCACGATATAGACCGTGGCGATGGCCGCCATAATCAGCCAAAGCTGAGATCTCAGCGTCTCTTGGAACACCTGTGCTGTCCCGCTAAATGACCCGCGCACGGTAGAAGGCACGCCCAGCTCGGTCATCGCCCGCTCAACGGCGGCGGTCGCTTCAGATAAACTGCCGCCATCGGGTAAGTTAAACGAGATGGTGGACGCGGCAGATAACCCCTGATGGTTGACCGCCAGCGGCGCATTAGCGGGTCGCCACTTGGCGAAATAGGAGAGCGGGATAGATTGGCCGTTGCTATTAATGACGAACATTTTGTCCAGCGAACTCACATCCTGCGTGTATTGCGGCGCGACTTCCATCACCACCTTGTATTGGTTCAACGGCTGATAAATGGTGGAGATCTGCCGCTGACCAAAGGCGTTGTTCAGCAGGGCATTGGCATCGGCGACATCAATCCCCAGCCGAGCCATGGTTTCGCGATCATAAGTGAGCGCAATTTCGGAACCTTTGTCTTGCTGGTCGGAGTTAACATCCGCCAGCTCCGGTAGCTTCGCCAGTGCCGCTCGCACCTTCGGCTCCCACTCGCGCAGCGCGGTCAGATCGTCGGCCAGCAGAGTAAATTGGTAGCTGGCATTGGCCTGACGGCCGCCGACGCGGATATCTTGTACCGGAGAGAGAAACAGGCTGGCACCCGGTTCTTTGGCTAACTTGGCTCGCAGGCGGGTGATAATTTGCTGGGCGCTTTCGCTGCGCTCACTCAGCGGCTTGAGCGAAATAAACATCGAGCCACTGTTGGTGCGCGAGCCGCCCGTAAATCCGGTCACATTATCGACCGCCGGATCATCATTGATGATCTTCATAAAATCTTTCAGTTTTTGCTGCATCGCCTGAAAAGAGATGCTCTGGTCGGCTTGGATAAAGCCCATCATGCGGCCAGTATCCTGCTCAGGGAAGAAGGTTTTCGGGATACTGATATAGAGCCAAACATTCAGCGCGATAGTGGAGAGCAGCACAACCATCACCCAGCGTGTATGGCCCAACACCCAATTGAGTGAGCGACCATAACCTTGCTGAATGGCGAGCAGCACTTTACCAAAGCCGCGAATAGGTTGCGGCTGACCCGCTGGCCGCGCGCGCAGTAAGTGCGCACACATCATCGGCGTCAGGGTCAGGGAGATGACCAGTGATATGCCGATGGAGACCGACAGCGTAATGGCGAACTCGCGGAACAATCGGCCCGGCAGCCCCTCCATTAGCAGTAGCGGGATAAACACCGCCACCAGCGAGATACTCATCGACAGCACGGTAAACCCGACTTCGCGCACCCCGCGCAGGGCGGCCACCATCGGTTTCACCCCCGCCTCCAGATGGCGGGAGATATTCTCCAGCACCACAATGGCATCATCGACTACAAAACCAGTGGCGATGGTCAGCGCCATCAGTGACAGATTATTGAGGCTAAAACCGCACAGATACATGGCGGTAAAGGTGCCGATCAGTGAGACGGGCACCGCCACGGCAGGGATCAGGGTGGCGCGGCCGGAGCGCAGGAACAGGAACACCACCAGAATCACCAGCGCCACGGCGATGAGCAGTGAGCGCTCCACCTCTTCCAGTGAGGCGCGGATAGTCGGGGAGCGATCTTGGGCAATGTTTAATTCAATCGAGGCCGGGATTGAGGCCCGCAGGGCGGGGAGCTCCGCCCGAATGCGGTCTACCGTGGCGATAATATTGGCCCCCGGCTCGCGGCTGATCACCAGTAGCACCGCCGATTTGCCGTCGGACATCCCGGCGTTGCGCACATCCTGAACTGAGTCGACCACATTGGCGACATCCTGCAAGCGCACCGGCGACCCATTGTTGTAGTGAACAATCAGCGGGCGATAACCCTCGGCGGTTTTGATCTCATCATTGGCCTGTACTTGCCAGTGCTGCTCAGGGCTATCGACGGAGCCTTGTGGGCGGCGGACGTTGGCGGCACTGATGGCTTGCCGCACCGCATCAAGTGACACGCCCTGATTAAATAGGGCGCTGGGGTTTAGCTCCACCCGCACCGCAGGCAAGGAGCTACCGCCGACACTCACATCACTGACGCCCTCGGTTTGGGCGATTTTCTGCGCCAGTTTGGTGGAGGCGAAATCATAGAGCTGGCCCTGAGTGAAGGTGTCCGAGGTCAGCGTCATAATCATGATCGGCGCATCCGACGGATTCATCTTGCGGTAGGTCGGGCGGTTCGGCATTCCGGTCGGTAGCAGGCTCTGCGCGGCATTCAGCGCCGCCTGCACATCACGGGCCGCGCCATTGATATCGCGGTTGAGATCAAATTGCAGAATGATCCGCGTGCTGCCCAATGAACTGGTCGAGGTCATCTCATTGACCCCCGCAATGCGCCCCAAGGCGCGCTCCAGTGGCGTGGCGATAGAAGAGGCCATGGTTTCCGGATCGGCACCGGGCATGGAGGCACTGACCGCAATCACTGGGTAATCGACCTGTGGCAGCGGGGAGACCGGCAATAAACTAAAGCCGATAATGCCGCTGAGGGTGATCGCCAGTGTCAGCAGGGTGGTCGCCACCGGGCGCTGGATGAACAGAGCAAAGAATTTCACGGTTGTTCCCGTCCATTCGCTAATTCAGGTGAATCTATATCCTCGTGGTGATGCGTATTCCGCGCCAGTTTATCGAACAGCAGATAGATCACTGGCGTGGTAAACAGGGTCAATATTTGGCTGACGATCAACCCGCCGACCATGCAGACCCCCAGCGGCTGGCGCAGTTCGGCTCCAGCTCCGGTGCTGAGCATCAAGGGCAAGGCACCGAATAGCGCGGCCAGTGTGGTCATGAGAATCGGGCGGAAACGCAGCAAGCAGGCCTGATAGATAGCGTCATAAGGGCTCATGCCCTGATCCCGCTCGGCGGCCAGTGCGAAGTCAATCATCATGATCGCATTCTTCTTCACGATGCCGATCAGCAGGATAATCCCGATGATGGCGATCACATCCAGCTCATGCCCGGTCAACATCAGCGCCAGCAGCGCCCCGACCCCGGCGGTCGGCAAGGTGGACAAAATAGTCACCGGATGAATAAAGCTCTCATACAACACACCGAGCACAATATACATCGCCACAATGGCGGCGATAATCAGCCACAATGTGCTGCCGAGGGCGGCCTGAAACGCCAGTGTCGAACCTTGGAAACGGGTAGTGATATCGGCGGGCAGTTGAATCGCCTGCTCCGCTTGCGTCACCGCTTCTACTGCCTCGCCGAGGGAGTAGCCCTGCGCCAGATTGAATGAGATGGTGGCGGACGGGAACTGATTCAAGTGGTTGATCGACAGTGGCCCGAAGCGCTCTTCAATGGTGGCAATACTGCTCAGCGGCACCCCTTTGCCGTCGCTACCCGTCAGGCGGATATCATTGAAGGCCGCCAGCCCCGGCGCGGCTTGCACATCATGCTCCAGCACCACCCGATACTGATTGGCTTGGGTATAAATGGTGGAGATCAGCCGCTGACCAAAGGCGTTATACAGCGCACTGTCGATGGCCGCCATGGTGATCCCCAGACGGCTGGCGCTGTCGCGGTCGACATTCACAAAGGCGACTAAGCCCTGATCCTGCCAGTCGCTGGTCACATCCTGGAAGGGCGCTTGCTGCTGCAACTCGCTAATCAGCTTCGGCACCCAAGTGCTCAGCTCCTCCAGCGAGGTCGCTTGCAGGGTGAATTGATACTGTGTGCGGCTCAATTGGGTGTCGATGGTTAAATCTTGTACCGGCTGCAAATAGAGTTTAACGCCCGGAATGCTGGCGACACTCTGCTGCAAGCGGGTAATCACCTGCGGGATGCGATCGGCGCGTTCATCCAGCGGCTTAAGGTTAATCTGCAATCGGCCATTGTTGAGGGTGGCATTGGTGCCATCGACGCCGACAAAGGAAGTGAGGCTCTCGACCGCCGGATCTTTGAGGATGATGGCGGCCACTTGCTGCTGGCGCTCGGCCATATTGCTGAACGAAACAGATTGCGGCGCTTCCAGTGTGCCCTGAATCAGCCCGTTATCCTGCAACGGGAAGAAGCCTTTGGGCATCAGCAGGTAAAGCAGCACCGTCAGTACCAGTGTGCTCACCGCCACACCCAAGGTGATCCACTGATGCTGAAGCACTTTTTTCAGCGCCACGGCATAGTGGGCGATCACCCAGTCGAAGAACTTCTCACTGGCGCGCGAGAGGCGGTTCTGCTTACGTAGTGACTCATAACTGAGCATCCGCGCACACATCATCGGGGTGAGTGTCAGGGAGACCACCGCGGAGATCAGGATTGCCACCGCCAGTGTGACGGCAAACTCGCGGAACAGGCGGCCGACGATATCGCCCATAAACAGCAGCGGGATCAACACCGCAATCAATGAGAATGTCAGTGAGATAATGGTAAAGCCAATCTCACCCGCCCCTTTTAGCGCCGCATCCAGCGGTTTCTCGCCTTTCTCGATATAGCGGGAGATATTTTCAATCACCACAATGGCGTCATCGACCACAAAACCGGTGGCGATGGTCAGGGCCATCAAGGTCAGGTTATTGATGGAAAAACCGAGGAAATACATCGCCGCAAAGGTGCCGATCAGTGACAGTGGCACCGCGATACTGGGGATCACGGTGGCGGCAGCATTGCGCAGGAATAGGTAGATCACCATCACCACCAAGGCAATCGACAGCAGCAGCTCAAACTGCACGTCACTGACGGAGGCGCGAATGGTGGTGGTGCGGTCGGTCAGGATTTTGACATCCACCGACTTGGGCAAGCTTTTGATCAGCTCCGGCAGCATCTCGCGGATACTGTCGGCAGTGGCGATCACGTTAACCCCCGGCTGGCGCTGGATATTCAGCACAATCGCCTGCTGGGTATTGGCCCACGCCGCCAGCTTATTATTCTCTGCGCCCTGCTCAATGGTGGCGACATCCTGCAAGCGGATCGGTGCGCCATTTTGGTAAGCCACAATCAGATCACGGTAATCCTCGGCGGATTTCATCTGGTCATTAGCCGACAAAGTGACTGAGCGGGTTGGCCCATCCAGACTCCCTTTGGCGGAGTTGACATTCGCATTGCTGATGGCGGTGCGAATGGTTTCGCTGTCCAGCCCCAAGGCGGCAACAGCAGGGGCATTCAGCTTGACGCGCACGGCGGGGCGCTGGCCGCCCGAAATGGTGACCAGACCGACACCCGTGACTTGGGAGATTTTCTGCGCAATGCGCGTCTCCACCATATCTTCCACTTGGGTCATCGGGATGGCGGTGGAGGTGACCGCCAGTGTCAGAATCGGCGGATCCGCCGGATTCACTTTGCTGTAAATCGGCGGATAGGGCAGATCACTGGGCAGCAAATTGGTGGCGGAGTTAATCGCCGCCTGCACCTCTTGCTCCGCCACATCCAGCGGCAAGGTGAGCTGGAATTGCAGGGTGATCACCGACGCGCCCCCGGAGCTTTGCGACGCCATCTGTTTCAGGCCGGACATCTGGCCGAACTGGCGCTCCAGTGGGGCGGTAATAGAGGAGGTCACCACATCCGGGCTAGCACCGGGGTAGAGTGTCACTACCTGAATAGTCGGGTAGTCCACCTCCGGCAGAGCCGAGACGGGCAGGGCGCGGTAGCCGATAATCCCCGCCAACAAAATAGCCACCATAAAGAGTGTGGTGGCGACGGGGCGCAGAATAAACAGCCGTGAGGGGCCACCACCGGGTGTTGGAGGCATCACTTGCATCAGGATCTCTCCGCCGTAGTGGTTTTACTCGCCTGCCCATCAGAGGCCGATTTTCTGCCAGTGCGCGTGCCTTTTTGTTCTGCGGCAGGCGCGGCTTCGGCATCGGCTTTCTCGGTGACGGCGGATCGCGGTGTCACCACCTCCACCTGCAAGCCCTCCGTCAGGCGGTCAATGCCATCAGTCACCACGCGCTGACCCGCATTCAGGCCCGTGCTGATCACCACCTGTTTGCTGTCCTGAATCCCGGTGGTGACCAGATGCTTGCTGACCTTATTCTCGTCATTGAGTGTCCAGACAAAGCTACCTTCATTGCCCATCTGCACGGCAGCGGTCGGGACCACCACCGCATTTTGCAGCAGATCGACCTTGATGCGAGCATTGACAAACTGGTTGGGGAACAGCACGTCATCTTCGTTGGCGAAGCGCGCTTTCAGCTTGATGGTCCCAGTGGTGGTATCAATCTGGTTATCAATGCTCAGCAGATAGCCCTGCGCCAATAGCTGCTTATTGGTGCGATCCCACGCCTCAACCGGCACTGTGGTGCTGTTTTTGGCCGCCGTTTTCTGCGCTTGCATGATGGCGGGAATATCACTTTCCGGCAGGGTAAAGAGCACATCCACCGGATGTGTTTGGGTGATCACCACAATCGGCGTGGCGGTGCCGCTGGTGATGTAATTGCCGACATCCACCTGTTTCAGCCCCACTTTTCCGGAGATGGGCGCGGTAATGCGGCTGTAGGTCAGTTGCAGTTCAGCGCTGTCGATAGCGCCTTGATCGGCTTTCACACTGCCTTCACTCTGGCGCACTAATGAAGCTTGGGTATCCAGCTCTTGCTGCGAAATTACCCCAGTTTTGACCAGTTTCTGATAGCGGGCGAGATCACGGCGGGCATTGTCGAGTGTGGCCTTATCTTTGGCTAATTGGCCCTGTGCTTGGGTCAGTTGCACTTGGTAAGGGCGCGGATCGATCTCTGCGAGTAGCTCACCCGCCTTGACTTGCTGGCCTTCGGTGAAGTGAATCGCCATTAACTCACCGTCGACACGGCTGGTCACGGTCACGGTATTGGCAGCCACCACCGTGCCTAACCCGGTGAGATAGCGCGGCACCGCTTGCTCGGTGGCCGTGGCGGCTTGCACCGGGGGCATGGTCGCATTTCGACGACCGCCGGAGCGGGCAGAGCTACTCCCGCTGGTGGCGGTGGGTTGCGCCCCTGCGGCGCTACTTTCAGGGGTGGCACTGAAGTGACGCCAGACAAATAGAGCAACAATAATCGCCACCGCTATTCCCAATAATATCAATAACCGGGAGGTGCGTTTAGATTGAGCTTTCATGATGGCGGAGAATTCCTTTTGGTGTTCTGGTTATCTGCACACAGGTGCAATCAATTAAAATTTATACCCAATAGATTTCGAGATGCAGGAAGACGGCAAGCGAGAAAATCCCGCTGAGCTGACTCAAGTCAGTGATTCGGGTTTTTGAGTGTCGCCAACACACCTGCAACTTGAAATATGAAGGGTATGGATATGTTACTAGTTTAGCGGGGATTTAACGGATAAAAATGGAGGAAATATGAAAAGAGTGTCAGGGAGTGTTGACGATTCAAAATCTTCGGTTCGGTGATCCGGTTCGGTTGACATGAGATCGCCGCTCACTTGGCCTTCGAGATAGATCGGAGCGGGTTTCGGTTGATATGAGATTGGTGCTCACTTTGACTCCGATGCCCCAACCGCCAAAGGGGGCAGCGGCCCCCTTGTGGAATCCCGCGCTTTGCGCGAAATATTGTGGCTACGCCATTCCCTCCGGCAGCTTGCCGGCTGATCGAACCGGAGCTGACTCGCTCCCAGCTCGACAGCCCCTTTCGCCGCGTCCATGCGGCTCATTCGGCCTGCAACCTTTGTCGGCAATATTCCTAATTGCGCTAAACATCAAAAGCCAATTCAAACCTTGTTTTTAGATTTTGACGTTAAAAGCACATTTGAGCTGCCGAGTGAAGAGAGAAGGCAAGGAAAACGGGTAGGACGCCCGTTTTAGGCGTCATGAGCAGGGATGCGAATAAAGCCGTCCGTCAGCCGAAACGATGAGGGAGGGAACCCACGAAGTGGGCAAGCGATACGTGCGCTAGCGCAGGGGTTCCAAGGGGGTTACGCGCTTGTAACCCCATTGGCGGTTGGGGCATCGGAGGCTAAGTAAGCACCGATCTTATGTCAACCGAACCGACCGCTTGAACCAAACACCTGAACCGAACACTTGAACCGAATATCAACCGAAACCTGATCCGAACCGTGAAACTACCTCAGGGAGAGTTGATCTATAGCTACATTGTAGCTACAATTAGGATAACTTAATGGAGGTAACTATGACTGACACTGTTGTTCGCGCTAGAGTTTCACCCGCATCTAAAGCTGCTGCAATGGCTAATGCCAAAGCACTTGGCCTTGATTTATCCACGGTGATCCGAATGGTGATCAATCGCCTTGCGGTTAACGCAGAACTCCCCATAGATTTACTTCAACCCAATCAGGAAACCTTGCAGGCTATTCGTGATTTAGAAAATGGGGTGGAAGTCTACCGTGTTGACACGGTTGATGCGCTGAAACGTGATCTTGGTTGGTAATAATGCTGACGATTGTCTATCAGAGCCGTTTTAAGAAAGATGCAAAGCGATATACCAATAATAAAAAAGCGCAAAAAGCTATTTTAACCACTATTTCACTGTTACAAACAGGCAAAGCGCTACCCAAAAAATATAAAGAACATCCATTGATAGGCAACTATATTGGCTATCTTGAATGTCATGGTATGCCAGATTTATTATTAATTTATCAACGTAACGATAGCGAAATTAAACTGTATCGTGTGGGGAGTCACTCCGATTTGTTTTAATATTCTTGAGTATTCAATGTCCCTCCCCGTGGGATATCCGGCCGTGGTTGCGGCAAGGTTGCTGCCCGCACGGGTATTGGCGGTCTCGGGGCAGAAATAACAGCCCCGATCAATCAATAGGGGAGTGAACCTCACTCACTCCCAACTCAATTCGTAATCCCCCCTGCTGCTATTGATAAGTCATCGTATATGTCGCACTGGCATTAGCACTACCGGGAGTGATCGTGGGGGCCGTCTGATAATAGCGGGCAGTGATATCAATATTTTCCTTTATATCAGTGCCACTGGCAGCGGTGTGGCCCATCTCTTTGGCTTTGCCAAACTCCACCGGATCTTTATT
Source organism: Yersinia mollaretii ATCC 43969 (assembly GCF_013282725.1). Classification (NCBI taxonomy): domain Bacteria; kingdom Pseudomonadati; phylum Pseudomonadota; class Gammaproteobacteria; order Enterobacterales; family Yersiniaceae; genus Yersinia; species Yersinia mollaretii. Next base: position 4,400,293 of record NZ_CP054043.1, on the reverse strand, counting down.
AACACCAGTCAGTAATTGCACCCCCACCCCAGTGGCGGCACCTGATTCTGGGGTTAATTTAAGCACCCCAGGATGGTTAGGTTCAGCATCACCATCAACTTTAAGAGAATATTTGGTATTGGGATCGCAGGTTAAGGCAATTTGTTGTGTTGGCCCGCTGCCTATTGGCCCTATACCCGTAAAATCTTTTTGCTGCTGCTTCCCTAAATTAAAATTAAGATTTGGGGTGTCGAGAGTGCAGCCATATCTGGAAACCTGAATGTTATTATTTGGAGTTATAACATTATCTATGGAACGTTCTGGATCCGCGCCGTTAGTAGTGCTATACACAAATGTAATCTTAGGGTAATTATTAATTTCACCAACCTCATGATTATCAGCTGTTTTAATAAAACTCACATGATACTTAAAATTATATATATTGTCTGTTCCCGTATTACTATTTTTACACTGCATACCTCTGTAAATACCGTTAAAGTAACCTGGACTGCAATTTTTTATGACGTCAAAAGTGTATTTTACTCCGATTCCTTTTAGATTTGTTGGGAAAGTATATGTATGTTCTGTGGCGTTAGGGCTATTTATCTTAAAAGAGAAATAATTCCCACCGTAATAATTATCACCAGAACAAAAAAAGACACCTCATGGGTTTCTGTATGGAGTGATGCAGATGATGGCGTGTTACGGTCAACCTTGAAATTAGAAAAAGTAGGTGAGGTTGAAGTTAATTTACAGTCAAGTTGAGCAATGGCAGTAGCCGGAGCCAATAACACCAAACCACCACAGATTAATATTAATTGGCTAAGGCGAGTGAACCCTTTGGCTTTTATCGATTTAACATGAAACATAATGACCTACATAATTATTTAATTTAGCAACGGGCCAATAATCTATTAACCCGCGACCCAAAATTGATTTACCGGCACACTGCATCCAGCATCCGCACCGTCGAATGGGCATCAGGCTCTGCCGCAGGTAGGGTAAATTTCACCTGACACTGCTGCTTGACTTGATTACCCCACTGCACCTGCAACTGACCTTTATCCGGCACGCCGCTGAGATAGACCTGACCGCCATCACCGACGATGCTGCTATTGGCGCTCTCGGCCTCATCATCTTGTAAGCTGGCCATCGCGCCGAAAGGCACTGGCTGGCCCTGATAACTGAGGTTGATCAGCACGCGACTACCGAGACGCGGTTTGAAGTTCGCCAGCACTACTGCGCCGCGGGTCGGCACCACATTTTGGCTGGTGATATCCATATCAATACTCTCCCCCATGCTCTGGGTATCCAGCGCCACCGTGTTCTGACGATAGCTGGTGGCATAAGGCACCACCGCATAGCCGCGCCAGTCGGTTTTCACCCCGCGACCACTGCCGACGCCAACACCGCTGGCTCCGGGGGCGCGCACCAACACTAGGGTGTCGCTCTGGGATTGGGACAAAGTGACGCCATAAGGGTGAGCCAGCACACCGCCGCTCAGGCCATAGTTTAACTGGCGGCTGTGAGAGCCATAGCTGTAACCGGCACTCAACTGGCCGTAAGCCCCGCTATAGCTGCTGTTCAGGCTGCCGCTGTTGCCGCCGCCGCGCGTGGTGCGGCTCTGTTGCAGGTTGTAGCTCAGATTATTCTCTTCCAGCGCACTGCCACTGAGGCCCAGTTGCTGGCTGGTTGCCCCGCCTTTATTGCTGTTCACACTGTAGCTGGCCCAGCTATTGGGCAGCCATTGGCTCAGCGGGATATTCAGACTCAAGCTGACCCGCTGATCATTTTGCAACTGGCCGGGGGTCTGGCTGTAGCTGTAGTTCAGGCCATAATTGATGCCGTGAATATTGACGTTGTAGCCCAGAGTGGCACTGCGCTCGTAGCCCTTGCGCTGCCAGTAATCCTGCTGATAGGCCGACAGGTAAAGGCTGCCAAAATCACTCAGCGACTGGCTGATATGCACTTGGGTGCGGCTGCGCTTGTTATTGTTGCGCCCCAGCGAGTTAATGCTGCCCACGCCCGTTAACTGATTGGCTTCGCTGAAGTCGTAAAAGCCCTCGGTGGAGTAGCGGTGGCTGCCGAGCGAGAAGTTAGTGCCGGTGGCGGTGATGCTTTTGGCATATTGCAGGCGGTAAGATTGCCCCTGACGGCTGCTATCGTCCGCAAAGCGGGTCTTGGCCTGTGTCACATCCGCCGACACTGACCCCAAGCTGCCTAAGCCGATGCCGACCCCCAGTGCGCCCGCTTGATAATCGGCGGAAATCAATAAGCCGTTATACAGGGTAAAGCCGTAGGGCATCCCGTAGGCTAGCGAAGTTTGGGCAAAGTGCGGCGTTGGGCTGCCGTTGCCATAGCCCCGATATTGACCGGCGCTCAAGGCATATTTCAAGCTGCCCTCGCGCTGCATAATAGGCGCGGCAGAAAACGCCTGCTTAAAGCTGCGCTCGCGACCATCGGCCTCTTTGATGGTCACCTCCAGATCGCCACTGGAGGAGGTGGGGAAGAGGTCGTCAATGACGAACGCCCCCGGCGGCACATAGGTTTGGTAAATCACATTACTGTTCTGGCGAATGGTGACCTGAGCATTACTCTCCGCAATGCCGCGCACCACGGGCGCAAAGCCGCGCAGGCTGTCGGGCAACATACTGTCATCAGAGGCCAACTGCACCCCACGGAAAGGCACGCCGGTCAGGATATCACCGGGGGTATAGCTGTCTCCCAGTGTGAGCTGACCCTTGATGGCGTGAATATCCCGCTGCAACGTATTGGTCAGCATGTTCCATTGGCGCTGGCCATTGCTGCTCTGGCTATAGGTGGAGTTGTTGCGTAAGCGCCACGGCCCCCAGTTCAACCCGCTGCGCAGGTTGAGGAAGTGGCTGCTGCTCGACTGGCTATTTTGCTTACTATTGGCTCCACTCAGATTGTAGTTGAGCATCAGCGCGGGAATGCCTTGATCCCACTGTTTGGGGTCAATATAGCCACGGGCCTGACTATTTAGCGCCGCCTGTGGAATACTCAGATCCAGTCGCTGTTTGTTAAAATCAAACTGGCTGCTGGCGGCGGGGATAAATTGGCCGAGTTGGGTTACTGGCAGATCCGCGGGCTGCTGTTGCAGCGCGGGGAAGGCGGCTACTTTCACCCCCAAGTCAGCCAACTGCTGCGGGGTGATTTCGGCCAGTAACTGGCCATTATCCTGAATAAAATTGACGTCCCGCGTCTCAATCTGCTGGCCGTTAAGATAGATATCCACCCGGTAGCTGCCGGGCAATTGCGCGCCCGATTGGGAAAAAATAGTTAAATCAATTGCGGCATAGCTAGCATCTTTAATCTCTAGCGAGCCGGGATTGAAGTAATCCTCGGCCCAAGTGGGCGAAGAGAGGGCGGTTAACCCCAGCGCTAACTGAATCGCCAGCCTTAAAGCCCGTGTGGCGGGCGGTAAAGCCAAATGAAGCTGCGTCATGGTGGTTACCCGTTATAAGGTGGCAGTGGCGGAGTCAGAGGTGCCGCCAAAATCAGTAATCGCCTGCCAGCTCACCGTGCCAGAGGCGTTGGCGGGTAGGTCTGCGGTCAGCGTGCCTTTGGGGGCAATCATCAGCGGGCCTTTGATCTCACTGGCACCCACTTTCAGGGTATGGAAAGAGACGTAGTAGGGGGTGGGGTTGCTGATTTTCAGTTGCTGACCCTGACGAGAGAAGCTCAGCGCTTTATAGGCATCGGCTGCTTGGCCCACCAGACCTGCTGGGCGGTAAAACAATTTGATGCGGTTTTTAATCGAGATAAATAGCTGGTTGCCGTCGCTTTTTTTGCTCGAAGGAATAGTTTTGACATTCAGCCAATAGGCGGATTCGCGGTCTTGCGGCAAACTCCCGCCAGCCAACAGAATGCGCAGGTTACTCTCTTGCCCGGCATCTAAGCGGAATAGGGGCGGGGTGATGATAAAGGGCGCTTTGTTATTATTGGTGGCCTCGATATTATCGACCCAGCTTTGAATTAAATAAGGAGTGCTTTTATCCTGATTAGTCACCGACAGGGTGGCTTCTTTTTTCGCCCCATCATAAATAACGCGCGTGCCGCCGACTAATACCCCGGCCTGAGCTGAATGTATCACGCCGGTTAAGCAGGCGATAAAGAGTAACGATTTTAACCACGGCATGGTCATTCTCTCTGATTAGATTAATGTATTGCCTTAGCGGCAGAAATAAAGAATAAAAATAACTGCCCCGGAAAATAAAATATCGGGGCGGTAAAGACAAAACTAATACACCGTTAATAAAGGTGCCGCCGGGGGGGCGGCTAACTTAATTATGGTGTGGAGATGTTAGTTAAAAGTTACTTCGTAATTTACCGTTGCAGTTACTTCACCCGTTGACTTGGATGCAGCTTCGAAATCAGTAACTTTAGTACCGGTTTTGAGGAATTTAACCTTATACTTTAGGTCATGAGCCGGTTGGCCAGTCATATTTAGGGCTAGGGCATTTTTATCAAATTTGATTGGTGTAGTGCCATCAGTATCAATCAGTTGTAATGCATAACCTTTAGCGCCACCCTCCAATTTGAAATTCTCACCATCTGCTGTACCGTTAAATTTTACTGTGGCAGTTTTGCTCGTGAAAGGGCAGTTTTTAAGACTGATAGTAATGTCTTTTTCGGCTGGGATAGTATCTTTTTTGTTCAAATTAATGTTTCCAAGATCTACCGTGGCAGTTGTTTTTGTTGTATCTATCTCGCATGGGCTTGCTACAATCTTACCTATAACATTAATTGAACCATTCGCTGCATTGGCAGCTGATGCAAATACAGAAGCTGTCAGTAAAGAGGTCACAATCAGTTTCTTTTTCATATTGATATTCATAATAAAGCTCCAACCCGAAATATTCGTGGTTATTTATCGTTAAGTTGTGTGGCTTATATAAGCCGAGAGTGAAATGAAAGGAGTTTGTTGCCGTTTCATCTTGGGAGCTAATATAGTGACCTGAATTGATAATGTAACATGACAATTTCGGAATTAATGCCGAATAAGGCGCGCTAGATATTGACTAAGGTGGCGTGATCTCTTAATCAATAAGAAAGCGGCCTTAAAGTCGATAATCAGGGGCGGGGGTTGGCCTTATTGTTATTGGAATGGTGTGGAATAGGGGGGAATAGGAATTAAATAGAGATTAAAAATCGAGCGCTCTCTGCTTGTGGTTTTGTTTTTATTGCATTGTTTTTTTTGATGCGCAAAAGAGAATTTAAGTTGCCGAGTGAAGATAATGGGCAAGAAAAACGGGCATGATGCCCGTTTTAATTATCACGCGGAGGTTCCCCCCGCGTAACCTATTTTTATCGATAGCGTTTCTTCTTACCGATACAGTCTCTGCTTACCGATACAGTGTCTGCGCCCAGCGTGCTAACCCGGCGGTGACTGAGCCAAAGTCATTGCCACCCACTAACGGGATACCCGGCAGTTGCTGCTGCAAGGCGGCACGCAGTAACGGAGAGCGGGCGCTGCCACCGGTCAGATAGATCACATCTGGGGTGATCTGGCTGGTGGAGAGCGCGAGGCTGACTTGCTCCTGAATCCGTTGCAGCGGCTGGGAGATGGCCTCGGCTAACTGCTGTTGGCTGATGGTCTGGCCCAATTCCGGCTGGACAAAACTCAGTGCGGCGGCGACCTGCTCCTGCTCGGACAGGGCAATTTTGCTCTCTTCGGCGGCCCGCACGATGCGGTAGCTGAGGCGCTGTTGATACACTTTCAGCAGGCGCTCCACTTGCTGCGGATTCGCCGCGTCGCGGATCAGATCTCGTAAGAAGCGGCCATTGGCGATGCTGTAGAAGTCGCTCTGCGCCGGAACATCATTGGTGGCAACCGCATTCCAGTAGGGCAGCGACGGCATGGCAATGCCTTTTTCAGTTTCGCCCCCCATACCAAACAGCGGCATCAGTTGCTTAAACGCGAGCATGATATCCAGATCGTTACCGCCGACGCGGCAACCACTGTGGCCCAGTAGACTTTGCTGGCGGTCCGCCACGCCCTGCCATTTCGGCCCCATCAACAGCACTGAGCAGTCCGTGGTTCCGCCGCCAATATCCACCACCAGCACGGTTTTCTCTTCGGTCAGTGTGGCTTCAAAGTCCAGCCCCGCCGCGACTGGCTCAAACTGGAAGGCGATATCGCGAAAACCGGCACGTTGTGCAGCGCGCAATAAAATGCCTTCGGCCTGACGATTGGCCTCTTCGCCACCGGAACCCTGAAAGTTGACCGGGCGACCAATCACCGTTTGGTTGATTTCTGCGGCCAAGACGGACTCTGCCTGCCGCTTAATATGGAACATCATGGCGCAGACCAAATCCTCAAACAGCGCCAGTTGCTGCGGCTTCAGGCCATTGGCCCCCAAGAAGGATTTGGGTGATTTTACAAAGTAAACTTCTTCTGGATCTTCAATATATTGCGCCAGCGCGGAGAGGCCGAACATCAGGCTATCAGCAGTGACCGGAATATCTTCTTCGCGGTTAAACGTCATGGCCCGGCGTAAGAGTTGCTGGTTTTCGTCACTGCCTGTCGGCACTTGCCAATGGCGGTGCAGGCACTCACTGACCGCTTCCCGTGTGGGTGCACACAGCATGGATGGCAGATAGACGTCACTATTTTCCAGCGTCAGCAATTCGGGATCATCGCCCCGCATCACGGCAACTGAGCAGTTTGCTGTGCCGTAGTCAAATCCAATGAACATCATTGCCCCCAGGCCAAATAAAAGGGGCCGACTTTACCCCAGAGTAGGCAGCGGAGCAATCGCCAAATCAGGGATTTTTTTATCGTGCAGCAGAGAACTGCGCCTAAGGGATAAAAATATCTGCTAAGGCGCTGTCGAGGGGGGGGATTGAAGCAAGAGGGGGCGGATGACGTAGTCTCGAAAATAATTTCGCCGCGAAAATGACTTGCCACGAAAATCACTTCGCCGCGAAATAGCCGCTGTGAAGTACCTCAGACAGCGGCTGGGTGCGGCCAATGGTTTCGCCGTCGGCTAAATCGACACCAATCGCAATCAGCTTGCTGAGGGTTGGAGGTAACTCCGCCGGGCCTGCCAGTGTGGCGATATTGGCCCGCTGCGCCGTGCCATTGATGATCGACACCAGCACCTCATCCATTTGATTAATATGGATATGGGCAATTAAATCGCTGTTGAATTTCAGGTAGTTGATGGTGTGCTCAGCCAATAGCTCAAAATCGTTTAGATTATGACCAAATTCTTTGACGATGAGCTGGCACCCCTGCTCTTGCAGCTTGGCGAGGAAATTACCAATGGCAAACGGATATTGCAGCAGGGTAGATTCATCGACCATCCAGTAGAGACTTTGCGGGGGCAGCGGGGTCTGTTGCACCAGTGATAGCAGTGATTGGCGGAAATCCTCTTTGAGCAGCGCTATCTCTGATAACGGGATAGCCAGTGCCAGCCCTTTGCGGTTAATGGCCTCGGCGTGCGCCACTAACAATTGTTCGCACACCCAGCCATCCATTTGCGGCAGTAGGCCATACAGCAGCGCGGCTTCCTGAAATGCGGCTTGGCTGACATTCATATTTTGTGGCCGAGTGACTACAAAACTGACCTGATAAAAACAGACGGACAGCGGCGTTTTGGGTGGCGCAGTCGGGGTCAGTTGTAGTGTCAGTTGGCTCTCACTGAGGATATTTTCAACATCCTCTTTGCTCAGCAATTCGTGCTGGCGAGCCAATAGCTGTTTTTGCCGTGGCTGATAGAGGAACACCTGACCGCGTCCACTGTGCTTGGCGGTATAACAGGCGATATCGGCCTGCGCCATGATTTCACTGCGCTGATTGTTGCTGCTGCTGATTTGGGTCACACCCGCGCTGGCACCAATACGATAGAGCTTATCTTCCCAGTAGAAATGGTAGCCATTGATCATCGAGACCAGACTTTGGGTGATGGCTTTGGCGTGGGGCAGGGTGCAATTGAGCATCAGCAAACCAAACTCATCCCCGCCGAGGCGTGCGACACAATCGCTGTTGCGTAAGTGCTGGCGCATTAACTGGCTCAGCTCTTTCAGCAGGGCATCCCCCGCCGGATGCCCTGCTGTGTCGTTGACGGCTTTAAAATAGTCTAAATCGAGGAAGGCCAGCGCATGTTGCTGGTTAAGCTCGACACTAACCTGAATCGCCGCTTTCAATTTATTTTCAAAATTGGCGCGGTTGGGCAGGCTAGTCAGATTATCGTGCAGTGCGCTGTGGCTGAGTTTGCGCATCATGGCGCGAGACTCGCCGACATCCTGGAACACCATCACCGCCCCGACTACGCCGCCTTCGAGGGTTTTCAGCGGCGCAACCGACTCCTGAATGTCGTAATATTGCCCGTCGCGATGATGTAATACTATCGACTCATTCAGCGAAGAGTAAGGTCGATGGTTGAGACAATGCTCTATTGGGTTCTCAATTTCTGGACCATCGACGCCATGGGTCAGCTTGATGATATGGTTGACGGGCTGACCCAGCGCGATGGTGTTGGCCCAACCGGTCATTTTCTCGGCGACCGGGTTCATAAAGGTAATTTTCATCTCCTGATCGGTGCAGACCACCGCTTCGCCGATGGAGTCCAGTGTGATATGCAGCCGCTCTTTCTCTTCGTGCAGGGCTTCCGTCAGGTTTCTGATCTCGGTCATGTCCAGCGTGGTGCCAATCACCCGCAGAATATTGCCGCTCTTATCACAGACCATATTGGCCTGATTGCGCAGATGGACAATCTCACCGTTCGGCAACAGTAACCGGAACTCCAGACGATAGGGCTGGCGCTGATTGAGGGCCGCGCTGTATTCGCGATTGACCCGGTTTAAATCTTCCGGGTGAATGTATTGCCGCCAAACATTATCATCAACTGGGGTGTGCAGCGGGACATGGAAAAGTTCGTACATCCGCTTATCCCAACTGATGAGCTGTTTTCTCAGGTCCAACTCCCAGATGCCAATACCGCCCGCTTCGTTGGCGAGTGTAATGCGCTCCATTAGGCGGCGGTTAATGATCTCGGTCTTTTTCAGATCATTGATGTCCTCGACCTGCGAGATGTAGTAGAGCGGTTGTTGTTGGTGATCTCGCACCACACTAACCACCAGCAGCGCCCACACCACCTCGCCATCGCTGCGGATATAGCGCTTCTCCATCGAGTAGCTGGGGATGCGGTCATGGTACAGGTCATCAAGTAATTTCAGGTCAGCCGAGAGATCTTCTGGATGAGTAATTTGCTGGAAAGTCAGGGTCAGTAAGGTCTCCTGAGAGTAATCCAGCAGCTTGCACAATGCCTGATTCACCTGCATCCATTTGCCTTCCGGTGAAACCAGCGCCATGCCGATGGCGGAGTACTCCATAGCATTACGAAAGCGGTTTTCACTCTCAATAATATGCTCTTTCTCCATGCGGAAAGAGTGCATCACCATCGCCATCGCATGGGGGGGGATTAACACCATCAATAACGGAATAAAGGAGAACGCCTGAACCGACAGTGTGGTATCGCCCTGAAGGGTAAATAGATTAAAATTGATCATCATCGCGATCAGTAAGGTGGCGAGAAAACAGACGGTAAATGTCTCAAAACGGGGCAAGCGGATGGCGGTCCAGATCAACGCCATAATGACAAAAGTGAAAGGGAAGGGCAGATAAATCAGGCCGATATAGCAAGCAGCCAGCGATAAGATCATCATCCCCATCATGTCAAACAGCGCTTTACTCTTGGTCGCGATATTGAAGTAGCCCCGGCGATAGAGCAGCCCCACAGGCCCAAGCGCTAACATGCCGATGGCTTCGGACATAAACCACACGGTGAGCACTTGCGTAAAGCTGCCGTTTTGTGGTGACAAGTACCAAGCTGCTGCCAGCCCGCTCAGCAGCGGCACGACAATCACGGTGCAAATCGAGAACTTGAGCCAACTAAACAGATTATTCAGCGGGTCTTTGGGTTGCAGGAATCTGCGCAGCAACCATGCCCCGACGGTGGACTCCGCCAGATTGATCGCGGTGAGCGGCAGCGGGAACCAACTGACGCCATATAAAATAAAGTTAGCGGCAACGATACAGATTCCCGCCGACAATAATTGCCACGACCAGTAGCGCGAAGGGTGGTGGAACAGGGCCACCATTAACACGGCGGTTGGGAACCACAGCGGGGCCAGATTTTCTGATTGCTCAGAGAGTTGGATACAAAAGAGTGCAAGCAAAAACACCACTACGCTGACGATAGTGATGTGCAGAATGGTTTTATTGTCAGGTGCCGGTTTTTCGGCCGCGCTGAGATCCATAGAACGCCTTATTTTACTCGCCATTATGCTGTTTATGATGGGAAAGCCCCATCACATAAAAATAGGCCGCATTTAAAATGCGGTCATATTCAAAAGTTTAGTATAGATGAGCACGGCTGACTGCGACGCGTTTTGTCGAACGACAATTAATTGTTTTTTATCATAATGACTACACTAAGAATAGGGTGGCGAGTCCCAGAAAGATGAAAAAGCCGCCAGTATCGGTGATGGCTGTGATCATCACACTGGAGCCGATGGCGGGATCACGGCCTAATCGGGCCATGGTCATCGGGATAATGACCCCCATTAATGCCGCCATTAACAAATTCAGCATCATGGCCAATGTCATGACGCCACCCATTGCTGGGTCGCCATAGAGCAGATAAGTGACCACCCCCATGATACCGCCCCAGACCAATCCATTGATCAGGGCCACCCCCAACTCCCTGAACATCAGGAAGGTCACATTGCCCTGCTGAATATGATGCAACGCTAAGGCGCGGACAATCATGGTGATGGTTTGATTGCCGGTGTTACCGCCAATGCCGGCCACGATGGGCATTAATGCCGCCAGTGCCACCAGTTGCGAAATAGTATCTTCGAATAGGCCGATCACCCGTGAGGCCACAAACGCGGTACAAAGGTTGATCGCTAGCCATGACCAGCGGGTACGGACCGCACGGCCAACGGGAGAGAAGACATCCTCTTCCGGGCTTAAGCCCCCCATCCGTCTTAAGGTGGTGTCGCTCTCTTCATTGACCACATCGACGATCTCTTCGATGGTCAGGCGGCCCATCAGTTTGCCTTTGGCATCAATCACCGCCGCACTGATTAAGTCATAACGTTCAAATGCGCCAGCCGCATCTTCCGCTTTTTGCTCGGGTTGGAAGGTGGTCGGGTTGCTCTCCATGACCTGAAAAACCTTGGTGTCCGGTGCGTTGAGCAGGATCGCGGTCAGTGGCAATTCGCCGAGTAAGGTATTCTTGCGGTCAATGACGAAGATTTTATCTGTCGCGTCGGGAATGTTTTTCCGATAGCGCAAATAGCGCTGTACTGTCGCCAGTGTCACGTCTGCGCGCACGGTGACCAGCTCGAAATCCATCATCTGACCGACAGTGTCACGGCCATACTGGATCACTTCCCGCACGCGGGCGCGCTGGTCGGGGTCCAGTGAGGTGAGCAGACGGCCCATCAGATTTCGTGGTAGATATTCGGCCAGATAAGCTTGCTCATCGACATGCAAAGTGCGCATCGCCTTGAGCAGATCTTTGTCGCTCATCTCTTTGATCAGGGTGTCCCACACCGTCTCAGAGACCTCAACCAAGGTTTGGCCGCGCTTCTCATTTTTGACTAAGCGCCACAAGGCCAAACGTTCGTCATTGGGCAGGGCTTCGAGCAGGTCGGCAAGGTCCGCCGCGTGTAGGTCATCGAGCAGATTTTTGATTTCTAGCGTTTGTGCTGACAACTGCTCATCGCTGAGCTTTTCCCGATCCTCCTGACGGCCAAGAATACCGTCAACCAAGGCTTTATTATTCAGTAATAGGGAGAGTATCCGGTTGCGTATCTCAGCCAGTTTTTTCGCATTGTTTTTAGTTTTGTTTTTGACAACGGCAGAGAGTGATGCAGGCATTATCGGTACAGGCATAGTATTAACCTTTGTACTTGAAATTTCAGGGGTGTTCGCTGGTCTCTAAGGGGTAAGATCAGTCTCATGAGGGCCAGGGGATTCGCCCTCAATAGACTGCTCGACCCGCTGCGCTTCACGCCGTTCTTGATGATGCGAAACAGAAGCAATGGCGGCATACAATAAGCGGCCAAATAGGATGAGGAAGCTCACCAGTAGGATTATTTTTGTTAGTTGTGTTGATGGCCGTCTCTTCATGTTTCCCCTTTTCCCCTTCGTCCTTGGCGCTGCCGCGGTGTTAGCTGCACTCGTTTACCCGAATCACTGACTTGAGTCAGCTCATCGGGATGCACTTGTTTGCTGCCTTGCTGCAACGCCAATGACTTTGGGCAAGCCCTGTCTGCTGGGCGCTGCCGCGGTGTTAGCTGCACTCGTTTACCCGAATCACTGACTTGAGTCAGCTCATCGGGACTCACTTGTTTGCCGCGCTGATTAGACCTTCGGCTCGGTAGGTTCAGCCTCTTCTGGCGCTTCTTCCTCGATGATCAACTTCCAGCCGACCACATCATCCCAGTAAGCCTGCTCGCGCTCAAAATCCAGTTGCACCAGATTATTTTGTGCCAGATAACCCGCAGGGAAACGCAATGTCCAGTGGCTATCATCAGTGATCAGACGCAAGCTCTCTGGTGTGGTGGTCGATTGACGCTGATTATTCAGCAAGGTGCTCAGACGCAATAATTGAATTAACGGCAAATAATACTTTTTCTTGAATAAATTTAAGCGCGGCAGCTCATCCAGCTTAATGGCTTTACGGTGCATACGGACCAAGGTTGCCAACAGCAACTGCTGCTCCTGATTGAAGCCCGGCAAGTTGGTGTTTTGCAGAATATAGGCCGAATGGCGGTGCATTCCGCTGTGATTAATGCTGAGGCCCACTTCGTGCAGCATCGCGGCCCATTTCAGCAACGCTTCAAGTTGCGGTTGCACCAGCTTGGTATTCTGCGCTAGCCACTGGGTATAGAGTTGCTCGGTGGTTTCCAGCACCCGACGGGCCTGCTCGCGATCAATATTATAGTGTTCAGCCAAACTTTTGGCGGTGCGCTGACGGATATCCTGATGGCGGAAACGGCCCTCCATCTCATACAGCACACCTTCACGTAGCGCGCCATCGGATAGACGTAACTCTTTGACTGCTAAGGCATCGAAAACCCCACACAGGATAGCCAGCCCCGGAACAAACACCGATTGGCGATCTTCTGATAACCCCGGTAAGCTCAGGGCCGAGAAGTGTTTGAATTGCAGCACCTGCTCGACCAGCATTTCGAGGCGCTCAGGGGTGATTAAGCCATCTTTCTCGCCCATCTCCACCAGCACTTCGTAGGTGGCTTTAATGGTGCCGGATGCGCCCAGCGCATACTGCCAGCCCTGAATTCGGTACTGCCACGCCAGATTTTCCAGCTTCTGGGCTGCCGCCAAACGGGCGCGCTTGAAGTTGGTTTTGCTGATTTCACCGTGGGGGAAGAACTGTTGGGCAAAACTGACACAGCCCATTCGGCGGCTCTCGACCAGCAGCGGTTCAAAATCTTCGCCAATCACCAACTCGGTGGAACCGCCACCAATATCAATCACCAACTTGCGGCCTTTCTCCGGCTGCGTGTGCTCGACGCCCATGAAAATCAGACGCGCCTCTTCCTGACCGGAGATGATCTCGATGGGGTAAGGAATCACTTCAGCCGCCCGCTTGAGGAAGGTTTCCGCATTCGCCGCTTGTCGCAGTGAGTGGGTGCCGACGATACAGACGTTATCCGGAGAGAAGCCCTGCAAGCGCTCAGCAAACAGCGCCAAACAAGCCAAGCCCCGCTCAATGGCCTCTTCGCTGAGCATATTATTGCTATCGAGACCATCAGCCAGATGCACACGCTGCTTTAGGCGGCCTAAAACCTGCAACGCGCCATTGACCACGCGGGCAATTACCATATGGAAACTGTTCGATCCCAAGTCGATAGCCGCAATTTCCTGCGGTTTGGTGCTAGTCGAGTTATTGGTTAGCGGCATAGTTTTAACCCTACTGCTCTGGTTGTTCCAGCGCTTTTAAATAATCATAGATGGCAATCTGTGCACGTACTTTGCGCCTGTTACCACGCGGTACATAACGATTACTCAGTTCTTTATCAATATAACGGGCTTTTACCGTGTCGTTGAATAGCAGCTCTAAAATATCCAACACCCGCTGCTTTAATTTCGGATCAAGCAACGAGACAGCCACTTCAATGCGGTAATCAATATTACGGGTCATCCAGTCAGCGGAGGAGAGATACACCAGTTTGTCGCCTTTATTCTCGAAGACGTACACCCGATCATGCTCTAAGAAGCGATCAACAATACTGGTGACCTGAATATTATCGCTGATCCCCGGTATATTCGGGATCAACGAACACATCCCGCGAACTAATAGCCGGACTTTCACCCCTGCACTGGAGGCGCTATATAACCTATCTACCAGCCCTTTATCCACTAAATTATTTATTTTCAGGGAAATGCCGGCGCTTTCGCCCGCCTGAGCATGAATAATTTCTTGATCAATCAATTGGTAGAGCATGATGCGCGAGTTTTGTGGTGACACCATCAAATTATCGAATTTCACCGGGCGATAGGGATTCTCAATAAAGTTAAATACGCGGCGCACTTCATTGGTGATACGCGCATCTGCCGTCAGTAATGAGTAGTCGGTATAAAGACGCGCCGTTTTTTCGTTAAAGTTACCGGTGCCGATATGAGCATAGCGCACGATTTCATCGCCTTCGAGGCGGGAAATAAGGAATAACTTGGCATGGATCTTTAAGCCCGGCGCGGAGAAAATAACGTGCACCCCAGCGGCGGTCAGACTTTTAGCCCAATGAATATTGGCTTCTTCATCGAAACGCGCCTGTAATTCCACCACCACCGTCACTTTCTTCCCATTATGGGCGGCATGGATCATGGATTCGATTATGCGTGAATCCTTGGCGACGCGATAAATATTGATTTTAATGGCCAATACGCTGGGATCGAAAGAGGCCTGACGCAGTAATTCCAAAACGTGCTCAAAGGTGTGATACGGATAATAGAGCAGCACATCTTGTTCACGAATGGCATCAAAGCCATTGCGGAATTTATCAAACCAAACATGGCGCAGGCGCGGCATGAGTTTGTTCACCAGATTGCTTTTGCCGACATTGGGGAAGCTAATAAAGTCTTTGAAATTATGATAGCGGCCACCGGCGATTACCGAATCATCGTTAGAGATGCCCAGCTTGCCGCGCAGTAACTCCACCATCTCATCGGGCATATCACGTTGATAAACAAAGCGTACCGGTTCTGCCGTCAGTCGTTGTTTTAGGCTCGATGACATCAGTTCCAGCAAGCTGGATTCCATCTCCGTGACCAGATCATATTCAGCATCGCGGGTCATCTTCATTGAATAAGCATTTAGCGCGTCGTAATCAAAGAAGCCTTTAAATATCTCATCGAGGCAATAACGCAATATATTATCAAGTAATATCATTGGCTTGCGGCGGCGAGGAGCCTCTGGCGGCAAATTAACAAAGCGCGGTACTTTATCTGAAGGAATTTCCAGCAGGGCATAAGCAATATCCTGACCACGGATAATTTCCACTGCCAAATAGGTATAATCGTCTTTTAAAAACTGCACCAAATTGGTGTCATGATTAATCAGAATCGGTGTGATGTGCTGGCGTAGATGCTGCTTAAAATAGAGCTTTAGCCACATTTGCTGATTCTCGGATATTTGCCGCTCATTAATCAGGAAGATCTGATTACGCGCCATCTCCAGCAAAAGATCATTATACAGCCCATCAAATTCTTGGTCGGCCTTCACCACTTTGCTCTGAATTTTTTTCAGCAAATGGCGCGAGGTCACGGCAGAGCCTTGCTCTTCGCTAATTAAAATGCGCCGTTTTAGATCGGCGAAACGGACTTTATAGAACTCATCCAAATTGTTGGAGTAAATGCCGAGGAATCGCATCCGCTCAATGAGTGGATTGCTCTTATCCGCTGCTTCTTGCAATACCCGCTCATTAAAGGCTAACCAGCTGAGTTCTTTCTCGATGTAGAGCTTTTCCTGACCCATTGCAACTCCAGTAAGATGATTGTGGGAGTATTTAGTGTCCGTTAACATTATTGCGAAAGAATGATAATAAAGTCCAACAGATATCATGAGTTAACTTTATTCGCTAGTCACTCTATCCAATAGATTTTAAGATGGCGGGTCTATAGCATTGTCATGCAAATGCCACAAAAGTGACATAAGATGCTCGGTCATCTAGCGCTATGGTTGCTAAATAGTGCCGATTGGATTGATAACTAACAATAGACGGAAATGGCGTAAGGGCATGGGGCAATCAAAGATGCAGCAGCAAGTGGGCGTAGTAACACCATCAGGGAGAGATAAGCGCCGAGCTGTCATTGATCGTCTGGTGCGTATGGTGGTGACAGGCAGCGGCTTGCTGGTATTACTGACACTGATGCTGATTTTCGTCTATTTACTGTACGCCGTATTCCCCCTATTTAAGCCCGCCACGATGAGTTTGCCTCATCAGTTTGCCGTCAATCGCAGTGCGCCAACCATCGCACTCGGCCTTGATACTCAAGGGCAGGTGGCCTATCGCATTGATAATCAGGGCAAAGGCGACTTTATTCGACTCAATGCGCAGGGGGAGTCTCCCGCAGGCAGCCTAATCAGTGAGCAGATATTGTCGTCACCGCCCGTATCCATCAGCCGCGCGGTGGGGGAGCAGCCTCTATATGGATTGGGCCTGAGCAAGGGTCGGCTTCTTCTGGTACAGCCTGATTTTTCGGCGACACCGCCCCGCTGGCAATTTCCGCTCGGTGATCAACCGCGCCTGATGGATTTGAAAGGCCAGCGCTTACACCACTTAGTGCTGGCTGAACCGCAACCAGAGCAATTTTCACTGGCCGCTGTGACCGAAGATGGCCGCTTGCTGGCCGGGGAGTTCAGTGCGCAGGGGCAGCAAATCACCGAATTGACGGATGCGCCATCGGTCGAGCAGTTGCTTTTGACCCCAGATGGGCGGTTGCTCTATCTGCTATCGGGCAATCAGTTGTACCTCTATTCGCTTGGCACCGAGCTGACACTGCGCGAGGTGGTGTCGTTGCGGGAGGATAAACATGCTGTCGATGGGCCATTGACCCTCTCGCTGTTGGCTGGGGGGAAATCGCTGCTGGTGCAGTCGCCGGACGGTCAGTTAACGCAATGGTTCGACGTGCGTAAAGCGCCGGACAATCAGTTCCATTTAACGCGCATTCGCAGTTTTACCCCAGCGGGTAAGGGCTTACTGACCACCGAAAACCTGCGGCGGGTCTTTGCGTCATTATCGCCACAAGGCGAGCTATCCCTTTTCTCCAGCCTTCAATCCACACCGCTGCTGCAACAAAAAATGCCCGAGGGGATCACCCATGCGGCATTCTCCCCTTGGGGCGATCATCTGCTGGTGGAGAGTGCCACGGGGTGGTCCTCTTATCAGGTGGATAACCACTATCCTGACATCAACTGGCGCAGTTTGTGGCAACGGGTGTGGTACGAAAATTACCCGGAACCGGCTTATGTGTGGCAATCAAGCTCCGCCGAAGAGAGCTATCAGGCCAAATTCAGTTTAGTGCCGATTATTTTCGGCACATTGAAGGCGGCGGGTTACGCCATGTTATTTGCCATTCCATTGGCACTGGCGGGGGCTATTTACACCGCCTATTTCATGTCGGCGGGCTTGCGGCGCGTGGTGAAACCCGCCATTGAGATGATGGGGGCATTCCCGACGGTGGTGATCGGTTTGATCGCCGGAATTTGGCTGGCACCCGTGATTGAAAATTATCTGGCGGGTATTTTATTGCTGCCGCTGCTGTTGGCATTCGCCATCCTATTGTGCGGTTGGGGCAGTGCGCGTCTGGCGGAAAAAGTGCAGTGGTCACGGCCTGCGGGTTGGGATGTCATCGTGTTGTTGCCCGTGATTCTGCTGACGGGGTGGTTGGCCTTGTGGCTAGGGCCAAAATTGTCGGTGTGGACGCTGGGGCTGCCGCTACATGAATGGTTGGGCGACAACTATGATCAGCGCAATGCGCTAGTGGTCGGTGTCGCGATGGGATTTGCTCTGGTGCCGGTGATCTTCTCACTGGCGGAAGATGCCCTCTTTAGTGTGCCGCCGTCGCTGAGTCAAGGTTCACTGGCGCTGGGGGCGACCCCTTGGCAGACGGTGGTGCGCGTGGTGTTGCCCTCGGCCTTTGCGGGTATTTTTTCCGCCCTGATGATTGGTTTTGGTCGTGCAGTCGGTGAGACGATGATTGTGCTGATGGCGACCGGTAACACCCCCATTATTGATGGCAGCATTTTTCAGGGGCTGCGCGCGATGGCCGCCAATATCGCTATTGAGATGCCGGAAGCCGTGGTGGGGAGTGGGCATTATCGGGTGCTATTTTTAACGGCGTTGGTACTGTTTTGTTTCACCTTTTTAGTGAACACGCTCGCCGAAGCCATTCGTTTGCGGCTGCGTGAGCGCTATCAGATGGAGCGGACGGCATGACGACGACAGGCGCGACCCAAAAGTGGTTTGCCTCCGGCTCGCCGTGGATCTGGCTGACGGCTGGCGCTGTGAGCATCAGTCTGCTGGCGCTGCTGGGGATTGTGTTGCTATTAGCCGGGCAGGGGATGCGCTATTTCTGGCCCGCGCCAGTTTACCTGTTTGAGCTTAAACAGACGGCGGCAGGCCCGGTTACCGTGATCGGCGAAATTTATCAGCAACAGTCACTGCCGCGTCAGCAACTGGAACAGGCGGGGGTGATTTTGCCGCCAGAAGCGGGCGAAACGGTGACCCGCTATCTGATCAAAACTGGCAATCGAGAGATTCAGGGGCAGGATTTTCATCGGCTGCTTGATAGCGATATTCAGCAACGCACACAGCCTAAAGCGGTATTGGTGCTCGATCGGCAAAACCATGGCACGGCCTACGGTTTTCTCGCGGGAATGCTGGATAACGGCCAGCCACTGGTGGGCGATAATTTGGCGCAAGAGCTGCAAAAGCTAATTCCTGTCATTCAGGGGCTAGTGCGGCAGTCAAAAGATATTCAGTACCGACAGATGAATATGCTTAATCAGCAATTTGAGGCGTTGCGGCTACAGAAAAAACGCCTGCAAATGACCGGTTCGCTCGACAGCAAATCGCAAGACAGCATTGAAGCTGAGTGGGGAGAGCTACAGCGCCGCCATTTGGCGATGATGGAGAAGCTGCGCGACCTGCAAACCGAGCAAAACCGCTATACCTTGTTGCTGCGGGACATGAATGGGCAAATTCACCCCATGTCACTCAGTCAGGTCAACCGTGCTTGGTATCCCAATGACATGAATTTGGGTGATAAATTACGCCACTGGGGGGCGCAGGTTCATCAATTCTTGACCGATAATCCGCGTAATGCCAGTACCGAAGGCGGTGTTTTCCCCGCTATTTTTGGCACTGTGCTGATGGTGATACTGATGTCCATCGTCGTCATGCCATTGGGGGTGATTGCGGCAGTTTATCTGCATGAATACGCGGGTAAAAACGTGCTGACCCGGATGATTCGTATTTCTGTGGTGAATTTGGCGGGGGTGCCCTCCATTGTCTATGGCGTATTTGGCCTCGGATTTTTTGTCTATTTTATTGGCGGATCATTGGATAAGCTCTTTTATGCCGAGGCGTTGCCCAACCCAACATTTGGCACGCCGGGCGTATTGTGGGCCGCCTTGACGCTGGCGCTACTGACACTGCCGGTGGTGATTGTCGCCACCGAAGAGGGGCTATCTCGCATCCCGGCCAGCTTGCGACAAGGCTCGCAAGCGCTGGGGGCCAGTAAAGCCGAGACACTGTGGCACATTGTGCTGCCGATGGCGGCTCCGGCGATGATCACCGGGCTGATTTTAGCCGTGGCACGGGCGGCGGGTGAGACTGCCCCGCTGATGCTGGTGGGCGTGGTAAAATCGGCCCCGCTGTTGCCGGTGGATGGCATCTTCCCGTTCCTGCATTTGGAACGTAAATTTATGCATTTGAGCTTCCAGATCTACGATATGGCATTCCAAAGCCCCAATGTGGAAGCGGCCCGCCCATTAGTCTTCGCCACCGCACTGCTGCTGGTGATCATCGTGGTTGGCCTTAATTTAGCAGCTATCGGCATTCGCCATTACTTACGCGAAAAGTACCGAGGTTTAATGCTGTGATTGCACTTTTTAACCCGCAGGACGAAATATGGGACTTTTGATGCCGGATGCGCTGCCACTGTTTGATGTGCAGCAATTGACTGACGAGCAAACGGCACTGGCGGTCGAAAAGCTCAATCTATTCTATGGCGACAAACAGGTGCTGCATGATATTTCGTTTAATGTGCCGAAGCACCGTGTCACCGCACTGATTGGTCCGTCCGGTTGCGGTAAATCCACCTTATTGCGCTGTTTCAACCGCATGAATGATCTGCTGGATAACTGTCGCCTCGAGGGGGAGATTCGTCTGGGCGGCGAGATCATCACCAGCAAACCCACTGATGTTGCCGCATTGCGTCGGCGGGTCGGCATGGTCTTTCAGCGGCCGAACCCATTCCCGAAATCAATTTATGAGAATGTTGTATATGGGCTGCGCTTGCAGGGAGTTCGTGATCGTCGGGTGCTTGATGACGCCGTTGAGCGCTCACTGCGGGCGGCGGCGCTATGGCATGAGGTGAAAGATCGGTTGCGAGAAAATGCGTTTCGTCTCTCAAGCGGCCAGCAGCAGCGCTTGGTGATAGCCAGAGCCATTGCGATCGAGCCGGAAGTGTTGTTGCTGGATGAGCCGACGTCGGCTCTCGACCCTATTTCAACGCTGACCATTGAAGAGCTAATTACCACACTAAAACAGCAATATACCGTGGTGTTGGTGACTCATAACATGCAGCAGGCGGCGCGGGTGTCAGACTATACCGCGTTTATTCATCAGGGGAGTTTGGTGGAGTATAACAATACTGATGCTCTGTTTACTTCGCCCCATCAGCGGCGCACGGAAGATTATATTACCGGGCGTTATGGTTGAGGCCTTTAATTGGGGCCGGATGGCCCCAATACGGCGCTCAATTAAGCACTCTTTATCGATGGCGTTTTATATTTAGCCAAATATTGTGGCTGAAAAATGCACATACGAATAACAGTACGGTATTCACCATTGATAAAGAACTCTTGCTTCAGTTCACCTTCCACTTCAAAACCTAACTTGCTGTAGATATGGATGGCTTTTTTATTCTCTTTATCCACGATCAGATAAAGTTTGTACAAATTCAACACTGAAAAGCCGTATTCCATCGCCAGTTTTGCTGCCGTTCCCGCATGGCCTTTGCCTTGATGGGCTGGGTCAATAATAATCTGAAACTCAGCTCGGCGGTGAATATGGTTAATCTCAACTAACTCGACCAAACCGACTTTGGTGCCCTGACTTTCAATAATAAAGCGGCGTTCGCTCTGGTCGTGAATATGTTTATCGTAGAGATCAGAGAGTTCGACAAATGCCTCGTAAGGCTCCTCGAACCAATAGCGCATCACACTGGCATTGTTATCTAACTGATGGACAAACGGCAGATCATCCCGTTCAAGTGGACGTAAACGGACGCTGCTGGTGGTAGACATACTTATTCCTCATGTTGCGACAGCGGTTGCTGCCATAAAAATTATACTCTTAGCATAAGGTGTAAGCACGAGAGAATTAAAAAAGGCGCTCGCCATAAAATGGTAGCGCCTTTCGCCAATATCTATTTAACAAGCAAAGTATCTATTTAACGGCCATTTTTATTCAGCGGCATGTCCCTGTGCGGGCAAGCGCTCACCATCCAGCCAAGCCGCATTATCATGCATGGTCAGACGGCCATCAGTAAACCAACCCACCACCAGTGGATAGATGCTGTGCTCCTGAGTTTGCACTCTCTCGACGACATCCTCTTCGGTATCATCACTAAAAATAGGGACTTTAGCTTGCAGAATCACTGGGCCGCCATCCAGCTCCTCAGTCACAAAATGGACAGAGGTGCCGTGCTCCTGATCGCCGTTTTCCAGTGCCTGACGGTGTGTGTGCAGACCAGGGTATTTTGGCAGCAGAGAGGGGTGGATATTTAACATCCGCCCAGCATAGTGCTGGACAAACGCCGGGCTGAGAATGCGCATATAACCCGCCAGTACCAGCAAATCCGGCTGATATTGGTCGATAGCTTGGGCTAATGCCGCATCAAAACTGGTGCGGTCAGTAAAGGCTTTGGCATCCAGAGCATGATGTGAAATGCCTGCCAATTCAGCCCGTTCCAGCCCATAAGCCTCAGGATTATTGCTGAATACCGCGCTAATCTGACCTGAAATCCGCCCTTGCTGCTGGGCGTCGATCAGGGCTTGTAGGTTGCTTCCTTGGCCTGAGACTAAAACAACGATTCTCTTCATATACCCTTCGTTCTTGAAGTTGCAGGGGTGTTAGCTGCGCTCACGAACCCGAATCACTTACGGGCCGTTAGCCTTGCTTATAAATAAGCTCATCGGGATGCGTTCACTTGTCGCCTACCTGCAACTCCAATAACCTTGGGTATAGGCGTCAATGTTGACATTAAAAAATAGCGATATATCTAAAATAATACTATGGATTAATAATAACTTGTTCAGCGCCTTCAGCGGCGGCGGCGATCACACCGATTTTCCACGCTTTTTCGCCAGATGCGGTCAGCAACTCAACCGCTTTATCCGCCAGTTCCGCAGGGAGAGCAACCACCATGCCGACACCACAGTTAAAGGTGCGGTACATTTCGTGGCGGCTCACATTCCCGGCTTGCTGCAACCAGCTAAATACTGCCGGCCACTGCCAGCTCGCTTCATCGATAACCGCTTGAGTGCCTTGCGGTAATACGCGAGGGATATTCTCCCAGAAGCCGCCGCCGGTCAGGTGAGCAATCGCATGAATATCCAGTTGTTCAATCAGACTCAGAATCGATTTTACGTAGATTTTGGTCGGTTCCAGCAAATGATCGGCCAGCGATTTGCCTTCCAACTGGGTCTGTTCTGGGTTGGTGTTACTGACTTCCAGAATTTTGCGCACCAGAGAATAGCCATTGGAGTGTGGGCCGCTGGCACCTAAGGCCACCAGAACATCACCCGGCGTCACTTTGGTGCCATCGATGATTTCAGATTTTTCGACCACACCAACACAGAAGCCAGCCACGTCATAATCTTCGCCGTGGTACATGCCCGGCATTTCGGCAGTTTCGCCGCCGACCAGCGCACAACCTGACTGTTTGCACCCTTCGGCGATACCGGTAATCACACTGGCGGCGGTATCCACATCCAGTTTACCGGTGGCGAAGTAGTCGAGGAAGAACAGGGGTTCTGCACCTTGTACCACCAGATCGTTGACACACATGGCCACTAAATCGATACCGATGGTATCGTGGCGTTTCAGGTCCATCGCCAGACGCAGCTTGGTGCCCACGCCATCGGTACCTGAAACTAAAATAGGTTCACGGTATTTTTGCGGTAAAGCGCACAGGGCACCGAAGCCGCCCAATCCACCCATGACCTCTGGGCGACGGGTCTGTTTAACCACACCTTTTATGCGATCAACAAGGTCATTGCCGGCATCAATATCTACACCTGCGTCTTTATAGCTGAGAGAGGTTTTGTTGGTCACTGCGAGGTCCCCACGGCGGTTGGCGGTTTAAAGAAAACGCGACAATTCTAACAGCGCAGGCAAACGTTTGCGAGTGGCTTGTGACATCACGCTGATTTTTAGCTTTCTTGACTTAATAATGATTTTCTATTGATCTGAATCAGGCTATTCATTGTGGCGTTCAAAAAAAAAGGCGGTATAATCTCGCGATTTTTTTGGCCGCCAGTCGCCTAACCAGGAGAAAAATAATGAAGATCGTTGAGGTGAAACACCCGCTAGTAAAACATAAACTTGGTTTGATGCGTGAAAATGATATCAGTACGAAGCGTTTTCGCGAGTTAGCGTCTGAAGTGGGGAGTTTACTGACTTACGTGGCAACCGCCGATCTGGAAACTGAAAAAGTGACCATCGAGGGTTGGAACGGGCCGGTTGAAGTAGAACAGATTAAAGGTAAAAAAATCACTGTGGTGCCGATTCTGCGTGCCGGTTTGGGCATGATGGAAGGGGTGTTAGAGAATGTACCGAGCGCCCGCATCAGCGTGGTCGGTGTCTATCGTGATGAAGAGACGCTAAAGCCAGTTCCTTACTTCCAGAAATTGGTTTCAAATATCAATGAGCGCATGGCGTTGGTGGTTGACCCGATGCTAGCCACCGGTGGTTCGATGATTGCGACCATTGACCTGCTGAAGAAAGCGGGCTGCCAGAGCATTAAAGTCTTGGTCTTGGTTGCGGCACCGGAAGGCATCAAAGCATTGGAAGCCGCCCATCCAGATGTTGAGCTATACACCGCCTCTATCGATCAGGGCTTGAACGAACAGGGTTACATCATCCCAGGGTTGGGTGATGCCGGTGATAAGATTTTCGGAACGAAGTAACCTTCAGATAGCCGACTCGATAGTCGGCTTTTTTTTGAATAATTTTTAGCATAAATCACACCATTGAAGAGGATAGAAGAATGAGCCGTCGCACCATTGGCGTCAGCGAGCGCCCACCGCTGCTCCAGACGATCCCCCTGAGTTTTCAACATTTGTTCGCCATGTTCGGTGCCACCGTTTTAGTTCCTATCCTGTTTAAAATTAACCCGGCCACGGTGCTGCTGTTCAACGGCATCGGCACCTTGCTCTATCTGTTCATCTGTAAGGGCAAAATTCCGGCTTATCTGGGGTCAAGTTTTGCATTTATCTCACCAGTGTTACTGTTGTTGCCATTAGGGTACGAAGTCGCGCTGGGGGGCTTTATCATGTGCGGCGTGCTGTTCTGTCTGGTGGCGCTGATTGTGAAAAAAGCCGGGACGGGCTGGTTGGATGTGATATTCCCGCCAGCGGCGATGGGGGCGATTGTTGCTGTTATCGGCCTTGAGTTAGCCGGGGTTGCTGCCGGCATGGCGGGGCTGCTGCCCGCACAAGGGGTGACGGTAGATTCAACCACTATCATTATATCAATGGTGACCTTAGGGGTGACCATCTTGGGTTCGGTGCTGTTCCGTGGCTTCTTCGCCATCATCCCTATTCTGATTGGGGTATTGGTCGGTTATGCTCTGTCATTCGTGATGGGTGTGGTTGATTTAACGCCGATTAGCGAAGCCCATTGGTTTGCTTTGCCGACCTTCTATACCCCACGTTTTGAGTGGTTCGCCATCCTGACCATCTTGCCTGCGGCACTGGTGGTGATTGCCGAGCATATCGGGCATCTGGTGGTGACGGCCAACATTGTGAAAAAAGATTTAATTCGCGACCCCGGTCTGCATCGTTCGATGTTCGCCAACGGTATTTCTACTGTCATCTCTGGTTTCTTCGGCTCCACGCCAAATACCACTTATGGCGAAAATATCGGCGTGATGGCGATCACCCGTGTTTACAGCACTTGGGTCATCGGTGGTGCGGCGATTCTGGCGATTATGCTCTCTTGTGTCGGTAAACTTGCGGCCGCCATTCAAGCGGTTCCTGTTCCCGTGATGGGCGGTGTTTCACTGCTGTTGTACGGCGTGATTGCGGCATCAGGCATCCGAGTGTTGATCGAGTCAAAAGTGGACTATAACAAGGCACAAAACCTGATCTTAACCTCGGTTATCTTGATCATCGGGGTGAGTGGCGCAAAAGTGAACATTGGCGCGACTGAGCTTAAAGGCATGGCGCTGGCGACCGTGGTTGGCATCGGCCTAAGCCTGCTGTTCAAAGTGATCAGCTTATTCCGCGCAGAAGAAGAGATTCTTGATGCGGCGGAAGATAAGTCTGCTCAATAAAAAGTGAAATCTGGCCGAGCCGCGGTTATCTGCGGTTCGCCTATCTCGGTTCGGCCATTTTTTAACCCCAGATCAGGTTTTTATGCTGTTGTCACTTTTTGTGTTAAGCTTTCCCTGTTTTCCCGCCCGTTTTGTTGGTTGAGGTGCTTTTCTGAATACGCCGGCACAGCTTTCACTGCCACTTTATCTTCCTGATGATGAAACTTTTGCCAGTTTTTATCCGGGGGAGAACCCGTCGCTATTAGCGGCGATCCAGTCCGCTGTTCATCAATCCCACGGCAGTTATATCTATTTCTGGTCACGCGAAGGCGGTGGCCGCAGCCATCTGTTACATGCTGCTTGTGCTGAGTTATCGCAAAAAGGCGAGGCCGTAGGCTATGTTCCGCTGGATAAACGCGCCTATTTTGTGCCGGAAGTGCTGGATGGCATGGAGCAGTTAGCGCTGGTGTGTATTGATAATATCGAGTGCATTGCCGGTGACGAACAGTGGGAAATGGCGATGTTTAATCTCTATAACCGCATTGTGGAAACTGGCCGTACCCGCTTATTGATCACCGGAGATCGCCCGCCACGGCAGTTAAATCTCGGTTTGCCTGATTTAGCTTCTCGCCTCGATTGGGGCCAGATCTATAAATTGCAGCCTCTCTCCGATGATGAAAAGTTGCAGGCTTTGCAGTTGCGCGCCAAATTGCGGGGTTTTGAATTGCCGGAAGATGTTGGCCGCTTTTTGCTAAAGCGGCTGGATCGGGAGATGCGCACCCTGTTTACGACGCTGAATCAGCTTGATCGGGCCTCCATTACGGCACAACGTAAGCTGACCATTCCTTTTGTCAAAGAGACACTTAACCTTTAACTCTTTCTGCCCCCTGGCCCTATCTCCACCTCAAAGATCCCGCTGATATTTACTCTATCGTCTCACGAACTTTAGTCAGTGCATGAATATGAATCAGCTCATCGGGATTCATTCGGTCAATTTACGGCAAAATTTCAAGTACCTGCTCTGGCGGGCGGCCAATACGCGCTTTGCCTTGATAAACCACAACAGGGCGCTCGATCAGTTTGGGATTATCGTGCATAGCTTGCAGCAATTGATCTTGTGTCAGCGCGTTATCTGCCAAATTGAGATCTTGATACAAATCCTCTTTGGTGCGCATCAACTGACGTGCATCACTAAATCCCAACTGTTGCAGTAACTTTTTTAACGTCTCCACTGACGGCGGCGTGTTTAAGTACAACACCACTTGTGGCTGGATGCCCTGTTGCTCGACTAGCGCAAGTGTTTCCCGGCTTTTAGAACAGCGTGGGTTATGATAAATCGTGACCTCTTTCATGGTAACTTTCCTTAAGACTTCTGGTATTTACGGAAACGCTCATTGAGCTTGCGCAACTGGTCAATTCGGGCGTCATAACGTGCTTGTTCCAGACTCCCCAACTTCACCCGTGCACTGGCATCGCTCAGCAGGCCGATAGCCTGTGTCAGCTTGCCACTCAATGCCAAACTCTCCGCTCGAGCGGCCAACTCCTGATCACGCAAACCCAGTGCAGCGGCGGCTTGCGCCAGCAGATCCCAGCCATTTGGGTCATTTGGATTGGCGAAGGTATAGCGGCGTAATAGCTTGATGGCTTCAGCGGGTTTCCCCCCTTGAACGTAGGCATTGGCGAGGTTCAGTTGCAATACCGGCTCATCATTTTGTTGTTTCGCGGTGGCGGCTTGCAGGCGAGAAATGGCGGCGGCCGCTCTGTTTTGCCCCAAATCAATATCGGTCATCAAATCGAGGAACCAAATATTATCCGGTTGCTGCGTTAAGATCGGCTGTAACTGATTGCGGGCTTCATCGTATTTCTTGGCCTGATATAGCAGAATGGCCTGACCATATTTAGCGGCCAACTGTTCGCGCACCGTGCCTTTACTCAGGGTGTCCAGCAGGTCGGGGGTCAAGCTGTTCTCTGTTGAACCATACATGCCCAGAATTCGAACTTTGGCGAATAAATAATCTTGTGATGAAGCGATTGGGTGTGGCTTCATTTGGTTAGCGCGGTTGCGGGCATCGGACAATCGGCTATCGGGTAAGGGGTGTGTCAGCAGCATTTCCGGCGGTTTTGACGCATATCGTGACTGATCGGCCAGTTTTTGCAGGAAATTTGGCATGGCTTGCGGATCAAATCCTGAACGTTGCAGCACTTGAATACCAATGCGGTCTGCTTCCTGCTCATTGCCCTGAGTAAAGCTGATGATACCTTGCTGAGCGCCCGCCAGTGTGCCGCTTAAGCCCGCCATACCGGCTTGTGGGCTGGCCATTGTCAACAAGATCGAGCCTAAAACGCCGACCCATGTCAGCGGGGCCATGCGCTGTTGCTCTTCCATGGCCCGAGCCAAGTGGCGTTGAGTCACATGAGATATTTCATGGGCCAGTACGGATGCCAATTCACTTTCGTTATCGGTATAGCGGAACAGCGCGGAGTGAAGCACCACGTTGCCACCAAAGAAAGCAAAGGCGTTAATCTGGTCGTTATTGACCAGATAGAAATGGAAGGGGGTGCGCACTGAGTTGGCATTAGCCACCAGCCGGTTACCCAGCGAATTGATATATTGCGTCAATAACGGATCATAAATGAGTGGCGCACTGGCTCGCATTTGGCGGACATAGAAATCCCCCATTGCCAGCTCCTGATCGATGCTTAAGGTGGCACCTGCTGAAGTACCAATATCGGGCAGCAGGTCTTGCGTCTCGGCACTCGCGGGGAGGGTGCTGGTGAGCAGCAAGCTACTGAGCAGTGTTGCGATCACTCTCTTACTGAACCGACCTGTTTTGCTAAATCGATAAGTCATAACTGAAGCTGCCCCTGCTAATGTAATGACAATTAGACCCCGAGATGCGTAAGAGTTCTTCTTCCTTACTCTGCTCTCCAGTACAATCATCACGAAAACGCGTTATACCCGTCATTTTTCATGTTGCAGGTGCATTGGCCGCACGTAATCACCGAATCACTTATTGATGTCAGCTTATCGGAATTTTCTTGCTTGCCGCTTTCCTGCATCTTGAAATCTATTGGGTATAGATCACAAAAATAGGATTAAATAGGTCAAAGGCTAAGTTCAACATTCATTGCTGAGACACGCAACTATCTTAGCTAGCCTGCGAATATAAAGAAATAGTTATAGCTTAATGGATACCAAGGCAATGGCGCTATGGAAGAGCCGACACATCATTTTGACCTTCGGGTCGTGCCTCTGCTGAGTGAGGCTGTTTAAGGAACACGCCAATTTGCGGGTTCTTCATGGTATTTAAGGAGCAATTTCGGATGCTAGAGCTGTTGTTGCAGTGGTATCGTCGCCGTTTTACCGACCCGCAGGTTATCGCTTTACTGGTTATTCTGTTGGCTGGATTCTGCATTCTCTATTTCTTCAGCGGTATTTTGGCTCCGCTACTGGCGGCAATTGTGCTGGCGTATCTGCTGGAGTGGCCGACTGCCCGGCTACAGCGCATTGGCTGCTCACGGCTTTGGGCCGCGACTATCGTACTGGTGGTTTTCGGCGGTATCACACTGCTGGCGGTGTTTGTCGTGGCACCGACTGTTTGGCAACAGGGTAATAATCTGATATCCGATATGCCGAAAATGCTGAATAAATTCAACGCATTTGCGCAAACATTGCCCTCGCGGTATCCCGCGCTGGTGGATGCCGGCATCGTCGATATGATGGCGGAGAATCTGCGTAACAAGCTGTCTGGCATGGGGGAATCGGTGGTTAAAATCTCGGTGGCCTCATTGATCGGCTTGCTGACACTGGCGATCTATCTGATTTTAGTGCCGCTGATGCTATTTTTCCTGCTCAAGGACAAAGAGCAGATGTTGAATGCGGTGCGCCGTGTTTTGCCGCGTAACCGTGGCCTTGCCGGGCAAGTCTGGCTGGAGATGAACCAGCAGATCACTAACTATATTCGCGGCAAAGTGGTGGAGATGGTGGTTGTGGGGATCGCTACCTATTTAGTGTTCTTTATTATGGGCATGAATTACTCGCTATTACTGGCGGTGTTGGTCGGCTTCTCGGTTTTGATCCCCTATATTGGTGCGGTGATTGTCACCATCCCGGTGGTGTTGGTGGCGCTATTCCAATGGGGGCTGGGGGCGGATTTCTGGACTCTGTTTGTCGCCTATCTGGTGGTGCAGGGGTTGGATGGCAACTTGCTGGTACCTGTGCTGTTCTCGGAAGCGGTCAATCTGCATCCGCTGGTGATTATTCTGTCTGTGATTATTTTCGGCGGGATGTGGGGTTTTTGGGGGGTGTTCTTTGCTATCCCATTGGCGACCTTGGTCAAAGCCGTTATCCATGCTTGGCCGGAAGAGCTGGCGCTTGACGCGGATTAATCAATAAAAAAAGAGCGCATAAACGCTCTTTCAGACTGATGACAAAATTAAATGAAGGGGAATCGTGCCGTTGGGGTCGTAGCGGCGTGAGCCGCCGGAGTGCCCCTAGGTGCGGTAAACCCTTCACTCACTGAGCTATCAGCTACTTTGTCAACAAACTCAAAGAGCGCCTAAACGCTCTTTTTTGCTTTTTATGGGTAGCAGTGATAACGAAACGACTCAGGCGCTTTGGCGCAAATAGTCCATCACAATATCGTGGTGATTGGTCGTTTTGAAATTATCAAACACATGCTCCACCTTACCGTCGGCATCAATTAAGAAGCTGATACGGTGGATACCATCGTAGGTTTTACCCATAAAACTTTTCTCGCCCCAAACGCCAAATTGCTCTGCAACCTGATGATCTTCGTCAGACAACAAAGTGAAATTCAGCAGCTCTTTCTCTGCGAAACGCGACAGCTTTTCAGGTTTATCGGTGCTAATACCCAGCACTTCGACGCCTGCGCTTTTTAATTCATCCATGTTGTCCCGCAGACCACAGGCCTGAACAGTACAGCCCGGTGTCATGGCTTTAGGATAAAAATAGACCAAGACACGTTGTCCCTGGAAGTCGGCCAAACTAATTTGCTCGCCATCTTGGTCGGGCAAACTAAACTTCGGCGCTAAATCACCGGCTTTCAATGGGCTCATTACTAACTCTCCATTCGTGAGTCATGCTGTGGATAGTTCACAACGCTAATACTGCCTTGCGCATTGAGTTCTGTACATAGCTGATAAAAAGCGTGTTCAATTATCGAACTGTTTTGGCTGGCGGGACTGTGTGCACTTATCTGAATATGCAACCGAGGAGGCGTATCGCTTTCCGCCGATTGAGTTTTAGAAACCAACTCCGCGATATTCATATTGTGGCAATGGAACAGGTTGGTAAAGCGTTCAATAATATGTGGGGAGTCATTCACTTCCACTTTTACCCATACTGTCGCTGGCATCGCTTTCTGGTCTTGGGCATTGGTACGCTTCATCACAATCAACAAATCAAGCTCTGCGCCTTTTTGCGGCAAGGTTGATTCCAGCAGAGTAATGGCATTCCAACTGCCTGAAAGCAGCATAATAAAGGTGAACTCTTCACCGAACATAGCCAGTCGGCTATCTTCAATATTACAACCGCAGCTACTGACATGGCGGGTGATAGTATTGACGATTCCAGGGCGGTCAGCACCCAGTGCGGTAATGACCAGATAATGTTCATCAAGCTGCGGCAAAATCGCTCTTCCTGTCATGCTCTTTGGGGTTACCATGGTAAACACAAAAAAAACCTGCTGCCAAGCGCTTACAACACAGTTGTTTGCTTGCTTTTGGATAGAGGTCAAAAGTACCATGAGTAACTTGTTTAAGGTGGGGGTGGTCAATGTCTACGGGAAGTCCGGTAATTACAGAAAATCGAATGTTTACAGGTAGCATAGTTGCACTGGTAACGCCGATGGACGACAAAGGTGCTGTCGATCGTGCGAGCCTGAAGAAACTGATTGATTATCATGTCGCCAGCGGTACTGCGGCGATTGTCTCCGTGGGCACCACGGGTGAGTCTGCCACACTGAACCATGACGAGCATGTCGATGTGGTCATGCAGACCCTCGAACTGGCTGATGGCCGCATTCCCATCATTGCTGGAACCGGCGCTAATGCCACCTCCGAAGCCATTTCTCTCACGCAACGATTCAATAACACCGGTGTTGTGGGTTGCTTGACTGTGACGCCATATTACAATCGGCCAATGCAGGAAGGGCTATATCAGCACTTCAAAGCGATTGCTGAAAGTACCGATTTGCCCCAAATTCTCTATAATGTGCCTTCGCGTACCGGTTGCGATATGTTGCCGCCAACCATTGCCCGCTTAGCCAAGATTAAAAATATTGTTGCTGTTAAAGAGGCAACAGGGAACTTAAGTCGTGTTAGTCAGATCCAAGTGCTGGTTGATGATGAAGATTTCATCCTGCTCAGTGGTGACGATGCTAGCGGGCTAGACTTTATGCAACTGGGCGGCAAAGGGGTTATTTCCGTGACGGCGAACATCGCTGCACGTGAAATGGCTGAACTTTGTGCATTAGCGGCACAAGGCAACTTTGCAGAAGCACGCCGTTTGAATCAGCGCTTGATGCCACTGCATCAGCATTTATTTGTAGAAGCAAACCCAATTCCGGTGAAATGGGCCGCAAAGCAACTGGGACTCATGGCGAATGACACTTTGCGTCTGCCCATGACCCCGCTGACTGATCCGGCTAAACGGATTGTGGAAGACGCGCTGAAAAGCGCAGGTTTGCTGTAACTCTTAGGGAAATTTGATGGCAATAACATTGCAAAAGTCGACGGTAGTCACGGTAGTGGGTGTTTCGCTGGCCATGCTGCTAGCAGGCTGTACCACTGACCAACGCTACAAACGCCAGGTTGGCGGTGACGAATCTTATCTGGAAGCACCGGGGCTGAAACCGCTTAACTCACCCGCAGGAATGATTCTGCCAGTACAAAATGGCGATTTTGATGTCCGTACCGTCAACTCTCAAGGCGCTGTGGGTAAGCAGTTGGACATCCGTCCTCCGGTACAACCCCTGGCATTGTTAAGCGGCTCTCGCGCTGAAAATGCTAACGATACCAGCAAGCTATTGTTAGAAAATAGCCCGCAAAACCGTAATCTGTGGGCGCAGGTGACCCGCGTCCTTCAAGATAAAAACTGGGCGATAGCCAGCCGTCAGGATGCCAGCCAAACCTTGACCACGGATTGGGTTAAATGGAATCGCGCTGATGAAGACGTACAGTTTGAAGGCCGTTATCAGATAAGTGTGCAGGAGCAGGGTTATCAGTTGGTCTTGGTGGTGAAATCCCTTGCTTTACAGCAGGGCGGTCAGCCCATTACCAGCTATACCGAAATCCAGCGCTACAATGGCGCAATGCTGAATGCCATTATCGAAGGCTTGGATAAGGTCCGTTCTGACAGCGAAAGCAGTCAAGCTGCCCGTAAAGTGGGTACACTCGACGTGCAAAGCGGCAGCGATGACACGGGTCTACCACAACTGATTGTCCGCGCACCTTATGCTGTGCTGTGGGAGCGTCTGCCCGCCGCACTTGAGAAAGTCGGCATGAAAGTGACTGACCGCAGCCGTCCGCAAGGCTCAATCAATGTGACCAACAAATCCATGAGCAGCAGTAGCTGGGATGCGTTGGGAGCTAAAGACCCTGAATTGCCAGAAGGTGATTACAAGCTGCAAGTCGGTGACCTTGATAACCGCAGTAGCTTGCAATTCATCGGCCCGAAAGGGCACACCCTAACCCAGTCGCAGAATGATGCGCTGGTCGCGGTGTTCCAGGCGGCGTTTAGCCAGACAAGCGCCACAAATACCCAATAAAACCAAAGGGGCTTCGGCCCCTTTAACCCCCTCATACTTCAAGCTGCATGTGCGTTGGCTATGTTCAATAACCCGAATCACTTACTGATGTAAGCTCCTCGGGGTTCTCTCTCTTGCCGCCTTCCTGCAACTCGAATTATTTAGGGCTTAGTCATTTTATGGCGAGTTACATTTCACATTACTGGAGTAATTAAGATGCAAAAGCTAGCTGAGTTGTATCGTGGGAAGGCGAAGACCGTCTACACCACCGAAAATCCTGACCTATTGGTATTGGAGTTCCGTAACGATACGTCAGCACTGGATGGTCAGCGCATTGAGCAATTCGATCGTAAGGGCATGGTAAACAACAAATTTAACCATTTTATTATGGCTAAATTAGAAGCGGCCGGAATTCCTACTCAGATGGAGCGTTTGCTGTCTGATACCGAAGTGCTGGTGAAAAAACTGGATATGATCCCGGTTGAATGCGTTATCCGTAACCGCGCGGCTGGCTCCTTGGTCAAACGTCTGGGTATCGAAGAGGGTTTGGAACTGAACCCACCGCTGTTTGATCTG
This sequence comes from Yersinia mollaretii ATCC 43969, assembly GCF_013282725.1. Taxonomy (NCBI): domain Bacteria; kingdom Pseudomonadati; phylum Pseudomonadota; class Gammaproteobacteria; order Enterobacterales; family Yersiniaceae; genus Yersinia; species Yersinia mollaretii. Next base: position 4,366,138 of record NZ_CP054043.1, on the reverse strand, counting down.
TTTTTGAAGAACGACGCGATGCATGACCCGATGGTTAACGAGTCTTACTGCAAAACCTTTGGTTGGGCGACAGAAGCACAATTAGCGCGGATGAAAGAGCTGAGCTATTTAGCCAATGATGTGCTGAGCAAGCTGTTTGACGATGCTGGCTTAATCTTGGTGGACTTCAAGTTGGAATTTGGCCTGTTCAACGGTGAAGTGGTATTGGGTGATGAGTTCTCACCTGATGGCAGCCGCTTGTGGGATAAGAAGACCCTCAACAAGATGGATAAAGACCGCTACCGTCAGAGCTTGGGTGGTTTGATTGAAGCCTATGAAGAAGTTGCGCACCGTATTGGCGTAAAATTAGACTAACCGCGCAATCGATTACGTTTTAAGGGGAGATAGTTCTATCTCCCCCTCAACTCTTCTTATTTTCCCCCGTGGCATTAATCATTTGTACTTTTAATGGTATTAGGCTCTCTGATTTCCTACGATAATACGTATGGAATATATTTGGGAGCAAAGCTATGCGTTGGCAAGGTCGTCGCGAAAGTGACAATGTAGAAGATCGGCGGGGTGACTCATCCGGTGGTGGCGGTGGATTTCGACCGCCGATTGGCGGCAAGGGCGGCATTGTCATCCTGATTGTGGTGCTGGTCGCGGGCTACTATGGGGTTGATCTGACGCCACTGTTGAATGGCAGTGATCCCATGTCGCAAACTCAGGCACCGCCGCGCTCATCAAGCTCCATCAGCGCCAAAGATGACCAGTATGCCAAGTTCACCTCGGTGATTCTGGCGGACACGGAAGATACCTGGAAACCGATTTTCCAGAAAATGGGCCGCACCTATCAAGAACCTAAATTGGTGATGTACCGTGGCGCAACCCGCACTGGCTGCGGCACCGGACAATCAGTGATGGGGCCATTTTACTGCCCGGCAGACAGCACGGTTTATATCGATTTATCTTTCTACGAAGAGATGAAAAACAAGCTGGGAGCAGACGGTGATTTCGCGCAAGCCTATGTGATTGCTCACGAAGTGGGGCACCATGTGCAGCACTTAATGGGCATCGACACCAAAGTGCGCCAACAGCAACAGGGCGCGACGCAAGCAGAGGCCAATCGCCTATCGGTCAAAATGGAGTTGCAGGCAGACTGTTTTGCGGGCGTGTGGGGCAAAGCGATGGACGAACAGCAAGTGCTGGAGGTCGGGGACTTGCAAGAGGCTCTGAATGCCGCGCAGGCCATTGGTGATGACCGACTCCAGCAGCAGAGCCAAGGGCGCGTGGTGCCTGACAGCTTCACGCACGGCACCTCACAGCAACGTTATACTTGGTTTAAACGTGGATTCGACAGTGGCGACCCCAATAGCTGCAATACCTTTGCCAGCCGCTAATAGCGCTAGAACCTCGCGTCAGCAGCGACTATCATAACCGCACTTTTTTCTTGCCGGCACTCTCGCTGCCGGCATCTCTTGCAAGGCAAAGATAACCATGGCCGCTCTTGATCCCACTCTATTGATTCTATTGGCGTTGGCTGCGCTCGGAATCATCAGCCACAATATGACCGTCACATTAGCCATTCTGACACTACTCGCCATTCGCATTACCCCCCTGAATCAGTTCTTCCCGTGGATAGAGAAATATGGCTTAACCATCGGTATCCTGATCTTGACTATTGGGGTGATGACCCCGATTGCCAGCGGTAAAATCAGCGCCAGCGAGGTGCTCCACTCCTTTGTGCAATGGAAGTCAATATTAGCCATTGTGGTGGGTGTGGCGGTGTCGTGGCTCGGCGGGCGAGGTGTTTCGTTAATGACACATCAACCCTCGGTAGTGGCTGGGTTGTTGGTCGGGACGGTTCTGGGGGTGGCATTATTCCGAGGTGTGCCGGTTGGGCCATTGATCGCCGCCGGATTACTCTCGCTGGTGATTGGTAAATCCTAGCGTGAGCCATGGGATTGTTGCCAGCCAGCCGCTGATGGCGCAGCAGGGGATTCGCCGCTTACTGGTCCTCAGTGGTAGCGCTGAGTGGTCACGGCAACAGGCGCTCAATCTCCGTCGGCAACTGCCGGGAGATTGGCTGTGGCTGGGCGAGGATTTACCCGCCGACACCCATGGCCTTCCGCCAACAGCGGCAAAAACCTTATTGGGTCAGGAGGGGGTGCACGGCATATTTGATGCTACTGACGGCTTGAATACCGAGGCACTGGCGGTGCTGGCGGGCACATTACAGGCAGGAAGCTGGCTGGTGCTTTTGGTGCCAGAGTGGGGGCGCTGGTCGAGCCTACCGGATACGGATAGCTTGCGATGGAGTGAGCAGGGTGAGCCAATCGCCACACCCCACTTTATCCAGCATCTGCAACGCCAACTGTTGGCTGATCCCTATGTGCTCTTGTGGCAAGAGGGCCAGCCGCAACCGATGCTGATGGTGGATTCACGACCCAACTGGCAGCGGCCTGATGGCTCTCCTACTATTGAGCAACAAAATATTCTTCAGCGTTTGATGCAGGCCAAACAGGGTGTCTGGGTGCTGACTGCCGCGCGTGGACGTGGTAAATCGACCCTTGCAGGCATGTTGGTGGCACAGTGGCAAGGTCGCTGCTGGGTGACCGGGCCGGGCAAAGCCGCCACGCAAGTATTGAATGCGCACGCGGGTGAACGGGCGCAGTTTTGGGCGCCGGATGCCCTGCTGGATTACTGCCGCCAGCACGATGTCAGTGAGGTTGATTGGCTATTGATTGATGAGGCCGCCGCTATCCCCACGGCATTACTCTCCGCGCTACTGGCCTACTTCCCGCGCGCGCTATTAACCACCACGGTGCAGGGCTACGAAGGCACCGGACGCGGATTTTTACTGAAATTTTGCGCCACCCTGAACGATTGGCATCACTTGACACTGACGGACCCTATTCGTTGGGCCAGCCACGATCCGTTGGAGCGCATTGTGGATGCGGTCATGCTGTTTGATGAGACGTGGCCGCTGACAACACCCTCCTCCTCGTCAGTCGATATCATTGCCTGCGAGCAGCGAGATTGGCGGGATAACCCCGAATTACTGCGGCAATTTTATGGTTTGCTCTCCAGTGCGCATTACCGGACTACACCTCTGGATTTGCGGCGTTTGATGGATGCGCCGGGGATGCATTTCTCTGCGGCGAAGGTGGCTGACTCCGTGGTCGGCGCACTGTGGCTGGTAGATGAAGGCGGCTTGAGCCATGCGTTGGCCCAAGATGTTTGGGCGGGCAGGCGGCGGCCCAAAGGCAGTTTAGTGGCGCAATCACTGGCGGCTCACAGTGGGCAGTGGCAAGCGCCGATCCTGCTATCACGGCGTATCAGCCGCGTGGCGGTCGCCCCCTCATGGCGTCGGCAGGGGATTGCCCGGCAGATGATTGCCGCAGAGCAGGCGCGCGGGCTGCAAGATCAACTGGATTTTCTTTCGGTCAGTTTTGGCTATACCGCTGAATTAGCGCATTTTTGGCACACCTGTGGATTCCAACTAGTGCGAATGGGTAGCCACCAAGAAGCCAGTAGCGGCTGCTATGCCGCCATGGCGATATTGCCCCTGAGTCACGCCGGGCGAGCACTCTGCACCGCTGCACGGCAGCAATTAGAGCGAGATTGGTATTGGTTGCAGCAATGGATTGAGATTGATACGCCAGCCTCGCTCTCCCTGCCTGAACAGCCGGATGTCACTTTAAAAGACGACGACTGGCGTGAGTTGGCGGGTTTTGCCTCGGCTTCCCGCCCGTTAGAGGCCAGTTTACCTGCGTTGCAGCGCTTATTGTTGCAAACAGAATTGCCCCTTCCTGCGCTGCGGCAATATTTGCAGCAACGCATTTCACCCGCAGAGATTGTTAGCTCACTGGGCCTTTCAGGGCGAAAGGCGCTCGTGGCGCGTTGGCGACAGGAGGCAGCAGAAGGGATGGCGGAGGAGCGAGCCATTTAAGGTCGGATTGGTGAGGAGTCGGCTTTGTAGCCGCAACCAAATCCAATCACCTTCAATAATTCCCACCAACTCCATCAATAAAACCCAATATCCCTGCCGTATTAGCGGCCGTATAGTCATGCTATCGTCATTCAATGAGTAAGGCCTCCAATGGATCAGCAACATATCGTGGTACAGCAACCCACCAAGGCAGAGCAATTAATTATACTGTTTCATGGCGTCGGTGACAGTGCCGCTGGCATGGCACCAGTAGGACGTCACTTCGCGCAAGCTTTTCCTCAGGCGCTGGTGATCAGTATTGATGGGCCATTTGCTAGCAGCATGGGCCATGGGCGGCAGTGGTTTTCGGTTCAGGGGATCACCGAGGAGGGCCGTCAGGGGCGAATTGATGAAGTGATTCCCCAGTTCGTTGCCACGGTACGCCAGTGGCAGCAACAAAGTGGTCTGAGCGCACAGCAGACCACATTGGTCGGCTTCTCGCAGGGCACCATCATGTCACTGGAGGGGGTGAAAGCGCAGCCACAACTCGCTGGGCAAGTTATTGGCTTCAGTGGTCGGTTTGCCACCTCACCCCAGCAGCGGATAGCGGATGTGGTGATCCATCTGATTCATGGCGAACAGGATGCGGTGATCGCGGTCGCACATGCCAAAAATGCGGCCCAGAGTTTAACGGCATTAGGCAGTGATGTGACGTTGGATTTAGTACCTAACATGGGGCATGGAATCAATCAGCCGATGCTTGAGCAGGCGATCGCCCATTTGCGACAGGATATTGCCGCGAACTAGAGGATTGGCGAAGGGGGAGAGGCTCCCTTCGCTGTATGCTGTTCGCACCTATTTACTTTTTCTTGTTTTTATCCGGCCAATCATCGTCGTCATCCCATTCCGCATTATTGTCGCGGTGCGGTGGAATCTCCGGCTTATTGCTCAAAAAACTCTTATGATCGAGACGGCGCAACTCTTTGATGCCGTTTAAGATAATGCCCGCCAGTAGGATAAGGATAATCCACCAGTAATCTGCTAGCCATTGCATGGTTAAAATCCCTCTATTGTGGGTGTAGCAATAAATCAGTGGGTGTCGCGATAAATCGTGAAAAAATCATCGGTAAATGGCTCGCCAGCCACTCACTGCCCGCCACATCTTGTGATTGCCAAGCTTCCAGCAAGATTTTTGGCGTCAATAAATGCTCTGCGACTGCCGCCAGTGGACGATAGCTCAAGTGCCAAGGCTCTGCGGCGACGCCGCCAGTATCCTCGCTAAAGGGGCGATAAAAACCAAATTCGGCCATATGCTCACTCAGCCATTGGGTTAGCGGGTAAAAATAACCGCCCGCTTCGTACTCCCATGGCTCCAGTTGGAGTCGGCTATCGGCTGGCAGCAGGGAGGGATCATAAATATCCAGATCACTGCCCCAGTGATGGCGGCTGGCCCCCGGCAGGGCAGACCACCGCAAAATAGCCTCACAACGGGTCGCATCATCAAGCTGGCTGACGTCTATCGGCTGACTCTCTTTATCTAATACTGGTCGTTCACCGCGAAATTTACCATTCCAGATAGCTAATTGGCGGTCAAAATCGCGAAACGTGCTGGCAGGTTGTAGATTAAAACCTACCGCTTTTGCCGCCTGCTGCATTGACTGAAAGGCATCAACGGCCTGCGGCTGCATGCGGTGATTGCCGGTTAACACCACTAAATGTGCCGTTGAGCGCCCGGTAAGCATCTGTGGCGTTAATGCATTAACTGTCATGCGATAAGTTGCTCCATGATTCGCTGATACATCCGGCTTAGCAGTTGTAAATCAGCCGCGTGAACGCACTCATTCACTTTATGGATGGTGGCATTCACTGGCCCCAGTTCGACCACCTGAGCGCCCATTAAGGCGATAAAGCGTCCATCCGAGGTGCCACCGGTCGTGAGAAGTTGTGGCGTGATTTCGGCGTAATGCTCGACAGCGTTAACCACCGCATCGACTAATGCGCCTCGTGCGGTCAGAAATGGCTGGCCGGAGAGCACCCATTCTAATGTGTAATTGAGTTGATGGCGATCCAGCAGGGCTTCGACCCGCTGTTTAATCATGCTGTCGGTCAATTCGGTACTAAAACGGAAGTTAAACTGCACGTAAAACTCACCGGGGATCACGTTAGTGCTGCCAGTGCCCGCCTGTAAGTTAGCAATCTGCATACTGGTGGCAGGGAAGAACTCATTGCCCTCATCCCACTGGGTTGCCACTAACTCATTCAGGGCAGGCATAGCGCGGTGCACCGGATTATCAGCCAAATGGGGGTAGGCCACATGTCCTTGAATGCCATGGATGCGTAAGTTGGCAGTGATCGAGCCTCGGCGGCCATTTTTCACCACATCGCCGACTCTATCGGTGCTGGAAGGTTCGCCGACCAGACAATAATCTAACCGCTCATGCCGCGCCATCAGCGCATTCACCACTTTTACCGTGCCATTAATCGCTTTGGCCTCTTCATCGGAGGTGATCATAAATGCCAATCGGCCTTTATGATCAGGATGCGCGGCAACAAATCGTTCAGCGGCAACCACCATGGCGGCCAGTGAGCCTTTCATATCGGCGGCACCACGGCCATACAGCATACCGTCACGAATGGTTGGCTCAAATGGCGGACTGCTCCAATGACGCTCATCACCGGTAGGAACGACGTCGGTATGTCCGGCAAACGCGAGTGTTTCGCCTTCACCACGCCATGCCCAGAAATTAAGGGTATCGCCAAAATTCATCGGTTCGACAGTAAAACCAATGGCCTCTAAGCGCTTGATCATGATCTCTTGGCAACCCGCATCATTCGGGCTAAGCGACGGGCGTTTAATTAATTGTTGAGCCAGTTCGATTACCGGACAGATCATGTTATTGCACCTCAATAGCGGTTTGGTGTTGGATAAAGGATTGATAGTTTTCAATGTTGAAGCCCAGCAGCATTTCGCCATTGGCCGCTGCTAACAGTGGGCGCTTGATAATGGCTGGCTGCGCTAACATCAACACTTTGGCGCTTTGGGCATCGGTTATGCCCGCACGTTGGGCTTCTGGCAGCTTGCGCCACGTGGTACCGCGCGTGTTGAGCAGCGGCTCCCAACCCAGCTTATCGATGAAGCCTTGCAGGTGCTCATCACTCAATCCGTCCACGCGATAATCGTGGAACTGGTAGGCAATACCTTGTTCTTCCAGCCAGCGGCGGGCCTTTTTTATGGTGTCACAATTTTTAATGCCATAAAGGCGCAATGATGGGGTTGCTGGGCTATCTGACATGGAAAAATAATACCTCGGCTAGAGTGACAAAACAGGGCAGCCACTGATGCGGCTGCCCAGCTCAACGGGAGCAATTAGCCCATCATGCGGGAAAATGAGGTTTGAATCCAGATGGCTATGTGTTGTTTGGCGTTCCGACAATCAGGTATGACCTACGGCTTTAGCCGATGCGGTCAAGGTCAGCGGCATAGTGGCGGATGGCTTTTTGGTAAAGGCTGATGTCCTGATGGTTCGAGGTTTCTGCCAGCAGGATCAGCAACGCGGCAACCGCCTCTTTGGTTTCACCCAAGTTGTACAGCGTCATGGTACGAAACAAGGTGATCTCTTTCGCTTGCGGGAAGGTGGCCAGCGCGCGGTCAAAGGTCTCTAACGAAGCTTGGTATAACCCCAGCGCCCGATAAGTGCTACCTAGCCCCAAATAGGCTTCCTGTAACTCTTTCCCGGTCAGATGATGATCGATGGCGGCACGATAGAAGGGGATCGCCTGCAACTCCAGCCCTTGAATGTCATACAGAGAGGCGATTTTATACATCAGACTGGCGTTATCGGGTGAGCGGAGCAGCAAATTCTGCGCCATTGCCACCGCATCATCATAACGGCCCAGCTCTTTTAACGAGTCGATGGAGTGTTTCATGGTTCTACATAGTAAGTTAAGTGACACACAGTCATTTAAGTGACACACAGTCATGTGTTAGCAAACAAATTGCCTGAATTACTGAGCACGCTACTCCTGAATGACGCCACTGGCAAGCTGAGCGCCACCCATTCACGCAGCACCTGCGCTACACCTCCCCTAATGAACCCCTAGCACACCTCTTTTTGAGACAGATTTCAGGTCACAATCGCGCGATAAATGAGCGCCATCACAAAACAAGAAGACAAAAAATCAACTTCATTGCTTAGGGCCACTGATTGACTATATGTTGATTTTTCGTTCCACAAATGGATATTGGAGTTAATAACATGTTAAGGAAATTTATAGTATTGATGATGGCGTCGGCTGCATTAGCTACTCTTCCCGCCTCTGCTCAACTCCCAACCTATTACCCTGCTGATTATCAAAACATTATCGATGGAGCCAAAAAAGAGGGCAAAGTGGTGGTGTACTCCTCTACGGATATCAAGGCTGCCGCCCCGCTGATTAAGGGGTTCGAAGCCGCCTATCCGGGGATTAAAGTCGAATACAACGACATGAACAGCACCGAGTTATACAACCGCTACATCAGCGAACAGGCGTCAGGTAGCCTCAGTGGTGACGTGGTATGGAGCTCATCAATGGATACGGCGCTGAAGTTGGCGACCGACTATGCGCAGGAGTATCTCTCTCCAGAGCAGGGTGAGCTGCCAAAATGGGCGGTATGGAAAAATAGCGCCTACGGCACCACTTACGAGCCAGTGGTTTTCATCTATAACAAGCGCTTGATTCCCGCAGCGGATGTGCCGACGACCCATACTGCACTGGCAAAACTGATCGCCAGCCAGCCTGATAAATTCAAAAAGAAAGTCACCACCTATGATATTGAGAAATCAGGTTTAGGTTTCATGCTCTCGGTACAGGATTTCAAAGCGGATCCTAACTATTTTGCGACACTGGCGGATATCGCCAAGGGTGGACTGACGGTGCAATCGTCCACCGGTACGATGATGGAAAGGGTGTCATCCGGTGAGAATCTGATTGGCTTTAACATCCTCGGCTCTTACGCCGAAACCCGTGCTAAAACAGACCCTTCTCTGGGAATATCCTATCCGCAGGACTACACCTTGGTGCTGTCGCGTGTCACTTTTATCAGTAAAAATGCGACCAATAATAATGCGGCCAAACTGTGGGTTAACTACGTGTTATCGGAAGCGGGTCAAAATATTCTGGCTAACCAATCTGATATCCCTTCGATTCGCAACGACATCGAGGGCAGCAACGACATTGATGGTCTGACCAAAAAGCTGGGCAATGCGCTCAAGCCTATCGCGGTTGATGAGAGCCTCTTGGAGTATATGGAGCAGGCTAAACGTCTGGACTACATCAAACAGTGGCGCAGTGCCGCTGCAAAATAAAGAATCCCTTGGGTGCATAGAGGCTATTGGCGGTATGCACCCTGATTTGACTGGTTTTATCATGGATCGTTAACCCACGGGACTCATTATGAAAGCATTGCGCAGAAAGTGGCAAAGCTTGCCGCGCGGCTTGGTGGTATTGATAACCACACTGGTTATCTACGTACCGCTGTCATTTATTGTTATTCAAAGTTTTCTCTCCGCCCCCTTTTTCTCGCCATCTAAAGTGTTCAGTCTTGAGGCGTTCCGCTTCATCTTTGCTGATCCCGACTTTTACAAGGCGCTGAAAAGTGGTTTTATTCTGGCTTTTGGGCTGGTGGTGATCGCGATTCCATTGGGGGGGATTCTGGCCTTCTTGATGGTCAGAACTGACTTGCCGGGCCGCCGTATCATCGAACCCCTGATTTTGGTGCCTATTTTTGTTTCACCTATGGTACTGGGATTTGGTTACGTGGTGGCGGCAGGGCCAGTGGGCTTCTTCTCCCTGTGGGCGGAGTCACTGATCGGTTTTGTGCCATGGAATATTTATGCCATGTCGAGCATCGTGGTGATTGCGGGCCTGACCCATGTTCCTCACGCCTACCTCTATATTTCATCGGCACTGCGCAGTGTCGGCTCTGATGTGGAAGAAGCGGCGCGCACGGCGGGTGCCTCGCCTTTGCAGGTCATGACGGCGGTGAGTTTGCCGATGGTGCGCCCATCGATTCTCTATATCACCGTATTGCTGTTCTTCCTTGGGTTGGAAGTGTTCGGGCTGATGCTGGTATTGGGTGATCCTGAGGGCAACTTGGTGCTGGCGACCTATCTCTACCAGTTGACCAATAAACTGGGCACCCCCTCTTACCACCTGATGGCCGCTGTGGCGGTGGTTCTGATCTGCATTACTATTCCGTTGGTGATGTTACAACGGATGCTGATGCGCACCGCCAACCGCTTTGTGACAGTCAAAGGTAAAGCTTCTCAGGCGCGGCTTTTGCCTTTGGGCAAATGGCGTTGGATAGCCGGTGCTGTGGTGGCATTTTGGCTGACAGTTACTATTGGCGTGCCGCTGCTGGGTGTGGTGCTACGAGCCTTTGTCTCGAACTGGGGCATGGGCGTCTCACTTTGGGATGAGTTATCCCTCGACACCTTCCGCACCATTTGGCAACAACCCAACCTGCTGCGGGCTATCGTCAACTCAATGGCCATCGGGGTGTTTGGTGGCGCGTTAGCGGTCATCTGCTACCTGTTTATCGGCATTGCCATGCACCGTAAACCCGATGGCGTAACGCGGTTCCTCGACTACAGCGTATTGGTGCCGCGTGCGGTGCCGGGCTTGCTGGCGGGGTTGGCGTTCTTGTGGGTCTTCCTGTTCCTGCCGATGTGGCTGGATAACTCATTGAAAGAGGGCTGGTTATCCTCGTTACCGATGGCCGAATGGCTGCGCGGGAATCTGGTGGTGTGGCTCCGCTCCTTGCGCAGCACCATCTTTAGCGTCTGGCTGGCGTATACCGTGGTGTGGATGGCCTATGGCTTGCGGCTGATCTCCTCGACCTTGCTGCAAGTGGGGCCGGAGTTGGAAGAGGCGGCGCGGAGCAACGGCGCTAGCCGGGGTCAGGTGACCCGCCATGTCACCATTCCATTATCCCGCTATGGCCTGATTGGTTCGTGGCTGCTGATGTTCCTGATTTTTGAGCGTGAGTACTCCACCGGGGTTTATCTGCTTTCTCCGGGGACAGAAACCATCGGCTCGATGCTGGTTTCACTGTGGGCGGCGGGTGCTATTGATATCGTTGCCGCGCTCTCCTTTATTAATATCCTGCTGGTGGTGTTGGGGCTGGGTATTGCACTGCGTTTTGGAGTTAAATTAAATGATTGAATTATCAGTAGATAACTTGCATTTAACCTATGGCGATAACCCGGTATTGAAAGGGGTGTCGATGGAATTGAAGCGCGGCGAAGTGGTCTCTCTACTGGGGCCATCGGGCAGTGGGAAAACCACCTTACTGCGCGCAGTCGCGGGTTTAGAAAAACCGAGTCAGGGCTGCATTGTTATTGGCGAAAATCGGGTTTATGACGGTAAAACTAGCCGCGAAATTCCCGCCGAAGAGCGCAATCTTGGGCTAGTGTTCCAGTCTTACGCCTTGTGGCCGCATAAAACGGTGTTTGAGAATATTGCGTACCCGCTGAAGTTGCGCAAAACATCGGCGGCGGACATTACTCAGCGGGTGCAAGCGGTACTCGACCAACTGGGGCTGGGGGCGCTGGGCCATCGCCATCCCCATCAGCTCTCGGGTGGACAGCAGCAGCGTGTGGCCATTGGCCGTGCGCTGGTCTATAACCCGCCGGTGATTTTGCTGGATGAGCCGCTGTCGAATCTGGACGCCAAACTGCGCGAGGAGGCGCGGGTATTTCTGCGTGAATTGATCATCAAACTCGGTTTGTCGGCGCTGATGGTGACTCACGACCAAAATGAGGCGATGGCGATCTCTGATCGTATCTTGCTGCTTAATAACGGTAAAATTGAGCAGCAAGGGACCCCGCAGGAGATGTATGGCTCGCCAACCACGTTATTTACAGCGGAATTTATGGGCAGTAATAACCGCTTACATGGCAAGGTTACCCAAGTCAGTGAGGGCAAGGCGCGCATTGAGGGTAAAGATTGGGCGCTGTGGGGATGGGCAGGCGAGGGCGTGGTTGCGGGTCAGGAGGGGACGGCGGTGATTCGGGTTGAGCGCGTCAATTTGGCGGATGACCCAAATGGCAACCAGCTCAACCTGCCCTTGCTGACCAGCATGTATCTGGGTGACCGCTGGGAGTATCTGTTCCGCACGGCGGCTGACGATTTTGTGATCCGCGCTTATGGTGCCGAGCTTCGCCGCGAGGCGTTATGCGCACTCTCTCTGCCCGTGGAGCACTTGTGGGTGTTTCCAAAGGGGTAAACCTGAGTTGCGGTGATGTTCAGTCTGAGATCTGTTTTCAGGAAAAGCAGGTCTCAGGTTAGTGACAAAGTGTCAGTGGCGGAGAGAACAGGCGGATCGTAAAGACGCCGTCTTCCCTTTGTAAAAACAAGCCATCCCTGACGGCTCGAGCCGCGCCCTCCCTGGCGCGGACGCTTTATTCTTCCGACTGTCCTCACAGTTCTCGATCGAGTCATTGGAGTTTGTCATCAGTCTGCTTTTTTATTGCTCAATTCATTCGCCTGCTTTCTATTTTGACTGTTCAAAAAATAGGCGTATAATGATTGGCGATAATTAGAGAGGACGTTATGGTTGATTTTGAGTTAAGCACGTGGAAAGAGTTTATCGAGGCTATGCTGCGTAAGGCATAAGCGAATAAACCGGCAGTAAGAATAAATATCTTTTTGTTGTTTTATTGATAGATAACCAGGGGCGAGTGATCGCTCGCAGAAAGGCAGAGCCATTGCGGCATCTGCCTTTTTTATACCCTTCATCTTTCAAGCCGCAGGTGTGTTGGCTGCACTCATGCACCCGAATCACTTACTGATGTAAGTTCATCGGGATTTATTCGCTTGCCGCCTTCCTGCAACTTGAAATCTATTGGGTATAGGTGTGTTGCATCTTTCAAGCCGCAGCTGTGTTGGCTCTCTTTACTCTTTCGCGCGTGGTGGTCTGCTGGGGAAGCGGCGGCGAACCAGAACAAAGAACAGCGGCACAAAGAATATCGCCAATACCGTGGCCGAAATCATCCCGCCCATTACCCCCGTCCCGACCGCATGTTGGCTGCCAGAGCCTGCCCCTTGGCTGATCGTCATGGGCAACACGCCGAAGATAAACGCCAGTGAGGTCATCAAAATGGGCCGCAGCCGCTGGCGTGACGCCTCCAGTGTGGCCTCCACCAGATCTTTGCCTTTGCTGTTCAATTCACTGGCAAATTCAACAATCAAAATGGCATTTTTGGCTGATAACCCGATGATGGTCAGCAAGCCAACTTGGAAATAGACGTCATTCTCCAACCCGCGCATCCAGGTGGCGGCCACTGCGCCAATCACCCCAAGCGGCACCACCAGCATCACGGAGAAGGGGATTGACCAACTCTCATACAGTGCTGCCAGACAGAGGAACACCACTAGCAGCGAAATAGCATAGAGGGCAGGGGCTTGCGAACCCGATAGCCGCTCCTGATAGGACATGCCGGTCCACTCCAGACCAAAACCATTGGGTAGCTGTTTAACCAGATCCTCCATCACATTCATGGCTGTCCCGGTACTGACCCCCGGCGCGGCCTCGCCGACAATCTCCAGTGCCGAATAGCCGTTGTAGCGCTCCAGCCGTGGTGAACCATACTCCCAGCGTGTCGTCGAAAACGCGGAGAAGGGCACCATGCCGCCGCTCTTATTGCGCACATACCATTTATTGACGTCTTCCGGCAGCATACGGGCCGTGGCCTCCGACTGCACATAGACCTTCTTCACCCGCCCGCGATCAACAAAATCGTTAACGTAAGTCGACCCCCACGCGGTTTTCAGCGTGTTGTTAATATCATCCAGCGAGACCCCCAGTGCTTGCGCTTTACGCTGATCAATATCTATCTGTAGCTGCGGGCTATCGTCCAAACCGTTGTGCCGCACCCGAGTCAGGGCGGGATCTTTCGATGCCATCTGCAACAACTGGTCACGGGCTGCCATCAATTTATCGTGGCCTAAACCGCCGTGATCTTGTAATTCCATATCAAAACCTGAGGAGCCACCCAACCCTGAAATGGCCGGTGGGCTACTGACGGACACTCTAGCCTCGTTGATCTTATTAAAGGCTTTGGTCGCGCGCTCAATAATGGCAAAGGAGGAGTCATTGCTGCTTTTACGCTGCTCCCAATCAGAGAGCCGGATGAATAATCGTGCCACGTTCTGGCCGTTACCGCCGGGGCCGGAACCCACAGTGGAGAATACCGATAGCACGGTATCTTTCTCCGTCGTCAGGAAGTAATCCTCCACTTTCTCAACCACTTTCAGTGTCTGTTGCTGGGTGGAACCTACCGGAAGCTGGACTTGCGCCATAAAGACGCCGCGATCTTCCAATGGTAAAAACGAAGTGGGTAATTTGACGAACAGCAGCGCCAGCCCGCCCAGCAGCAGTAAATAGAGCAGCATATAACGCAGACTGTGGTGCAACACTCGCGCCACGCCGCGCTCGTAACGATGGGCGCTGCGATCAAACATGCGGTTAAACCAGCCGAAGAAACCGCGTTTGGCGTGATGATGCCCCGGCTTGATGGGCTTGAGCATGGTGGCGCAAAGGGCTGGCGTCAGAATCAATGCGACCAGTACCGAGAGCACCATGGCGGAGACGATAGTAATGGAGAACTGGCGGTAGATAGCCCCTGTGGTGCCGCCGAAGAAGGCCATCGGAATAAATACCGCTGACAACACCAGCGCAATCCCCACCAGTGCGCCCTGAATTTGCCCCATGGATTTGCGCGTCGCCTCCCGTGGGTCTAGCCCCTCCTCGCTCATCACCCGCTCGACGTTCTCCACCACCACAATGGCATCATCCACCAGTAATCCGATGGCGAGCACAATGGCAAACATGGTTAAGGTGTTAATACTGAAGCCAAATACCGAGAGGATCGCGAAGGTCCCCAGCAGCACCACGGGCACAGCGATGGTCGGAATCAACGTAGCGCGGAAATTTTGTAAAAACAGATACATCACCAAGAAAACCAGCAAAATGGCTTCCAACAGCGTTTTAACCACATCCTTGATTGAAGCTTTGACGAAGGGGGTGGTTTCATAGGCGATTTTGGCTTCAAGGCCGTGGGGGAAGAAGGGGGCCAGTTCGGCCAGCCGGGCTTTGACCAGTGCATCGGTTTGCAGCTCATTGGCCCCTGAGGCCAGTTTGACACTCATACCTGACGCAGCTTGCCCGTTAAAACGGCTCAGATAGTCATATTTCTCGGCACCCAACTCAATTTTTGCTACATCGCCCAAGGTGACCAGTGAGCCATCCTGATTGACGCGCAGCGTAATTTCCCTGAATTGTTCGGGGGTTTGTAATTGAGATTGTGCATTAATAGTGGCATTCAATGCCTGATTATCAACCGAGGGTGTTCCGCCCAGTTGCCCGACGGCGATCTGGCTATTTTGCGACTGAATCGCGGTGACCACATCTTGTGTTGTGAGCTGATAATTATTGAGTTTATTGGGGTCGAGCCAGATGCGCATGGCATATTGCGAACCGAAAGCATCAATACTGCCCACCCCTTCAATTCGACTCAGGGGGTCTTGCAGATTACTGGCGACATAGTCGGCAATATCTTGCTTATCCATGCTGCCATCGGTGGAGACAAACGCCACCATCATCAGGGTATTATCACCTGATTTTGAGACTGAAACCCCTTGCTGCTGCACATCTTGTGGCAGTTTTTTGATGGCAGATTGCAACTGGTTTTGCACTTGTTGCATGGCTTCGTTAGGGTCGGTGCCAGCTTGGAAAGTTAAGGTTATCGATGCACTGCCGGAGTTGCTGCTTTGTGATGACATATAGAGCAGATTATCCAGCCCGGTCATGCTCTGTTCGATGACCTGCGTGACGGTGTTTTCCAGTGTTTGTGCCGAGGCACCCGGATAGGAGGCACTAATGCGCACATTAGGCGGTGCCAGATTGGGGTATTGCTCAATAGGCAATGTTGAGATTGCCAATGCCCCAGTAAGACACATAATTATCGCCAATACCCAAGCAAATATTGGGCGGTCGATGAAAAAGTTTGCCATGCAGTGCCAGCCTCTATAGGAAAAAAATTATTTGCAGCAAAATCCACACTGCACTCTACTCGACACTGCACTCTACGCGGGAAAGCTGAAGGAAACGTGAAGAAAATATGGAGAACCTGTAAAAAAACTTCGATAAAGCCGAGTTAATTCACCCTGATACAGAAAAGAGTGATAAACAGGTGTTTTTTCGGCTATCAAGTAGACTGAATAGCAGTGACTCAACATAGGAATGTGTATGGAACTCAATCCCGTATTTGCCCGTCGCCTCTATCTGTGCTGGCTTATCAGCCGTGGCGACGCCTTAAACGTGCCGCGCCTGATGGAATTGACGGGCTGGCCACGGCGAACATTGCAGGATGTCTTAAAAGCGCTGCCCGGTTTGGGCATCACACTGATATTTGTACAACATGGAGTGCGCAATAACGCAGGCTATTACCAGTTGGAGAGCTGGGGGCCACTGAATAAAAAATGGATTTACGATCACCATGATTCTATTTTAGCGGCCATTGAATAGCCTCGCGGCGAGAAGCAGGGTGGCGGCAATTAACACACAGGGCGGTGGCTAGTATTTTTTATTTTCCAAAAACATGATGGTTGCCGCCACACGTGAACGCACATTCAGCTTGCGCAATAAATTGCGGATATGCACTTTCACCGTCTCTTCGGAAATGTGTAGCTCGAAAGCCACCTGCTTATTGGACATCCCGCGTGCCACTTCTTGTAACACATCTAATTCGCGCTCGGTTAATTCACCGAAAGGATTAACCTGTTCGTGGCGAGACGATAAATAGAGCGCGACTTCATCACTGAATACTTTTTCACCCAGTGCCGCCTGACGGATATTTTCCAGCAATATTTCTGGTTCGCTGTCTTTGAGCAGATAACCGTCCGCGCCAGCATCAATCATGGCATACACATCGTTGCGGGCATCAGAGACGGTGAGGATAATAATCCGCGCATCAATGCCTTCATTTCGTAACGCTTTTAGCGTATCCAGCCCTGACATGCCTTTCATATTCAGGTCGAGCAGAATGACATCTGGCTGATATCTGGCGGCTTCAATAATGGCGTCGCTGCCACAATTGGCCTCAGTAACAACATCAAAATTGCTATCTAACTCAAGTAGTTGGCGAATACCTCGGCGCATTAGCGGGTGGTCATCGACAATCATAATGGTGTGACTTTTGGTCATAATAAGTAATGTCCCTGTAACCGAAAAAACGGTTATACCCGTCATCTTTCAAGTTGCAGGTGATCAGCTTATCGTGGGCGCTTGCTGCCTACCTGCAATTCCAATGACTTTAGGTATAAATATCTGCTGTTAAATGTGAATTATTGTTTGGTCACTAATTAGGCTAACCATGTTATCAAGCACAGCGAGCTGACCTATGATTTTAGTGTACCGCAGTCTTAGCCTATTTCCCGTGGTAATTCTCCTACGTAGTATAAGAGGGTTCCGATGGGATCTCTATTTTTACCCACAAGGGAAGGGGGACTGCTTTAAAGCATCAGTCTTAAAATACCGATCAAATTCATTCAGCAGTTGCACTTTATCTGAAGAAATAATTACCAAAGTATCAGCTTGATTTGATAGCTATTCTCATTAAACAAATCGTTATATAAAAAAGGTGATAACGCAAATAGATTTAACAGAGACAAATCAGGCAAATAACCACTAAATTAATTGATCCTGCTCAATATCCACCACTGATTAACCCTAAAGAGTAATTATTTTATTACTCATTATTCTGTATTTAGTAGCTAAACACTGGGGAATCTCTTTCATCAAGATAAATAAGAATAATTATCATCATCCCGATATAAACCCTCGGGCGTTAAATGAACACTCTCTACCGCACACACGGACGCGCCAGCAGGTATTAAGGATATCAGCATGACTGATTTATCGCGGCGTAGATTACTGACTGGTTATTGGCGGGCAGATAAACAGCCACTTTCTGTTATTCGCCCACCTTGGTCGGTGATGGAGGCTGATTTTATCGCGGGTTGTACCCGATGCCATGCCTGTGTTTCCGCCTGTGAAACTGGCGTGTTGATAGCAGGTAGTGGTGGATTCCCCGAAATAGATTTCCAGCGTGCCGAATGCAGCTTTTGTCAGGCTTGCGTGCAGGCGTGTGAAGCCCCTGTTTTTACCTCGACAGAACTGGCTGCTTGGTCACTTAAAATCACGATCTCAGACCGCTGTTTGCCTTTTCACCATATTGAGTGCCGTAGCTGTCAGGATAGCTGTGAAACACGGGCGATTAAATTCCGCCCACGGCTGAATGGCATTGCTCAACCCGAATTAGATTTACCTGCCTGTACTGGTTGCGGTGCTTGCGTACCCGGTTGCCCGGTTCAGGCTGTAACCCTCACCCGGAGTGATGATGGACGATAAAGAGTGGCATGTCTGCGGATTGGTATTGCAAGCCAAACCGGCGCGATTTGCGCAGTTGACCGACAGCTTGCTGGCGATCCCGGGCACAGAAATACCGACCAGTGATGCCGCTCAAGGCAAGCTGGTGGTGGTTATGCAGGCGGCGCGCTCAGACGTGCTCCTGAATTATATTGAGTCAGCACGTAATCTGGATGGTGTGCTGGCTGTATCGCTGGTTTATCACCAGCAGGATCAGCAAGGTGAGGAAATGCCATGAAACTCAGTCGCCGGGATTTTATGAAGGCCAATGCGGCGGTCGCTGCTGCTGCCGCTGCCGGATTGACCATACCCACAGTCGCTAAGGCCGTCGTGGGTGAGACATCAAACGCCATTAAGTGGGATAAAGCCCCTTGCCGATTCTGTGGCACGGGCTGTGGTGTATTAGTCGGGACGCAGAATGGCCGAATCGTGGCATCGCAAGGTGACCCTGATTCGCCAGTCAACCGGGGGTTGAACTGCGTGAAAGGCTATTTCCTGCCCAAAATCATGTATGGCAAAGACCGCCTGACCCAGCCGCTGCTGCGGATGAAAGATGGGCAGTATGATAAAGAGGGCGATTTCACCCCCATCAGTTGGGAAAAAGCCTTTGATATCATGGAACTGAAATTCAAAAATGCACTAAAAGAGAAAGGCCCGACGGCAGTTGGCATGTTCGGCTCCGGCCAATGGACTGTCTGGGAGGGCTATGCCGCCTCGAAATTACTGAAAGCGGGCTTCCGCTCCAACAACCTTGACCCCAATGCCCGTCACTGTATGGCCTCCTCCGTGGTGGGCTTTATGCGCACCTTCGGTATGGATGAGCCAATGGGTTGCTACGATGATATTGAAGAAGCAGATGCATTCGTGCTCTGGGGCTCCAATATGGCCGAGATGCACCCGGTTTTATGGTCGCGCATGACCAGCCGCCGCCTGACTAATGAAAATGTCAGAATTGCTGTTCTCTCTACCTATGAGCACCGCAGCTTTGAATTGGCTGATAACCCGATGGTCTTCACCCCGCAGACCGATCTGGCAATCATGAATTACATCGCCAATTACATCATCCAAAACAATGCCGTTGATCAGGGCTTCCTTGACCGCCATGTGAATTTCCGTCGTGGTGCCACTGATATTGGCTATGGTTTACGACCCACGCATCCACTGGAAAAAGCCGCTAAGAATCCGGGCAGCGATGCCTCCGAGCCGATGAGTTTTGATGATTTCAAATCCTTTGTCGCCGAATATACCGTCGAAAAAGCGGCTAAAATGAGCGGCGTGCCGGAAGACCAATTGGAGTCGCTGGCGCAACTCTATGCTGATCCGAAAGTGAAACTGGTCTCCTACTGGACCATGGGCTTCAACCAGCACACCCGGGGTGTCTGGGCCAATAACATGTGCTACAACCTGCATCTGTTAACGGGCAAGATCTCCAAACCGGGGTCTGGTCCCTTCTCCCTGACCGGCCAGCCATCGGCTTGCGGCACCGCGCGCGAAGTGGGGACTTTCTCCCACCGCTTGCCTGCGGATATGGTCGTCACCAACGAAAAACATCGCCAGATTGCCGAAACCAAATGGCAACTGCCTGCGGGGACTATCCCCGAAAAAGTGGGGCTGCACGCGGTAGCGCAAGACCGGGCGCTAAAAGATGGCACCCTCAATGCTTACTGGGTGATGTGCAACAACAACATGCAGGCTGGCCCAAATATCAACGAAGACCGTATGCCGGGCTGGCGTGATCCGCGTAACTTTATTGTCGTCTCTGACCCCTATCCCACCATCAGTGCGCTGGCGGCGGACCTTATCTTGCCAACGGCGATGTGGGTGGAAAAAGAGGGCGCTTACGGCAATGCAGAGCGCCGCACGCAGTTCTGGCGTCAGCAAGTTCCGGCACCGGGCGAAGCTAAATCCGATTTGTGGCAGATGGTTGAGTTCGCCAAGCGCTTCAAAGTCGAAGAGGTGTGGCCTGCCGAATTGGTCAACAAGAAGCCGGAATATCGCGGTAAAACGTTGTATGACGTGCTGTTTGCCAATGATGTGGTGAACAAATACCCGCTAAGCGAAATTCCTGCCGATCAACTGAATGACGAAGCGCGTGATTTCGGTTTCTACATCCAAAAAGGGCTGTTTGAAGAGTATGCCGATTTTGGTCGCGGTCACGGCCACGACTTAGCGCCATTCGACCGCTACCACCAAGAGCGCGGCCTGCGCTGGCCGGTGGTGAATGGTAAAGAGACCCTTTGGCGTTACCGCGAAGGCTTCGACCCCTTCGTGCCGAAAGGCGAAGAGGTGCGCTTCTATGGCAAACCGGACGGCAAAGCGGTGATCTTCGCCCTGCCTTATGAACCGGCCGCCGAAAGCCCGGATGAAGAGTATGACCTGTGGCTCTCCACCGGCCGAGTGCTGGAACATTGGCACACCGGATCCATGACTCGCCGAGTACCTGAATTGCACCGCGCCTTCCCAGAGGCCGTGCTCTTCATTCACCCACTGGATGCCAAAAAGCGTGGTTTACACCGTGGCGACAAAGTGAAAGTGATTTCGCGCCGTGGTGAAGTGATTTCGCTGGTCGAAACCCGTGGCCGTAACCGCCCACCAGAAGGGCTGGTCTATATGCCATTCTTCGATGCCGCCCAACTGGTGAACAATCTGACACTGGATGCCACCGATCCGCTCTCCAAAGAGACAGATTTTAAAAAATGCGCGGTGAAATTGGCGCGGGTAGTGGCGTGATACGGCGGCTCGCCCTGCGGGGCGGGCTTTGCCACTCACTTATCAAAAATATCCAGGGATGCTCAGGAAAAGACAGTGTCTTTCAGGAGGAAATAATGAATAGCACGATGTTTAAATCACTAAACCGCCGATTTTTGTCCATCATATCGCTGTTGGCGGTATTGGTGGTCGCGGGCGCGGTCAATGCGGCCAGCAATGTCGAGATGGATCTAAGCCAGTCACCAGAGGTTTCAGGGACGGCGGAAGGCAAGGTGAAAATGCCGAAACAACAACAGCGAATGGCGCTGAACTATGTTAACCAGCCGCCGCTGATCCCCCATAGTGTGGATGGCTATCAAATCAGCAAAAATACCAACCGCTGCCTGCAATGCCACGGCGTGGAGCACTATCGCACCACTGGCGCACCGCGCGTCAGCCCGACCCACTTTATTGACCGCGATGGCAAAGTGTCGAGTGAAGTCTCTCCACGTCGCTATTTCTGCCTGCAATGCCATGTACCCCAAACCGATGCCGCACCGATTGTCGGTAACAGCTTCCAACCCGCCCCTGGCTTTGGTCAATAACCCAGGTGCTACTGTGAGATGAGTAATGAGAGAGGCCAGTGATGAGTGAAACGAAAAAGCCGGGTGTGATCCGACGGATATGGCAGTGGTGGCGTCGGCCAAGCCGACTGGCGCTAGGGACTCTACTGCTGATTGGCTTTGTCAGTGGCATCATTTTCTGGGGCGGTTTTAATACCGGCATGGAGATGGCGAATACCGAGAAATTCTGTATTAGCTGCCATGAGATGAAAGACAACGTGTATCAGGAGTACATGGGAACTATCCACTACAGCAACCGCAGTGGTGTGAAGGCGACCTGTCCTGATTGCCACGTGCCCCATGAGTGGGGGCCAAAAATGGTGCGCAAGATCAAGGCCAGTAAAGAGCTGTATGCCAAAACCATTGGCTTGATTAATACGCCGCAGAAGTTTGAGGCTCATCGTCTGGCGATGGCCGAAAATGAGTGGGCGCGAATGAAAGCCAATGGCTCGCAAGAGTGCCGTAACTGCCATAATTTCGACAATATGGATTTCACCGCGCAAAAAACTGTGGCGGCGAAGATGCACAGTAAAGCCATTACGGAAGGTAAAACTTGTATCGACTGCCATAAAGGCATTGCCCATAAATTGCCGGATATGAAGGATGTGCCAACCGGTTTTTAATGGCAAAATTCTCAATACAGCCTATTTTATATGCCCCGCTATCGGGGCATATTTTATGGCAGGTGTTTATTGCACGAGCGCCTATTGCAAATGAATCGGGAGTGGCGTTAGCTAAGCAGGGAAAACGTTAGGGTGTTGTTGCGAGCAGAGAAGGCGCTATGTCAGTCAAAATTGAAAATATTCAGAGTGAAGTATTATCCAAAAATTGGTTTAAATTACACAAATATACCTTTGATTTAAAAGCGGATGATGGCACCACCGTGCAACAAATTCGCGAAGTCTATGACCGGGGGAATGGCGCGACTATTCTGCTGTATAACCCAGAAAAAGGCACCGTGGTACTCATCAATCAATTCCGTATGCCCACTTACGTTAATGGTAATCCGACGGGCATGTTGCTAGAAACCTGCGCCGGATTATTGGATAACGACTCGCCGGAAGAGTGTATTCGCCGTGAAGCGATGGAAGAGACTGGCTATCAGATTGATAAAGTCCAAAAATTATTCGAAGCCTATATGTCACCGGGTGGCGTGACTGAAATTGTCTATTTCTTTGCAGCACAATACCATTCGGATCAGAAAGTCACAGACGATGTCGGCGTCGAAGATGAAGTCATTGATGTGGTTGAACTGCCCTTCACCGAGGCGCTGGCGATGATGGCGGATGGGCGGATTAAAGATGGCAAGACGATGATGCTGTTGCAGTATGCCCAAATTCATGGTTTCTTTAATTCCCCTTCGTCCTTGACGCCGCAGCGTTGTTAGCGGCGCTCACTTACCCGAATCACTGACTTGAGTCAGCTCATCGGGATGCGTTCACTTGCTGCCTAGCTGCAACGCCAATGACTTTGGGGAATTAAGCATCAGGTGCCCTTGACGTCGCAGCGTGGTTAGCGGCGCTCACTTATCCGAATGACTTACGTGCCGTTAGCCTTGCTTATAAATAAGCTCATCGGGATGCGTTCACTTGCTGCCTAGCTGCAACGCCAATGACTTTGGGGAGTAAGCAGCAGTGTCCATGACGCCGCAGCGTTGTTAGCGGCGCTCACTTACCCGAATCACGAATTACTGACTTGCTAGTTAATATTATTCCTATCTGTTACCGCGATATTTCACTGCCGCGACTTGAGCGGCACTGAATATCCCGCTCATTGTTGATAATCCCTTCTGATTGATAAGTAAATTCCGCGATTGATACAAAAATGTTATGCAGAGTATGCCCTAGTTCATAGATTGTGATGATTCACTCACTATACTGGTTCTGCTCTTGGTCATACCACCTCAAAGCATAAAAGCAAAGGGAACCTACAATGGACGAACAATTGAAACAGAGTGCGCTTGATTTTCACCAATTCCCCACTCCAGGGAAAATTCAGGTGTCGCCCACTAAACCGCTCGCGTCCCAACGGGATTTGGCGCTGGCTTACTCTCCCGGTGTTGCGGCCCCCTGTTTGGAAATTGCCGCTGATCCTTCGGCCGCCTACAAATATACGGCGCGCGGTAACTTGGTCGCGGTTATTTCCAATGGCACTGCGGTGCTGGGGCTGGGGAATATCGGCGCATTAGCCGGTAAGCCGGTAATGGAAGGTAAGGGCGTTCTGTTTAAAAAATTCTCAGGTATTGATGTCTTTGACATTGAAGTGGATGAACTCGATCCAGATAAACTGATTGATATTATCGCGTCACTGGAACCCACCTTTGGCGGTATTAATCTGGAAGATATTAAAGCGCCGGAGTGCTTTTATATTGAGAAAAAATTACGCGAGCGCATGAAGATCCCGGTATTCCATGATGATCAGCATGGCACCGCCATTATCTGTACTGCCGCCGTACTCAATGGCTTGCGGGTGGTGAAGAAAGATATCAGTGATGTGAAATTGGTGGTGTCTGGGGCCGGTGCGGCCTCCATCGCCTGCTTAAACTTGCTGGTGGCGTTGGGATTAAAGCATCACAACATCACTGTTTGTGATTCCAAAGGTGTTATCTATAAGGGCCGTGAGGCCAATATGGCTGAAACCAAAGCGGCCTACGCCATTGAGGATAACGGCCAGCGCACCTTGGGTGATGCTATGCCGGGCGCTGACATCTTCCTCGGCTGTTCCGGCCCTGGCGTGTTGAGCCAAGAGATGGTAAAAACCATGGCTCCTAGCCCGCTGATTTTGGCGCTGGCAAACCCGGAACCTGAAATCTTGCCACCACTGGCGAAAGCGGTGCGCCCGGATGCGATTATCTGCACTGGCCGCTCGGATTATCCGAATCAGGTCAATAACGTACTCTGCTTCCCGTTTATCTTCCGTGGCGCGCTGGATGTCGGGGCGACCACCATCAACGAAGAGATGAAACTGGCTTGCGTACATGCCATTGCTGACTTGGCGCTGGCTGAGCAGAGTGATGTGGTGGCGTCAGCCTACGGCGAGCAAGACCTCTCTTTCGGCCCTGAATACATTATCCCGAAACCTTTTGACCCGCGTCTGATTGTCAAAATTGCGCCTGCTGTGGCGAAAGCGGCGATGGACTCCGGTGTCGCCACTCGTCCCATCACTGATTTCAATGCTTACATCGAGAAACTGACGGAATTTGTCTACAAAACCAACCTGTTTATGAAGCCTATTTTCTCGCAAGCGAAGAAAGAGATGAAACGGGTGGTGTTGGCGGAAGGGGAGGAGGAGCGGGTGCTGCACGCCACTCAGGAGCTGATTTCACAAGGCTTGGCCTACCCGATTCTGATTGGTCGCCCCAGTGTGATTGAGACTCGGCTGAAGAAATTGGGTCTGCAAATTGCCATCGGCAAAGATTTCGAAGTGGTCAACAATGAGTCTGACCCGCGCTTTAATGAGTACTGGCACGAATATTATCAAATCATGAAACGCCGTGGGGTGTCGCAGGAGCAGGCCCGCCGCGCCGTGATTGGTAACCCGACCCTGATTGGGGCCATCATGGTGCACCGAGGTGAAGCGGACGCGATGATTTGCGGCACCATCGGCACCTACCATGAACATTATGATGTGGTGGAGAAGGTGTTTGGTTTCCGCGAAGGCGCACATGTAGCGGGGGCGATGAATGCGCTGCTGCTGCCGACCGGCAACACCTTTATTGCCGATACTTACGTCAATGATGATCCGACGCCAGAGCAGTTGGCGGAGATCACGTTGATGGCGGCTGAAACCGTGCGCCGTTTCGGTATTGAGCCGAAAGTCGCTCTGTTATCCCATTCAAGCTTTGGCTCTTCCGATTGTCCGGCGGCGCGCAAAATGCGGCGCACATTGGAGCTGGTCAATCAGATGGCCCCTGAGTTGGAGATTGATGGTGAGATGCACGGTGATGCCGCGCTGGTGGAGAGTATCCGCCATAACTTAATGCCAGACAGCCCACTGAAAGGGGCGGCTAACATATTGATTATGCCCAATATGGAGGCGGCGCGTATCAGCTATAACCTGCTGCGTGTGACCTCGTCGGAGGGGGTGACGGTCGGGCCGGTATTGATGGGCGTAGCAAAACCGGTGCACATTCTGACGCAGATTGCGTCGGTGCGGCGTATCGTGAATATGGTGGCTTTAGCGGTGGTCGAAGCACAAACCGAACCTTTGTGATAAGTGCGGTGAGTCAAGGGTTGACCGCACCTACGGGCGCTCCGGCGGCTTACGCCGCTTTCGACCCGAACGGCACGTTTCCCCTTGATTCAGCTTCGTCACTATCTTGAAACCAGACGGCTGACAAACGCCAATGACTTTGAGTATTCCCCAGCAAACTCAACCCGCCTCGCGCGGGTTTTGACTTATTGGGCTTTACTGGCTTGCTGTAGCCACTTATCCAGCTCATTGGCAAACTGCTGGCGGTCGCGTTGATTTAAGGTGTTGGGGCCGCCAGTCTGAATGCCGCTGGCGCGCATAGTATCCATAAAATCACGGATATTCAGCCGCTCACGAATGGTATCTGGGGTATAGCGCTCACCGCGCGGATTCAGCGCGATACCCCCTTTTTCAATGACTTCGGCTGCCAGTGGGATATCGGCGGTGATCACCAGATCATTTTTCTCCACCCGCTGTACGATTTCGTTATCGGCGACATCAAAACCGGATGCCACTTGTAAGGTGCGAATAAACTTTGATGGTGGTGTTTTAAGTGGCTGATTCGCCACCAGTGTGACCATCATGCTGGTCCGTTCGGCGGCGCGAAACAGCACCTCTTTAATCACATTCGGACAGGCGTCCGCATCAACCCAAATTTGCATCAGTGGTGCTCTCCTGCGTTTAGCCAATCTTTGACGGGCAGAAAATCGCGGTACAACGCTGCTTCAGGGCTGTCTGCCGCGGGTTGATAGTTATATTCCCAACGCACCAGCGGCGGCAGGGACATCAAAATAGACTCTGTGCGCCCGCCAGTTTGTAAGCCGAACAGGGTGCCACGATCCCAGACCAGATTAAATTCGACGTAGCGGCCACGGCGATAGAGCTGGAACTGGCGCTCGCGTTCGCCCCAACTCAATGTTTTGCGCCGCGCGACAATCGGCAAATAGGCGTCAAGGAAGCCGTCGCCGACCGCTTGAGTGAAGCTGAAACAGGTATCAAAATCGGGGCTGTTTAGATCGTCGAAGAACAGGCCGCCAATCCCCCGTGCTTCGTGACGATGCTTGATATAAAAATAGTCATCGCACCATTTTTTATAGCGTGGATAGATCTGCTCACCAAAGGGTTGGCACAGTTGATAGGCAGTCTTATGCCAGTGCACAGCATCCTCTTCAAAACCATAAAATGGTGTTAAATCAAAGCCGCCGCCAAACCACCAGACCGGATCTTCGCCGGGTTTTTCGGCGATAAAGAAGCGCACATTGGCGTGGCTGGTCGGCAAATAGGGGCTGAGCGGGTGAATCACCAGTGATACGCCAAGCGCCTGAAAACTGCGGTCTGCTAATTCGGGGCGGTGTGCCGTGGCGGAGGCGGGCAGTGTCGCACCTGAAACATGGGAGAAGTTAACCCCTGCCTGCTCAAATACCGCGCCATTAATCAATACCCGACTGCGACCGCCGCCACCCTCTTCGCGAGTCCAGTTCTCTTCGGCGAAAGTCGCGCTGCCATCGGCGGCGGCCAGAGCGACACAGATCTTATCCTGCAAATCCAGCAGATAGGTTTTGATTTGGGTGATATCGGGTAAATTCATCAGCAGGGTTCTAGTTCTCGGGAAATTTTCAGGGGCCAAGTATACCCCGATTTTTTGCCATTGTTGTACTCTCGGTGTGGATGGGGGCTGATTAAGCAGGGAGCTAAACGAGATTTATCTGGTTCTGCACAAATATCTTTACGGACTATCACTATGGGAAATATCACTTTATTATTGCGTGATATAATATGACGTAATAATCAGCATATCTATTTGACTCAAGGGTGCGAATATCCATGGAAATCCGCGTATTTCAGCAAAACGATTTTGAAGAAGTCATTCTACTGTGGGAGCATTGCGACTTACTGCGGCCTTGGAACGATCCGGAGATGGATATCGAGCGTAAGCTGAATCATGATCCTGAACTGTTTTTAGTGGCAGAGGTCAGTGGCGCGATTGTTGGTTCGATCATGGGCGGTTATGACGGCCACCGTGGCTCGGCCTATTATCTGGGGGTTCACCCCGATTTCCGTGGCCGTGGCTTTGCCAATGCGCTGATCAGCCGTCTGGAAAAGAAATTAATTGCCCGTGGCTGCCCGAAGCTGAATATCATGGTGCGCGAAGACAATGACGCAGTGATCGGCATGTATGAAAAGCTCGATTATGAAACCCAAGATAGCATCATGCTGGGCAAGCGGCTGATTGTTGATCAAGAGTATTAAGGGTGAAGGATCATTTACACGGGATATTTATAATATCGCCTCTATTAAGGTGGCCAAATTCACTATGCTACTTAAATACCTCCTCCAGTAGGAGGAGGTATTTATCTCAGAGAGGGTACAAAATTAATTGACTTGGACAATAGGGGGGAAGAAACCTGAATAATCATGAAAAGGTAAATCTTGTATTCCTAGTCGTTGGCCTAGATCTTTGAACTCTGCCATATATTCAATCATGGTGTTGGTATTGTACCGCTCGATATTAAGTTTTTCTAATTCCTGCTCTGTATAGTCAAAAGTACCATTTTTAAGTATTTTAACATCAGTAATGTCGGCAAGTTTAGAACTATCATCTCCATACGTAGTTCTTGTCTTATTTAATGCTTTAGAGAAGAATAATTCTTCTACAGCATGTGTTTTACCGTCAAGAATTATTTCTTCAATAACATTACTATGATTGGTCGCTAGCTTAGCAAACTGAGGAGCGAATTCATTGAATAATGTTTTTAACTCTAAAAATAGCAATGAATTAATCCCATCACCCCGAGAGTTAGTAATTTCAATTAATGCGCCAAATGCGTTTTTAAGATTGTTAATATATTGTGGGAGTAGTCCTTCTGGGCTTATTTCATGATAAGAAATATAGAATAAATCATTTATTTCCCTCTGAATAAAATCGGGATCTATGTTGTCGCCAAAATATTTCTCGATCGCATCTTTTATAGAAGTTTGATTGCTATCATATGCAGACTGGAAAGTATTATAGGCCTCCATTATATTTTCTCCACGTTCGGCGCCGCCGGTATCATCAAACGTTACTACATTCTTAGTTTGTTTATCGCGGATATAGTGACGGCCATCTTTAATTGAATATTCTAAATTTTCCAATTTGGTGTTTTTAAATGTCAGGGTATCAGCACCTCCAGAATCACTAATAACATAACTGCTCTCCCCTAAGTCGATATTGAAATTGTTATTTCCTGATTTCCCTTTTAATATTCTTGTTTCAACCGTCGAATTTTCTGTTGTGTGGTTGTTATCTATCATTTTCTCTCCTAGTTTATTCATTATAATTTATCATTACAGACAATTTGTCTTGGCGTGCCTGATAAACGGTACTGTAATCATTTTTTAGTTCAGTTGAAATAAACAAACAATAAACATGTTTTCGCAGTAAATTAATTAAATATATTTGTTTCTTATATTATTTTATGGAGTGGTATTTGATTTTTGGAGGTGAAAATGTGCGAGGGAATATAAATCTCGGGTGCTGAATTGATGCAGATACAGTACCCGAGATTTAAAATAGTTTATTGAATTTTAGTGATATTTTTCACATCAACTTCCACTGAGTTCCAGTCTTTATCCACTTTCCCTTCGATTTGTACCTTATCTTGTGGAGTGATGGTTTGGCCTTTCCAGCGCTTACTATCAATATCAACAGTGATGGTGCCGGTGCTGTCGCGGAATGTATAGGTATCGTGGCCTAGCCGCTCGACAATATTCCCTTGCAGGGTCACACGGGCGTCATCCCGCATACTTTTGACTTTATCCACAGTGGTATTCGTGGCGCTAGGGCCGCTAAATCCACCCTGCGTTGCTGGTTGAGTCTGGGTTGTTGCTGGGCCATCAAAGCCACCTTTCGCGGCTTCGGTCGCGCTGTGGGCTAACAGTGGCGCACCGCATAACATCATGAGTGTTGCCGCTAAAGTTAATTTCTTCATTATATTGCTCCTTCAATGCATGAATAATTACGTCTAAAACGGGAGACGAGAAAAGCCTCTCGGGTACTCAAGCGTAGACCAAATTTAAGTTAAGGCATGTTGAAGTCTTAATACCCGATGATGAAATAGGGGCTGATGCGGATTTTATCAACCCCTGTTAGTGGCTTTCATCTGAGGGGCGCAGTAAATTAGATGCGCCGCTGACCAGTGATAGCGAACAATTGATATCGAACAATGCCGGCGCGGAGATGGCACTTTTTCAGCGCTGAGGACTCCAACCACTGGTTACCATTTTTCAACTGCTGCTAAGTCTGTTTCTGTGCCGCATATGTTGCAGAGAAGCCTAATGGATGCAGTGGTTTTTTTAAGGAGCGTTAAATGAATATTCGCCCACGGTTGTCTGGGGTGCGGTTGTTGTTATTGGGTGCCCCTTTGTTGCTGGCTGGCTGTTCAAGTATGTCCGGTTTTTCCTGGTCAAGTCTCTCTCCGCTCAATTGGTTCAGCGGGAGCAGCAGTATGCAGGTGACTGATCAAGGTGTCGGCGGAATCACTGCCAGTACGCCGCTGGCCGAAAATGAGATTAAAGAGGGGCTGAAAGGGGATTATCGCTTGCGCAGCGGTATGGCGACCAATGATGGCCAATTAGTCTCTTTCTATCAGGCGATGAAAGAGGACCAAATTAAGCTGGTGATATCCGGTCAGCCCAAAGGTACGGTAGAACGTATCGACGTCATGGATAAAAATATTCCTAGTCAATGGGGTGTCAAGATTGGTACGCCATTTGGTGATTTATACAAAAAAGCTTTTGGTGTTTGCCGCCAAGGCACGGGTGATGATGCTACTCAAATAGAGTGCGCTGCGCCGGACAGTAAGCATGTGAGCTATTTATTTGAAGGTGACTGGCATGGCCCAGAAGGCTTAATGCCATCCGACGACTCATTACAGAGCTGGAAGGTGAGTAAGATTATTTGGCGCGCCAAGCCATCAATGAGTTAATTATATTCCTACCTTTAGGCGCGGTTTTATTTTGCGCTGACGCAAGGTTATTTTGAATGCTTCAGTTACTATATTTGCCATAACCCACATTCACCATAACCCTATCGGCTTTAAGTAAGGAAAAAAGATGACTCAAGTACAGAGTGGCATTTTGCTGGAGCATTGCCGTTTTGCCATATTTATGGAAGCGAAAGTGCAGGGTGAATTCGATGCCATTCGTCAGGGCTGCAAAAAATTCTGTCATTCATTGCAAGAGTTGCAGCAACAATTTCCTCATGAACATCTGGGGGCGGTTATCGCTTTCGGTTCTGACATTTGGCATGACTTATCCAATGGGCAGGGCGCGAAAGAGTTAAAGCCGTTTGTCCCTCTGGGTAAAGCGCCGATGGTTGCTCCGGCGACTCAACGTGATCTATTGATTCATATTCAATCACTGCGTCAGGATATTAACTTTACCTTAGCGCAAGCGGCTATTGCGGCTTTCGGTGATGCTATTGCGGTGGAAGAAGAGACACACGGTTTCCGCTGGGTTGAAGAGCGCGATTTTACCGGCTTTATTGATGGTACTGAAAACCCGCAGGGTGATAGCCGCCCAGAAGTGGCAGTGATTGCGGATGGCGAAGAGGATGCAGGCGGCAGTTATGTCTTGGTTCAGCGTTATGAGCATGACCTGAAAAAATGGCAACGCATTCCTGAGCACAAACAAGAGCAAATTGTTGGGCGCACCAAGCGTGACAGCCAAGAGTTGTCTTCGGATCAGCGCCCAGACACTTCTCATGTTAGCCGGGTCGATCTGAAAGAGGATGGCAAGGGACTGAAGATTTTGCGCCAAAGCCTGCCTTACGGCAAAGCCAGCGGCAAGCACGGCCTCTATTTCATTGCTTATTGCGCGCGCTTACACAATATCGAGCAGCAACTATTAAGCATGTTTGGCTCAATAGACGGCAAGCATGATCTGTTACTGGGCTTCAGCAAACCGGTTACCGGCAGCTACTATTTTGCGCCGTCACTGACTAAATTGCTCTCCCTGTAATTAGTGGGTTGATCCAGTCAGTTATGGATCTCTCCATACAATAAAGGCCGGATATCCGGCCTTTCGTTTTGTGCTCTAGCGACTGCTACCGTGTTAATTAAGCAGAATAGATTGCGTCACGCATTCTGTTCACCACCGTTTGCTTCTGCTCTTGGGTCAATGTGCGTAGTGGCAGACGGGGATTACCAGCATCAATCCCGTGTAACTGCATGGCGGCTTTGCCTGCGGCAACCCCTCCAAACTCCACCAGCACACGAATCAGCGCGATAACCTGATCCATGCCACGTTGTACCGCGACTTGATTGCCCGCATTGAAGTCAGCAATGATTTTGTGGAACAGTGGCGCGGCATAGTTATAGGTGCTGCCGACAGCGCCGATAGCGCCAACCGCCAAACCGCCCGGCAGATGTTCATCTACGCCAAAAGGAATATCAAATTTACCGCCACTCACTCGCAGGCAGCGCTGGAACTCATACAAATCCGCATTATTGAATTTAATCCCTGACAGGTTCGGGATCTTGGATTCGGCTTTGATCAGGAACTGCTCCATATCCAAATTCACACCGGACATGCCAGAGTGATAGTAATAGAAGCCTTTCGATGGCGCTGCGGCCGCGATGGCCTGACAATAGGCGATCAGGTCATCGAGATTGCCCGGCTTAAAGAAGCAGGGGCCGATGGCGGAGGTGGCGAAGATATCCAGTGTTTCCGCATGACGAGAGAGATCGACGGCATCTTTGATGCTGAGTGCGCCCGTGTGCAAGGTGATGCTCAGTTTGCCTTGTGCCGCCTTGACCCAGCGCTCAGCAATGTTCTTGCGCTCTTCTACCGAGCAATGAATGCCCTCGCCAGTGGTGCCGCAAACGTACACTCCTGTCACGCCATCATTGACCAGATGCTCGGCAATTTGGTCAATAACCGAGTAGTTGACCTCACCCTGCTCATCAAAGGGGGTGTGCGGAGCTGCGATCAGGCCGGTTAACTTTTTCATACGCATCCTTATAAATCAGAGAGAGTAGGCCGCCCAGACGGGCGCAATAGTCATTAGTGCTATCAATCTTTTACTTAATTAGTATTCAGTCAGTTTTGCGGCTTCGTGTTGCTTGATTGCTTCGCAGAACCAACCACAGATATGTTCGATACGGGTAATGGCTGAGCCGACAGTCACGGCATAAGCCCCCGCTGAAATCGCTGCTGCCGCCATGGCTGGTGAATTATAGCGACCTTCCGCAATCACCCGGCAGCCCGCCTGAGTCAACAGTTTCACCAGCGCCAGATCCGGCTCGGTAGGGACGGGATCTTGGGTGTAGCCGGAGAGGGTGGTGCCGATAAAATCGATACCTAATCGATGCGCCTGCAAGCCATCGTCAAGGTTGGACGCATCCGCCATCGCCAGACGGCCCGTGGCCCGCACTCGCTGATACAACTCTTCAACCGAAACCGGACGAGCGCGGCAGGTAACATCAAATGCGATGATGTCGGCTCCTGCGGCACTTAGGGCATCGACATCTTCCAGCCACGGGGTGATTCTGACCTCGGAGTCCGGCAGGTCGCGCTTAATAATGCCGATAATCGGCGCATCTGTAACCCGACGCACCGCTAAAATATTGTCGATACCTTCAATCCGCAGGCCAACTGCGCCTCCAGCGAGTGCCGCACAAGCCATTGCCGCCACAATTTCTGGCGTATCCATGGTGCTGCCAGGAACAGGCTGGCAAGATGCGATCAAGCCATTTTGGAGCTTGTGGCGAAGATCACTGGTGTTACTCATGGTCGGGTCACTCGCTGTCAGGTTGCTCACGGTTTTTAGCTCCGATCTTAATTTTTAAATGAAGTTTTACTCCATCATGTTAGATCTTTTATTTGCAGGGTGCAATGGTGAGAAAGGTAAATAAATGTCTCATTTCGGAGTGTAACTCCAATTTAAAAATAATAATGGAGTTATGGCAAAAAAATTGCCATAGTCATGCTATTAGCATCATAAGGTCATTTAGCATCATAAGGTCATTCAGCATCATAAATTCATTCAACGTCATACATTCATTACAGGTGCGAGAGGGCGACGCCAGATGGGAAAAGTGTTAGCACTGGATATCGGTGGGACAAAAATTGCGGCGGCAGTTGTTACCGAGAGCGGCATGTTGATTGGTCGCCAGCAGGTGGCAACACCCCGGGGTGGGGCGGAGCAACTGGCTATCGCACTGGACACCTTGATTGCACCTTATCGACATCTGGTTGATTTTATTGCGGTTGCCTCGACGGGGATTATCAGTGGTGGTCGCCTGACCGCGCTGAATCCCGCCAATCTGGGGGGGCTGGCGGATTTTCCGTTGCAAGAGTGTATCCAGTCGATCGCTGATTTGCCCTGTGTGCTGCTTAATGATGGACAGGCCGCAGCTTGGGCGGAGTATCAGGCATTACATGATGATAGCGACAGTCTGATTTCTGCCGATAACATGATGTTTGTGACCGTCTCCACCGGCGTGGGTGGCGGCATTATCTTGAATAAAAAGTTGCTGGTCGGAAATCGCGGGCTGGCAGGCCATATTGGTCACACGTTAGCCGATCCTCATGGCTTACAGTGTGGTTGTGGTCGCCGAGGATGTGTCGAAAGTGTGGCCTCCGGCACTGCCATTGGTACTGAAACCTTGGGCTGGAAACAGCCAGTCGCTGCCGCCAAAGTGTTTGAAATGGCGCAACAGGGCAATGTTCAGGCGGAAAATATCATTAATCGCTCCGCTACGGCGATAGCGCAGATGTTGGCAGACATGAAAATGGCGCTGGATCTGGAGATCGTAATTCTGGGTGGCAGTGTTGGGCTGGCGGTGGGGTATCTGGAGCGGGTGATGGGGGCGCAAAAAGCGCTGCCAGAAATTTATCGCGTCCCCGTGCAGGCGGCACATCATCGGCAGGACAGTGGTTTACTCGGGGCGGCACTCTGGGCCAAGAATATCCTCCGTCCTTGAAGCCGCTGCTGGCTGCGACCCAATGAGTTTGGGGAGCAATTTTATGATTAAAATGAGAGGCATAACATGATCAGCGGATCATTAACACAGACCGCATTTTTCTGTGGATTACCGGAGCGGCTTCAATGGGTTTTAGCTTATTTGGCCGAGTTGCCACTGGCGGATCTAAGCTGCGGGCGTCATGAGATCGACGGCGAGTTACTCTTCATGAATGTGATGGAGTTTGACACCCAACCAGCCGAGAGCAAAAAAGCCGAAATGCATCGCTCCTATGCTGACATCCAACTGCTGATCAGTGGCATTGAAGGCATTGAGTATTCAACGCTGACGCCCACTGAGCATCTGGAGCCTTATCACGCGGATGACGACTACCAACTCATCGCCGATATTCCAGATAAAAGCCAATTACGGATGCTGCCGGGGATGTTTGCGCTGTTTTTACCGGGTGAACCCCATAAGCCAGGCTGCCAAATTGCTGGCTCCGGCACGATCAAGAAAGTGGTGGTGAAGGTTCATCACAGCTTGCTGCGTAGCTAATTATCTTGATGATTTTTATATAATAATAAGGCACACTATCTTTGACATCTTCCCCGGCCCTCCGGGGTTTTTTTATGGATTTTTTATGGAATGCATCCCGCATAACATCGCCATTCTTCTTCACCAAATGGGCCAATTATGTCATGATGCCGCCCAGATATGTCTCCTGTTTATCAATTCTCTTTCCCTTGAGGTGTCCGCGTGAAGACTGGTGCTCCCCGTTTTAAGCCGGGTAAAATTCTTGATGCCTTGGGTGCAATGCAAAATAGCCTGACACGCTCAGCCCAGCGAATTGCGGCCTATATTCTGGCGGAACCCGCTAAAGTAACTCACCTCTCCATTGCCGATCTCTCCTCGCAGACGCAGGCCGGCGAAGCCACCATCATCCGCTTCTGCCGGACGCTGGGTTATAAAGGATTTCAGGATTTTAAAATGGACTTGGCCATTGAAGTGGCGACTCGCCATCACAGTGAAAACAGTCTATTGGATGCGGATGTGCAAGAGGGCGATGATGCGCTGGCGATTGGCACTAAGTTACAGTCGGCAATTAATAATGTGTTATCTGAAACCCTAAACCTGCTCTCTATCGAGAGTGTCGAGCAGGTGGTTAAGTTACTGCGCCCGGCCGATCGAATCTGCATTTTTGGTGTTGGCTCTTCCGGCATCACGGCAGAAGATGCCAAAGGCAAATTAATGCGAATTGGGCTGCGGGTGGATGCGGCGACCAATAACCATTTTATGTATATGCAAGCCTCGCTGATGCGCCCCGGTGATGTGGCGATTGGCATCAGTCACTCAGGGACGTCGGCTGAAACCGTGCAAGCCCTGAAGCTGGCTAAGCAGGCTGGGGCCACCACTGTGGCATTGACTCACAATATGGGCTCTACCATTACTGAGCTGGCGGATTATGTGCTGATTAACGGCAACCGTCAGGGGCAGCTACAGGGGGACTCCATCGGCACCAAAATTGCGCAGCTCTTTGTGCTGGACTTGATTTACGCCTTGCTGGTCAAAGCGGATCCGGCGCAGGCGGAGAGCATTAAGCGCAAAACTACCCAAGCGGTCAGCCAAAATGGATGATCGGTAATGCATTTCCTGCTGTAATATCAAGCCTCTGCTGCGGAGATATTCCACTAGCGGAGGTCAACACCCCACGATCCTGTTGCCTCTTCCACGCACACTAGCATTTCGCCATCTTTGTCACGTTTTCGACACATTGTGATTGAATTAGTGGGCTGATCTTATACACTCAAATGGAGTTTTACTCCTTTGTGTGTTTTTGTTTGGAGTAAAACCACATAAATATAAATGTGGCGTGAACCATCGGGTAGTGACAGATTATGTGATGATAAACAATCGGTTGCTATGGTTAGATCTGCCGCGAGGAAAACAGTTTCTGCCAGTGAACTTGGCTGGTGGTGGAGAGAGCGACGATATGAGCACTTCAGTAGGATCTCGTGGAGACAAGCCATTGCGTTGGTACAAGCAGCTAACCCCTGCGCAATGGAAGGCATTTATTGCCGCCTGGATCGGTTATGCCCTGGATGGTTTCGATTTTGTTCTTATTACTCTGGTTCTGACTGATATTAAGCAAGAATTTGGTCTGACACTGATTCAAGCCACCAGCTTGATCTCCGCAGCCTTTATTTCGCGCTGGTTCGGTGGTTTGGTACTGGGTGCCATGGGCGACCGTTATGGCCGCAAACTGGCGATGATCACCAGTATTGTGCTGTTCTCCTTCGGGACACTGGCCTGTGGTCTTGCGCCGGGCTACACCACGCTATTTATCGCCCGACTGATTATTGGTATCGGGATGGCGGGGGAGTATGGCTCCAGTTCCACCTATGTGATGGAGAGCTGGCCTAAGCATATGCGTAACAAAGCCAGTGGATTCCTGATTTCTGGCTTCTCTATCGGCGCAGTATTGGCGGCTCAAGCCTATAGCTACGTGGTTCCAGCATTTGGCTGGCGTATGCTGTTCTACATTGGATTACTGCCAATTATTTTTGCACTCTGGTTGCGTAAAAATCTGCCGGAAGCGGAAGATTGGGAAAAAGCCCAAAGCCAGCAACAGCACACTAAACAGACTAAAAACCGCAACATGGTGGATATTCTGTATCGCAGCAACCTGAGTTATCTGAATATTGGCCTAACTATCTTTGCCTCCGCCGCGCTCTACGCCTGCTTCACCGGTATGGTATCGACACCGTTAGTGGTAATTCTCGGTATTCTTTGTGCTGCAATATTCGTCTACTTTATGATTCAAACCAGCGGTGAACGCTGGCCGACCGGCGTGATGCTGATGGTGGTGGTGTTCTGCGCCTTCCTCTACTCATGGCCGATTCAGGCACTGCTGCCCACTTACCTGAAAATGGATCTGGGTTATGACCCGCACACGGTCGGCAATATCTTGTTCTTCAGTGGTTTTGGTGCGGCGGTGGGTTGCTGCGTGGGGGGCTTCTTGGGTGACTGGTTGGGTACCCGCAAAGCCTATGTGACCAGCTTGCTGATTTCGCAATTACTGATCATTCCCCTGTTTGCCATTCAGGGCAGCAGCATCCTGTTCCTTGGTGGTTTACTGTTTCTACAACAGATGTTGGGGCAGGGCATTGCCGGATTGCTGCCGAAACTGCTGGGCGGTTATTTCGATACCGAGCAACGTGCGGCGGGCTTGGGCTTTACCTACAACGTCGGCGCGCTGGGTGGGGCATTAGCACCGATTCTCGGGGCATCGATTGCTCAGCATTTGAGCCTCGGCACCGCGCTCGGTTCGCTCTCGTTCAGCCTGACATTTGTGGTGATTCTGCTGATTGGCTTTGATATGCCATCTCGTGTGCAGCGCTGGGTGCGCCCATCCGGTTTGCGCATGGTGGATGCTATCGATGGTAAGCCATTCAGTGGCGCTATTGGGCCAAGCAGTGCGAGTGTTGTGACTCAAAAATAAAATAAGTCATGCCGCTGACAAGCCCCGATGACTCGATCGGAAACGGTGAGGATAGTCGGAAGAGTAAAGCGTCCGCGCCAGGGATGGCGCGGCTCGAGCCTCCATGGATGGATTGACGGCGTCTTTACGATCCGCCTGTTCTCACCGCCGCTGGCACTTTGCCAATAACCTCAATAAGTCTGTTTTATTGCCCAGCGCAGGTCGGCTGGGCTTTTCATTATTAGAGGACCGGCAAATGGGGTGGCTGGCGACCTGCGGTGTGACTGGCTTAGAGCATTTGATACTTGAACATCACTAAACGGTATATAAAAGCGTTATAGGTATGCGCCTAGTTATAAATACACTGAACATATGAAGGGCACTGTTAACATTTATAACATGCCGGCCGAATGAACTCAGTGGATAAGGTGCAGAATGAAACAGGCTTCAGTGAAGACAAATGGATGGACCCGAGTCGCCTTATTAAGCGCGTTAATTTTCGGCAGCACAACCGCCTCTGCCACTGAGCTGCTCAACAGCTCTTATGATGTCTCCCGCGAGTTATTCACCGCATTGAATCCGGGCTTCCAGCAACAGTGGGAGCAACAAAATCCGGGCGACAAACTGACCATCAAACAGTCCCATGCTGGCTCCTCCAAGCAGGCACTGGCTATCTTGCAAGGCTTGAAAGCCGATGTGGTGACCTATAACCAAGTCACTGATGTCCAAATCCTGCATGATCGCGGCAATCTCATTCCGGCTGACTGGCAGGCCCGCTTGCCCAACAACAGCTCGCCATTCTACTCCACCATGGCCTTCTTGGTGCGCAAGGACAACCCAAAGAATATCCACAACTGGGATGATTTGGTGCGCGAAGATGTGAAGCTGGTGTTCCCAAATCCCAAAACCTCCGGCAATGGCCGCTACACCTATCTGGCAGCATGGGGCGCGACACAACAAGCCAATGGCAAAGATGAAGCAAAAACTCGCGACTGGATGAAGCGCTTCCTGAGCAATGTGGTGGTATTTGATACTGGCGGCCGGGGGGCGACCACCACTTTCGTCGAACGCGGTTTGGGTGATGTGCTGATCAGCTTCGAGTCTGAAGTGAATAATATCCGCAAAGAATATGGCAGTGACAAATATGAAGTCATTGTCCCGCCAGTCGATATTCTGGCGGAGTTCCCAGTGGCGTGGGTAGACAAAAATGTGGAGAAGAATGGCACTGAAAAAGCGGCCAAAGCTTACCTCAACTATCTCTACAGCCCGGCAGCACAGCAGGTCATCACCAGTTTCAACTACCGTGTTTACGATAAAAAAGCGATGGAAGCGGCCAAATCCCAATTCCCTGAAACCCAGCTGTTCCGCGTTGAAGAGCAATTCGGTAGCTGGCCACAAGTGATGAGTACCCATTTCGTGACGGGTGGCGTGTTGGATAAATTGTTAGCGGAAGGGCATCAGTAATGTTGTCGGCATCCAGTAAACGGGTTCTGCCCGGATTTACCCTCAGTCTGGGGAGCAGCCTGCTTTACACCTGCCTGATCTTATTATTACCGCTCAGCGCGTTAGTGATGCAGGTCGCACAGATGAGTTGGGCGCAGTACTGGGAGGTGATAACTAACCCTCAGGTGGTTGCCGCTTATAAAGTGACCTTACTGGCCGCCGGCGTGGCGAGTATTTTTAATGCGGTCTTTGGCATGTTGATGGCGTGGATTTTGACCCGCTATCAATTCCCCGGTCGCAGTTTGCTTGATGGCCTGATGGATTTACCGTTCGCCTTACCGACCGCCGTGGCTGGTTTGACACTGGCGACCCTGTTCTCCACCACCGGCTGGTATGGGGCTTGGTTAAACGAGTTTGGCATCAAAGTTTCCTTCACATGGTTAGGGATTGCCGTCGCGATGGCTTTTACCAGCTTGCCGTTTGTGGTGCGCACGGTGCAACCGGTGCTGGAAGAGTTGGGGCCGGAATACGAAGAGGCGGCTGAAACCCTAGGTGCCAGCCGCTGGCAGAGCTTCCGTCTGGTGGTGATGCCCGAACTGGCTCCGGCACTGCTGGCAGGGACGGCGTTATCCTTCACCCGCAGTTTGGGCGAGTTCGGTGCAGTTATCTTTATCGCTGGCAACATCGCGTGGAAAACCGAAGTCACCTCGCTGATGATCTTCATCCGCTTGCAAGAATTTGATTACCCGGCGGCCAGTGCGATTGCCTCGGTTATTCTGGCGGTATCACTGGTGTTGCTGTTCGGGATTAACACGTTACAAAGCCGCTTTGGTCGGCGGATAGGTGGGCACTGATGGCGGATATCACCGAGTTTAACGGCGTGGCCCGCCCTCCGATCAACTGGGGAAAATGGACCCTAATTGCTATCGGCGCACTGTTCTCATTCTTGCTGCTGGTAATCCCGATGGTGTGGATCTTCATCACCGCCTTCTCGAAAGGGATGGCGGTGGTGGGGCAGAATTTACTCGACCCAGATATGTTGCACGCCATTTGGCTCACCGTGCTGGTGGCGCTGATTACCGTGCCGGTGAATCTGGTGTTTGGTGTGGTATTGGCTTGGTTGGTGACACGGTTTGTCTTCCCCGGCCGCCAGTTATTGATGACGCTGATTGATATCCCGTTTGCGGTTTCGCCGGTGGTGGCGGGCCTGATGTACCTGCTGTTTTACGGCTCGAACGGGGTAGTCGGCGGCTGGTTGGATTCGCATGATATCCAACTGATGTTCTCTTGGCCCGGCATGGTGCTGGTGACCATCTTCGTCACCTGCCCATTTGTGGTGCGTGAACTGGTGCCGGTGATGATGAGTCAAGGCAGTCAGGAAGATGAAGCCGCTGTGCTGCTCGGTGCCTCCGGCTGGCAAATGTTCCGCCGCGTCACCTTGCCCAACATTCGCTGGGCGCTGCTGTATGGCGTGGTGTTGACCAATGCCCGCGCCATTGGCGAGTTTGGGGCGGTCTCCGTGGTATCTGGTTCTATTCGTGGCGAGACCTACACCTTGCCGCTGCAAGTTGAGCTGTTGCATCAGGATTACAATACTGCCGGGGCCTTTACCGCCGCCGCATTATTGACCCTGATGGCAATAGTGACCCTTTTTCTGAAAAGCGGCCTGCAATGGCGCTTAGCGCGTCAGGTTGTTCGTCTCGAACAGGAGCAAAAGCATGAGCATTGAGATTGATAATATCAGCAAGTATTTTGGTCGCACCAAGGTACTGAACAACATCCAGCTTGATATTCCTTCTGGCCAGATGGTGGCGCTGCTCGGCCCGTCCGGTTCGGGGAAAACCACCTTGCTGCGCATTATCGCTGGATTGGAAAACCAAAACGCCGGGCGGCTAAGTTTCCACGGCACTGATGTCAGCCGCCTCCATGCCCGTGATCGGCGCGTGGGTTTTGTGTTCCAGCATTACGCGTTATTCCGCCATATGACGGTGTTCGATAACATCGCTTTTGGTCTGACGGTGTTACCGCGCCGTGAGCGCCCCAATGCGGCAGCCATCAAACAGAAAGTGGCGCAGTTACTGGAGATGGTACAATTAGGCCATCTGGCGAGTCGCTATCCATCACAGCTCTCCGGCGGCCAGAAACAGCGTGTTGCTTTAGCACGGGCGCTGGCGGTGGAACCACAAATTCTGTTGCTGGATGAACCTTTCGGCGCGCTGGATGCGCAGGTGCGTAAAGAGCTGCGCCGCTGGTTGCGCCAGTTGCATGAAGAGTTGAAATTCACCAGCGTCTTCGTCACCCACGATCAAGAAGAGGCGATGGAAGTGGCGGATCGCGTGGTGGTGATGAGTCAGGGTAATATCGAGCAAGTTGGTACGCCAGATGAAGTGTGGCGCGACCCAGCCACCCGTTTTGTGCTGGAATTCTTGGGGGAAGTGAATCGCTTGAGCGGAGAGATCCGAGGTTCGCAGCTCTATATTGGCGCGCATCACTGGCCGCTGGACTTGGCCCCAATGCATCAGGGCAGTGTGGATCTGTTCCTGCGCCCATGGGAGATGGAGGTCAGCACTCAATCGAGTGATCGCTGCCCACTGCCGGTGCAGGTGCTGGAAGTTAGCCCGCGTGGTCATTTCTGGCAATTGACCGTGCAACCTATTGGTTGGCATCAAGATCCTATCAGTGTCGTGCTGCCGGAAGGCAATATCGACGCCCCAGTGCGCGGTAATCGCTATTACGTGGGTGGATTGAATGCTCGCTTGTATTCTGGCGATCAATTATTGCAACCCATTGCTTTAGCCCAAAGCGCCTGATAAGTTTTTCTGCCTATGGCAAACAGAGGCGGCCTAACAGCCGCCTTTTTCTTTTATTAAAATCAATTCTAGCTAGGAATTTAGAGTGATGACCCTTGAACAATGCATCGGCAACACCCCACTGGTAAAACTGCAACGATTAAGCCAAGGGCTGAACGCGGAGATTTGGGTCAAACTGGAGGGCAATAATCCAGCGGGGTCGGTCAAAGATCGCGCGGCCCTCGCCATGATCCAGCAGGCCGAGTTGCGCGGGGAAATTGTGCCGGGTGATGTGTTGATCGAGGCCACCAGCGGCAATACCGGGATTGCACTGGCGATGATTGCGGCTCTGAAAGGGTATCGGCTGAAATTATTGATGCCGGAAAACATGAGCCAAGAACGTCA
The DNA here is from genome assembly GCF_013282725.1 of Yersinia mollaretii ATCC 43969. Taxonomy (NCBI): domain Bacteria; kingdom Pseudomonadati; phylum Pseudomonadota; class Gammaproteobacteria; order Enterobacterales; family Yersiniaceae; genus Yersinia; species Yersinia mollaretii. The sequence continues at coordinate 4,323,193 of NZ_CP054043.1, read as the reverse complement.
GGCGGCGATGCGCGCTTATGGGGCTGAGTTGATTCTGGTTAGCCGCGAGCAGGGCATGGAAGGCGCGCGTGATCAGGCGTTGATGATGCAGGCCGAGGGGCAGGGCAAGGTGCTGGATCAGTTTAATAATGCCGATAATCCTTACGCCCATTTTACCAGCACTGGGCCAGAAATCTGGCAGCAGACGGCGGGTAAAGTGAGCCATTTTGTCTCTAGCATGGGCACCACTGGCACTATTACCGGTGTCAGCCAGTATCTGAAAAGCCAGAATCCGCAAGTGACCATTATCGGCCTGCAACCGGCGGAGGGCAGTAGTATTCCCGGTATTCGCCGTTGGTCGCCTGAATATATGCCGGGGATTTTTCGCCCTGAATTAGTGGATCAAGTTTTGGATATCGCCCAGATCTCAGCCGAACAGACCATGCGCCGACTTGCGACGGAAGAGGGGATTTTCTGTGGCGTTAGCTCTGGTGGTGCGGTCGCCGGAGCATTGCGAGTCGCGGCCGAAAACCCAGGAGCGGTGATTGTGGCGATTATTTGTGATCGTGGAGATAGGTATTTATCGACTGGGGTGTTTGAGTAACAGCGTTATTCTGACCATTGCATGTTCCCCAATCTGATCGCGCGATCAGGTTGGGGAACATGATTTCTCTGCTTAATTCTCTTCTCCAATGCTTCAATGCCTGCCTACAATATCAACACCAATTGTTTCAATATTTATAACTTTAATGTACCGCTGGCTACCCAATTTGATTAACTATGGGTAAGTCATATTTATGTCTTTAGCATCTGAGCATGAATAGCCACCGGATCTGACGATATGACTTATTTACATCACATATTTTGCAGAAATAATATTAGGAAAATTCGTACATTACACTTCATTCATTCCCAGAGGGTTGTAAATAGAAAATATTTACTATCATGACTTTTAAGGTTATTGTAATTTACACTTGAGAAAATTCTTACAAATAAAATCGGCAGTTTAATTTTATCAATCTTTGGCTGTTACATTTGGTAACATTTATTCAATTGGTGTTAGTGGACCATTGTTTCTATACTGCCTCGGCTCATGATTTCCATACTCTATCTATTGGAAAGATATGTGTTTTTTTGTTTTCCACTATTTATCTTCTATCGCCAGAATAAGATGCAAAGTTGTCAGCTTTATTAATGATAACGAGATGAAGGTATAATTATTGACCCATTTTAGCCGAAAGTATCGCAGTTGAAAGAATAAGAGTTAAACGTATTGTAGCTGCAATGTTATAGCCGCAGTTTTATAGATTCATCCCTTCATTTAGCGTTTTGCTGACAAAAATGTCTCTATTTTATGGGTTAGGTTTTAGCTCACCCACAGGGTTAACTCTTTGCTGTGACATGTGTGATTGAACATGATACAAGGTTCGGCGAACCTAATTTACGTCTGTTGGGAAAAGGTCGCTTTATTATCAGATTTTTCTGTTGATGACTGCATTAAACGTGATGGGGAAATACCCGCGCAAATAACAAATGATGAAATCCATGTTTATTGAAAAAGTAAAGTCGGCTTGGCCAGGTGATGCGCTGAAGCGTGTGCGACTATCACACTTGAATCTGTCCAAGATACAGCGCCATTTAGGCAAGATTATAATCCTGATACCGATGCTGTTGCTGGCTCTCTACCTGCTGATTTTTAGCCAGCCACGCTACCTCAGTGAATCTAAAGTCGCCATCAAACAGTCCAGCGATATCAATGGCAGTAACCTGAACGTGGGTTTGCTGTTAGGCACTGGCAACCCCAGTTCCGCCGAGGATGCCCTCTATTTGAAGGAGTATATTAGCTCTCCTGATATGTTGGGTGTTCTCGATAAGCAGCTTAATTTTCGTCAAGCTTTCGGCCAGAGCGGTTGGGATTTCTTCTATCATCTCTCTGAGGGGGCCACCCGCGAACAATTTCTCAATTATTACCGTGACCGTATTTCTGTGGTTTATGACGATAAAACGGGGCTGCTCACTCTTGGGACACAAGGATTCTCACCTGAATTTGCCGAAGCATTTAATCAGGCGGTATTGAAAGAGTCCGAAAAGTTTATCAATGAGATCTCGCACCGCATTGCCCGCGAGCAGTTGCAGTTTGCCGAAGATGAAATGCAAGCCGCGCGTGTGCGTTTGAATCGCAGTAAAACCGAGCTACTTACTTATCAGAACAGCAATAATGTGCTTGATCCCGAAGCTCAGGCTTTAGCCGCGACCTCGTTGGTCAACACCTTGGTGAGCCAACGGATTCAGATGGAAGCGGAGCTGCGTAATCTGCTGACGTATCTTCGTGACGATGCTCCTCAGGTCATCAGTGCGCAGAATGCCCTTAAATCGCTCTCCACTCAGATTGATAATGAAAAAAACAAAATCACCGCGCCTGATGGTCACAAGCTGAACCGCATGGCGGTGGATTTTGAAGAGATTAAAGCCAAGGTGCAGTTTGATGGCGAAATCTACAAATTGACCCTGACATCGATTGAGAAAACCCGCGTCGATGCGGCAAGAAAACTGAAAGTATTGTCAGTCATCAGCTCACCGCAGTTACCTGAAGAGTCTGCATTCCCCAATCGCCTGTATCTGCTCATTAGCTGGTTACTGGTTTGCTGCTTACTCTTTGGCACCGTCAAGTTATTGCTGGCGGTAATTGATGATCATAAAGACTGACGCTGTATTAACGCGATTCTTAGCTTGTCGGGATAAAACCGCAGGCAGTCACTCAGAGCATGCTATGAAATTATTGAAATCTGTTCTTCTGATTATTGCCCTACAGGCAACATCAGCTCAGGCAGTGGATCTGAATGCCGATCCGAACATGACGGGGGCGGCACCTTTGCCGTCGATAATCTCCGGTCAAACTCAGAAAGCCTATAACGACGGCCAGTTTTACGATCCCCCACAGGCCGCGATGCCGATGGTGATGAGCCGCATGTTTGGTGCGCAGCTCTTTACTTCCGTGTCTGCGGCGGACAGCGGCTCCAGTATTGGTTTTAATCCCAACTACGTCGTCAGCTTGGGTGATCAGATCCAAGTGCGGTTGTGGGGGGCGTTCAATTTTGAAGGCGCGCTGAGTGTGGACCCGAAAGGCAATATCTTCCTGCCGAATGTCGGCCCGCTGAAAGTGGTTGGCATCCCGAATAGTCAGATAAATAGCGTGGTGACGAACAAGGTCAAACAGGTCTATCAGTCCAACGTGAATGTCTATGCATCACTCTTACAGGCTCAGCCGGTCAAAGTTTTTGTCACTGGCTATGTCAACAACCCCGGTCTGTATGGCGGTGTTGCCTCGGACTCATTGCTCTCCTACCTCAGCAAAGCGGGGGGGGTTGATACCCAGAGCGGCAGTTATGTGGATATCAGCATCAAACGCGGTAAAAGTGTGCGTTCGCAGGTCAATCTGTACGACTTTTTACTCAATGGCAATCTGGGGTTATCACAGTTTTCTGACGGCGACACTATCGTGGTCGGGCCGCGTCAGCACACCTTCAGTGTGGAAGGCGAAGTGTTCAACAGCTATGACTTTGAATTCCGCAACAGCACGATCCCGGTGACCGAAGCATTGAGTTGGGCGCGCCCTAAACCGGGTGCGACCCATATGACCATTATCCGTCAGCAGGGCACCATCAAGCGCAGTGAATACTATCCGCTCAGCTCTGCGCCAGGCCGCTCATTGCAGGATGGCGACAAACTTATTATCAGCACTGATCGTTATTCCGGAACCATTCAGGTGAGAATTGAAGGCGCACACTCCGGCGAACATGCCATGGTGTTGCCATATGGTGCGACGATGCGTCAGGTACTGTCGAAAATTCGCCCAAACAGCATGTCACAGATGGACTCTATCCAGCTCTACCGCCGCTCGGTTGCACTGCGCCAGAAAGAGATGCTTGATCTGTCGCTGCAAAAACTGGAAGAAGCCTCTTTATCCGCTCAATCTTCCACCTCAGAAGAGGCCCGTCTGCGGATGCAGGAAGCACAACTTATCAGCCGTTTCGTCTCCAAAGCCCGCAATGTGGTGCCAAAGGGGGAAGTGGTGCTCAGCGAAAGCAATCTTGATCAGGTGATTCTGGAGGACAGCGACGTCATTAAGATCCCAGAGAAAACCTCGCTGGTGATGATCCACGGCGAAGTGATGTTCCCCAATGCAGTGAGCTGGCAGAAAGGGCTGAGTCCGGATGACTACATCGCCAAGGTGGGCGGCTACACGCAAAAAGCCAGCAACACCAAAGTCATTTTGATTAAGCAAAGCGGCGAAGCGCTGAATGCTGAAGATGTCAAAACACTGGAACCGGGCGACGAACTGATGGTATTGCCGAAGTTTGAATCGAAGAATATCGAAGTCACCCGTGGCATCTCGACCATTCTTTACCAGTTGGCCGTGGCCGCGAAAGTGGTGCTAACACTCTGATGATAGGCATCTTTTCGGCAGGCATCTATCGCATCGATCATCTGGAAAACTTTCTGGCTGAGCCTTGCTGCAAGCTCTCATCGCTGCGCCCCATTCCGCCGCAGATAAGCTCGGTGGCGGTGTGGGGCTATCGCCCGACCGCAGATAAGGCGGCGGCGCAAGCGGGCGCTGCCAATCTGCCGGTGATTCGCCTCGAAGATGGTTTTATCCGTTCACTGGGGTTGGGTGTCACGGGCTGCCCGCCGCTGTCGATGGTGGTGGATACGCAGGGGATCTATTACGACGCCAATCGGGCTAGTTCGCTGGAAACACTGATTCAGGATCGAGTCGGTAATCAGCCCTTTTATGCCGATGCACAAAGGGCAATGCAGCTGATTGTCGAGGCGGATCTGTCGAAATATAACCTTGCACCGCCATTCAGTGGTGAGCCGCCGCAGGGCGATGCAGTGCTGGTCGTCGACCAAACCTTCGGTGATATGGCGGTCAAGTACGGGAATGTGGGGGCCGCTGATTTTGAGGCCATGCTAAATGCCGCGCTGGAGGAGAATCCGCAGGCAGAAATTTGGCTGAAAATTCACCCGGATGTATTACAGGGCAAGAAATCGGGCTACTTCGAGGTCATACCGAAAGATCCGCGTATCAAGTTACTGGCAGAGAATGTAAGCCCACAGTCGCTATTGCGCCATGTCAGCCGCGTCTATGTCGTGACCTCACAGTATGGCTTTGAAGCGCTACTGGCTGGAAAAACCGTCCGTGTATTTGGTCAACCTTGGTATGCCGGTTGGGGATTGACCGACGATCGCCACCCACAGGCCAGCGCACTATCGGCGCGGCGCGGGCAGGCAAGTTTGCAGGATCTCTTCAGCGCGGCTTACTTCCGCTACAGCCGCTATATCGACCCTTGTAGTGGGCAGCCAGCCACCTTATTTGATGTGATCAATGGCCTGCTGATGCAAAAGAATCATCAGCGACAACGCGAGGGGCGATTATGGGCGCCGGGATTAACGCTTTGGAAACGCAGCATTTTCCAACTATTTTTAAGAACATCGCTGAACAGCGTCACTTTCAGAGAAAGTAAAAAGCTGAACACGGCGTGTGTGGTCTGGGGGCATAAAGGAGAACAGCGGTGGCAAGAGAAGGCACAGTCACAAACACTGCCGGTGTGGCGGATGGAGGATGGCTTTTTGCGTTCATCGGGGCTGGGGTCTGACCTGCATCCCCCGTTGTCGTTGGTACTGGATAAAAGTGGCATTTACTACGATGCCACTCGGCCAAGTGACCTTGAAACTTTGCTCAGTCATAGTCAGTTAACCGTGCTACAGGCCGCGCGGGCGGCCACATTTCGCCAGCGGCTGGTGAGCAGCAAAGTGAGTAAATACAACATTGGCGCAGCATTTAGTGTGCCGCAGGCTGCGCAGGGGAGACGCATCCTGCTGGTGCCCGGCCAAGTAGAGGACGACGCCTCAATCCTCACCGGCACCGTCACTATTCGTACTAACAGCGAGCTGCTAAAAACCGTGCGCCAGCGGAACCCAGACGCATTCATTATTTATAAGCCGCACCCCGATGTGCTGGTGGGTAATCGCCAAGGGCATATTCCCGCCGCTGATATTGCACGTTGGGCAGATATTCAGGCGCTGGATGCCGATATCATCCAGTGCATTCAGGCGGCGGATGAGTTGCATACATTGACGTCTCTATCCGGATTTGAAGCGCTGCTGCATGGCAAGCGGGTATTTTGTTACGGCATCCCGTTTTACGCCGGATGGGGGCTGACTCAGGATGAACATCGCTCGCCCCGCCGAAACCGCACCTTGACGCTGGATGATTTGGTGTATCAAGCATTAATCGCTTATCCGACTTATGTCGATCCGCTACGGCGTGAAGCTATCACCGCTGAACGGGCGTTAGACATCTTGGCCGCTCAGCCTCGGGCCAATATGCAATTGACCAAAAAGAAGGCGGGCAGGATTATCCGCCACTATAGAAAGTTGATCATGTTAACGAAAGTCACAATAAATCTATAAATCAGTCTGTTAAATCATAATGGTAACCTGTTTATGCTTACAAGTAGTCGCGCGCTGACCAAACTTATCTCCGGGAAGAGATACCTGCTATTACAAGGCCCGATGGGGCCTTTCTTCAGTGATACTGCTGAGTGGCTCGAATCCATGGGATGTGAGGCGGTGAACGTAGTATTTAACGGCGGCGACAAGTTTTACTGCCGTAAGCGCGACTATTTGCTGTTTAAGCAGACACCCAAAGAGCTGCCGACTTGGCTTAAAGAGACGTGGCAAACTTACCCCTTCGACACTATTTTGTGCTTTGGCGATTGTCGCCCGTTACATCAGGCGGCAAAGCAATGGGCGCAAGCCAAAGGGGTGCGTTTTCTGGCGTTCGAAGAGGGCTATTTACGGCCCCATTTTATTACCCTCGAAGAGGGGGGCGTGAATGCGTTCTCCTCACTGCCTCGTAATCCTGATTTCTACCGCAAGTTACCGGACGTCAAGCCGCCAATCGCCAAAAAACTGGCATCATGCTTTACTCTGCGTGTGCGGCACGCCATGACCTATTACCTTGCTGGCTGGTTTTATCGCAATGAGTTTCAGCAATACCGGCACCATAAATCTTTCTCGCCACTGTACGAAGCGCGCTGTTGGGCGCGTGCCGCAGTGCGAAAACAAGGGTATCGATTCCTGCAACGAAAGGTGTTGTCCCAACTTCAGGGTGAGCTGGATCAGCGCTACCATCTGGCGATTTTGCAAGTTTATAACGACAGCCAGATTCGTAATCACAGTCCCTATAATGATGTGCGTGATTATATCAATGAAGTCATGTATTCATTCTCAAAAAAAGCTTGTAGCAACCAGTGGCTGGTGATCAAACACCATCCAATGGACAGAGGGCATCGCCTCTACGGGCCGTTAATTCGTCAGTTGGGCAAGCAGTATGGCATCAGTGATCGCGTAAAATATGTGCACGATCTGCCGATGCCAGAACTATTGACTCATGCCAAAGCGGTGATCACCATTAACAGCACCGCCGGATTATCAGCACTGATCCACAATAAACCTTTGATTGTCATGGGTAACGCCATGTATGACATGAAAGGGCTGACCTTTCAGGGGCATCTCAACCAATTCTGGCAGTCAGATTTCCAGCCAGATATGAAGCTATTCAAAAAGTATCGGCTGCATATGTTGAAGAACACCCAGATTAATGCGGTTTATTATGGTGATAATCAGGTTGAACCGATACCGACGGCAGGGAAAGAGTATGAAGGTGAGTATTTTAAGGTATCGGGTTAATTGGGGGAAAGTTACGTAATGCTAAAAAAAACTAGATATTTTCCCATTCCGCTTTCTCGGGGAGTCGTAAGTCGAAGAATTTTTGTGTTTGTTTTTTGTATATATCATCCTGAGCACTGCCATTACCGTCATTAAAACATAATAGTTTATATTTGAATGTATCTTTAGACATCAATGTATTGATATTCCTCGGCCTAACAATGATAGAGGGGGTATCACTTTGAATGGAAAGTCCATTTACAAGAGAATAATGGTGATAGAGGAATGATGTGAGATTAATATCATACTCAGATCGCCTTTTGGAATTTCTAGTTTTGTTTATTTCTGGGAAGAATGTATTTTCTATTTTTTTGAGGGTTGAGCGATTCAAAGAAAATGGTACATGCTTATGTAACCTTCTTGCTACATAATGTGGATAAACAGATCTAAGTAATTCTTGAGAGTTTTTAGCTGCTACTAAATAATCTGGTGTTAGATCATTTTTCTCTATTGAATCCACCATTCCATAAGGCTCAAAATATGAAATAGAACGACCAGATTCATCGAAAAAGTCTGAAGGTAAACATGGCTGTCCAAGGATAACATCATCATTGAAATAGATAAATTTTTCAGATAAGCCCGGTATGTGATGCAAACAAGTTTCAATGGAGTGAGAGCTAAATGTTGGGAGACTGTTTTTATCTGGGAATATATCTTCGTGCGATACCCATATGATTTTATCATTGTTGTTGAGCCATTTAGGCTTTTTACAATTAGTCACGACGTAAATTTTATTTAACCACGGTGCATATTTGTTTAGTGATCTTAATGAGTATTTAAGCTCGTTATTATCAGTATATCTATCTGGATCAAAAGGCTCTTCAGGGAATTCGGATTGCCAATAGTTCTGCCAATCTAAATCTTGATGGTTTACCCAAGTGTAAACAGCATCAATTTTAGGTACATTAGAATCAGCCTCATTCCCACTAAAAATATCATGTATATTAGTAAGATTGAAACGCCTAATTAAAGCTTGGCTAGATCTAACCGTCGCTACACCTAAGGCATCAAGGTCAAAAAGATAAATATGAAGAACATCAAGCTGTCCTATTGAATTACTGGTTTCCACAACAAAATCTGGTGCTCCATTGAGGTTTTTAGTTATTCCTCGTATGTCAAATTTCTCACCTGATTTTGATGTTACATTATATTTACCATTTGATGTGTAAATGGTAATACTCATAGACATTGCTTCTTTTAAGCCGCCTAAGAAGCCGACAATTCCATTTAGATAACCACTCCAAATGAGCAAGCTATTCGGATCTGAGCCATCTTTAGGTCCAGAAGCAGCATTAAGATATTTACGTATATAATTATTTAAGCCAACTCGGTTTATTTCTATTATATCTACAGCAGGAAAAATTGCATGCTGTGTAGTTGCAGTGATTATTTTTGTTTCCTGTGGTGCATCTTTGTATACTCTTTTTCGGAACATATCATAAAAGAATAAATTTGGATTGCGGAATAGTTTTATTATTTTTCTTGATTCAAGTCGTTTAGCCATTTAATAAAAACCTTAAGCGTCTTTTAAAAGTATCAAATCTGTCAATATGTCCAGGTTTATTATCGAATAAGATAGAGTAATCTTGGATACACTGCCCCTTCGTAACACAAATACTGACAAAGTTGGTTAAGAGAGTAGGATCTTTGCTGATTTTATCTCCTATTAAATGTGTGTGCTGAGCAGCAAAAACATTGAAGTTTATTGGGCGTGCTGCATAATATTTACTGCCTTTAGGTTTATCATGATAAATATGAAAGACCATATCTTTTTCAAGTAATGTTTCTAAGCAGAGTTCACCTAAATAGCGACGAAACCCCTCAGCAAATAGAGGTGAACGAGCAGTTTTATCAACCATGAAATCTGTGGTAGGTACTATTTTATTATAATAGTCTGATAATCTTACTAGAAAATCAAAGTCTTCGTATCCATGACCATTATAGTTAATATTGAAACCACCCAGACTTTCGTAATCACTACTTTTCATGACAGTCACTGAAGAGGGGCTAGCCAAATGTAGAAACTCTTTTCTAGAGAACGAGTAAAACCTATCGATAAGTTCTGATGTTGATAATTTTTGTGTTGTTAACTTTTTTGAACCGTATTTCGTGAGATACAAACAAGGCAGTATATAAAATGGCTGAAAGCCATTGTGAATTTTTTTACTATATTTTTTTAGCTGTTTGAAGTCAGGCCAAATATCAATGTCTAACAAGACAAGATGTTCACTAGTTACTTTTCTGAATGCTTTATTCCGAAGTAGCGATGTATTGACACCGGATTTGTAATAATTTTCAGAAGCAATATTAGCAGATTTATATTTCGCGATGGACTTTAAGAACATCTTATCGTAAATAGTATTACGATTATTATGCCCAAAAATGATCTGCACTTTAGCCAGTTCTGCTGCGTGAGCCATATTGATCGCTTTTTTGACAATGTCCAATGCCCTTTGGCTAAGATCCACTGGCACAATTGCAGTTAACATACATTCCTTTTAGATTATATTTAGTATATGAAGGTACTTTTAAAATTAGATTTAAATCATTAGGTTAGGGAGACAGACTTGATAAAAATAAAAACTATATCCCCTCATCCACCTTATAAACCGCGATCGCCTCATCCACTGATTCAAAATACTTAACTTGATTATCTCGACCAATAAAGAGTGCCGAGTCGCAGAACTCTTTCAGTGAACCCAGACTGTGGGAGACCATCAGAAAGCTCGATTCCTCGTGGCGGGATTTAAATAAGTCCGCGCATTTTTGTTTAAAACGCGCATCACCGACGGCGGTGACTTCGTCCACTAGATAGTAATCAAACTTAAAGGCCATACTTAGGCCAAAACCAAGGCGAGACTTCATGCCTGAGGAGTAAGTTTTGATTGGCATATCAAAGTATTTGCCGAGTTCCGCGAAGTTTTCGACAAAAGCCACTTTCTCGCGTAATTCGTTTTGGGTCGAGTAGAGTCGGGCGACGAATTTAACATTTTCGCGCCCTGTCAGGCTGCCTTGAAATCCGCCTGCTAGCCCAACGGGCCAAGAGATAGTTTTATCGGTAACCACTTTGCCACTATCAGGCCGATCAATGCCGCCAATGACACGCAATAATGTTGATTTGCCTGAGCCGTTACGGCCAATCAGTGCCACACTTTTGTTGGAGGGGAACTCGACATGCAGATTTTTAAAAACATAATGGCGGCCCGCTGGAGTGCGGTAGGATTTAGTGAGATTTTCAATTCTGATCATGAGGTTAGCATCGCCTCTTCGCCGTTACGGTACAGCACTAATCCGACAAACAGGCTCACCAAAGCACAGAATGCCAGATAGGGTAAGCTGACACCTTCACTGATATAACCCGGAACAACGGCTTCACGGCATAATTCGACGGCATGAACTATTGGATTCCACAGGATGTACGGCCAATACTCTTTGGGGATTGAATGTAGTGGGAACATGATGCAGGAAATAAAGTAGAGCGGTTTTAGCAGGATGGGTAAAAATTTCTCTGTTTCGGGGAAGGTTTTTCCTATCACCATAAAAATCAAGCCGACGCCACAGGAGAAAATAATGAGCAATAACCAAACGAGAACCAACGAAATCAGGTTAACGACTTCAAACTCCTCGCCAAACAAGCCGACGATGGTCATCAGTAGTACATAAACGACCGCATAGATCAGTGATTCTAAAATGGCACGGGCAATTATGGTGTCGATGGGTCTTACTGGCCGGTAGTTAAACAAGCCCTGATTGGCTTCTATGGCACCAATCGAGCGGTTGCTGATATTGATGAAGACAAAGTAGGGGATAATCCCGTTAATCAAAAAAACCGGGAAGGAGATATCTGGCATGGTGCGGTTCATAATGTAGCCGAAAATACCCAGCAGAATGAGCATGTGAGCCATCGGCTCTAGCGCCGCCCAAAGATAACCAAGACGAAATTTGCCAAATCGGGTCTTAATCTCTCTTAGAAATAAGGCGTTAATGGCTGCTTTTTGTACTTCTAAACCACTACGAGACATCTGCTGTTATCCAAAAATAATTAATCTGTTTTTTCCACGCTACCGCCCCTGATTGACAACGACCAGTATGCTGAAAAACAAAAAGAGATCACGCCATATTGATATAGCGGAAAATATCCATGCCAAAGGATGGCGGTATTTATATGTGTGCCGTGAAAATAGGAGGTAATTTTCTGGTATGATCGTAGTTCTAATGTTTTATATGCGTACGATACCGCAGGGTATGGATTATGTAAAGACCATTAAAATCGTATGTTTTAATTTGACTGTTTCATTCTTATACTTTTTGCGAAATATCTTGGTTTTGTAAGAAAATTCTCACAATAAATACTTCTTATTTAACGCATTGTTTTTTATTGTATTTTTGTTTTAAGTGTTTTGGGTTTCTGCGTTGTTAATAATGTTGGAATTAGGAATCCCCTTACCTTTTCAGGTAAGGGATGGTTGTTTTATCTTTTGTATTTATATATCTACGACGCTTTGTATCGCAAGTGTGTTTGCGGTTTTTTATTCATGACTGATGCATTAAAGATAATAGGATTAATAAAGATTCTAAGCGCGGAAATAAGGTCATTCTCGTTCTAACGCCCTAATTGGGTCCATTTCTGCTGCCTTTTTCGCGGGAAATAAACCAAAAATCACACCAATTAAGCTGGAACAGATAAATGCGGTGATAATGGAGGTCGCCGAGTAAACCATCGAAAAGCTGCTGCTGAACTGACTGAACAACAGACCGATGCCCAGTGATAGTACTACCCCGATGCAGCCGCCGAGCAGACACACTAGAACCGCTTCAATCAAGAATTGCTGCATAATATCGCTAGCCCTAGCACCGACCGCCATCCGCACACCAATCTCTTTCGTGCGCTCTGCGACGGAGACCAACATGATATTCATCACTCCAATACCGCCGACCACTAATGAGATAACGGCAATCATCGATACCAGCAATGTCATGGTTGAGGTGGTTTTCTCGATGGTCTGGCGGATGCTATCCGTGTTCATCACGAAAAAGTCCTGTGTGCCGTGACGTTGGGTCAGCAGTTTGGTTACCCCCTGTTCGGCATTCGCTAGATCAATATCATCATTGACTCGCACAGTAATACTTCGCAGATAGGATTGCCCCAGCATACGACTCATGGCGGTGGTGTAAGGTATCCACACATTCAGATTTTCATCACTGCCAAAGCCGCTCTGTTTTTTGGCCGCCACCCCAATCACCCGACAGGGCAGGGAGCCGAGCAGCACCACTTTACCCAAGGGTTTTTCGCCATTGGGAAACAGCTTATCGCGCGTATTTTCATCAATAACCGCTTCTTGCATCAGCCCATCGACACTGGCACGGGTAAATGCCATCCCTTGCGCAATGCTATAGCCGCGCACCATAAAGTATTGCTCACCGACACCATTCACTGTGCCACTGACCGATTTATTGCCGTAGCGCAGAGTGGTACTGGTGGAGACTGCGGGTGTCACGCTGTGGATATAGCCCTGTTTCGCGAGGGCATCGGCGTCGGTGGCCCGCAAAGTTTGAATGGCCGCAGAGCGCATATCGCCGAAATCTTTACCGGGGAAAATCTCCAGCGTGCTGGTGCCCATCGCATTGATATTGGCGAGTACCTGCTGTTGTGACCCCTTGCCCAGCGCCACGACGGAAACCACGGATGCAATGCCGATAATGATCCCTAGCATGGTTAGCAGGGTGCGAAGGCGCTGCGCAGCCATCGCCAGTGTTGCCATTTTGAACGCCTCTCGCAGACGGTCTCGTTGGGCTTTCCAAGGCGATAGAACGGTTTTTGGGGCCGTCTGGGGGGCTATTTCTGCTATGCTGTTCGGGCGCTGTTGCTCTTGCGGTACAGCTTGTTGCTGGGTTCTATCCGCAATTATCTCGCCATCCCTTAGCTCGATAATCCGCTGGGCATGTTCCGCAATCGACATATCGTGAGTGACAATCACCACTGTATGGCCTTGTCGATGCAGCTCTTTAAGGATGCTTAAGACTTCATTGCCGCTGTGAGTATCAAGAGCGCCCGTGGGTTCATCGGCCAGAATAACCTCGCCGCCATTCATCAGCGCTCTGGCGATACTGACCCGCTGCTGTTGCCCGCCGGAGAGTTGACTTGGGCGATACTCCAGCCGATCCGCCAGTCCGAGGCGGGATAAGAGAGCACTCGCACGCTGGTGCCGCTCTTCACGATCAATGCCCGCATAAATCGCCGGTATCTCCACATTTTCTCGGGCACTTAAATCATTCAGTAAATGATAGCGCTGAAAAATAAAGCCGAAATGTTCGCGGCGTAGCTCGGCGAGTGTGTCGCTGTCCAAATGCTGCGGGATACGCCCGGCCACCAGATACTCTCCTGAGCTGGGTTTGTCCAGACAGCCAAGAATGTTCATGAGTGTTGATTTACCGGAACCGGATGCCCCGACAATCGCTACCATTTCGCCGCTGTAAATCGTCAAGTTGATGTTTTTCAGCACGCGAACCCTCTCTTCACCACTGATAAACCAGCGGCTCACGTTGTCGAGCTGAAGCAAAATCTTGCTTGGGTTAAGGTCAGTCATCCGTTACATCCCCATCGGCGGGCCCATACGCTGGGCCTTATTGTTGTTGGTGGTGGTGGCCGTCGCTTGGCTCACAATCACCTGCTCCCCGGCTTGCAAACCGGAGATAATCTGGGCTTCGACATTGTTGTTTAGCCCGACACTGACTTCGCGCACACTGACTTTGCCGTTGTCGCTGACCACCTGAACCTGAGGCTTTCCTTGCCGAGTTTCCAATGCCGTGGCGGGGATCACCACGGCGTTTTCGGCTTTATGCAGCACGATATAGACCTGCGCTGTCATCGAAATACGTAATGCACCGTGCGGGTTTGCCACATCAAATAGGCCGTTATAGTAGATGGCGGTAGTGGTGGACGTGGTGCTGCTACTGGAGCTTGATGAGGTGGTGGTCTCATCATTTATTGAGTCAGGGGCGGGTTCTATGGCGCGTAATGTGGCGCTGAAGCGCTGTTCAGGCTCGCCTAAAATAGTGAAGTAAACGGGCATACCGGCTTTGACTTTGACCACGTCCGCTTCAGAGATCTGCGCTTCGACAGTCATGGTATCAAGCTGAGCGACCTTAATAATGGTGGGCGCGCTTTGTACCGCGTTGACGGTTTGCCCCTCTTCAACCGGAATCGCCACTACTGTACCGGCGATCGGCGAGCTGATTTTGGTATAACCAAGATTAAGTTTGGCAGTATTGACGGCGATTTCGGCCTGCGCAATTTGAGCATCCAGCGCATTTATTTCAGCTTGAGTGCTCTCTAGTGTCGCTTTGGCGCTATCAAAATCGGCCCGTGCGGCGAGGCCCTTGGCGAGGATTTGCTGCTGGCGCCGATAGGTTAACTGGTTATTCTTCTGTGTCGCGACTTTCGCCGCGCGTTGCGCTAACACATTTTTCAGTGCTTCTTGTGCATCTTTCAGGGCATTTTGCTGCGTAAGATCATCAATTTCGGCGACTAACTGGCCTTTTTCAACTTGCTGTCCTAGGGTGACATGAAGGGCTTTGATCTGCCCTGAAACTTGTGCGCCAACAGTGACCTGTTTTTTTGCCTTGATGGTGCCATCAGCCAAAACAGTCTGTTCCAGTGTGCGGGTTTCAGCCGCAGCGGTGATATAGCCGGGTTTATCCGCCGGAGAGATCAATTTGAAGAGCAGCACACCGCCAGCGAGCAACAGCACAACCGCCAACCCAATAAAGCGACGTTTCGATCGGATAACCTGTAGCATATTTAATCAAAAATCCTTGAACCACAATGAAGAGAATGGTGAAGCCAAATGCAGGGGGATAATTTACCGCCAAGCAGGCTGGGGGGTGAGTTAAGTGGGATTCAAAATTATGTAAGGATTGAGTAAAACCGGCTGCGTGCGCGTCAAATAGGCATGAAAATAGCTGAAATCAGGCAGGAGAGTTAGAAAATGAAGATTTTGTTAGTCGATGATGATGTTGAACTGGGCACCATGTTGCGGGAGTACCTGAGCGGCGAGGGATTTAATGCTGAGCTGGTATTAACGGGTAAAGAGGGCATTGATCGTGCCTTGTCCGGTGACTATACCGCCTTGATCCTCGACATTATGTTGCCTGATATGAGTGGTATCGACGTGTTGCGGCAAGTGCGTAAAAAAAGCCGTTTACCGATCATTATGCTGACGGCCAAAGGCGACAATATTGACCGAGTTATCGGTCTTGAAATGGGGGCTGATGATTACATGCCGAAGCCATGTTATCCCCGTGAGCTAGTGGCGCGGTTGCGCGCAGTATTGCGCCGTTTCGACGAACATCCAGACTTATCGTCTACTGATGACGGCGTGATTACACACGGGGATTTGACACTCAACCCGTCAACCCGCAGCAGTGAATGGCAAGGGACGTCATTTGATTTGACCGCCTCAGAATTTAATTTACTGGAATTGCTGTTGCGTTCGCCGGATCGCGTGGTGACCAAAGATGAGTTATCGGATAAAGGGTTAGGGCGACCACGGGAAGCTTATGACCGCAGTGTTGATGTACATATCAGTAATATCCGCCAGAAGTTGGCCGCGCTGCCGGGGAACACCCTGAATATCGAAACGGTACGCAGTATTGGCTATCGCATCAGATAATCCCCATAAATGAAGTGAGATAGCCTATGCGTGGACGATTGTTCTGGAAAATCCTGTTGGGTTTCTGGGTGACCTTTATTTTAATGACCCAAATGTTGTGGCTGGTGTTCTCTTTCTACGGGAATCGCCATGAGCCACCGGAGCGCGAAAGGGTCCGGCAGCTTGCCAAGTTACAGGTGGTGTCAGCCGCTTCGGTAGTGCATTCCGGCGGCTTGCCTGCACTGAATACCATGATGGCCGACTGGCCAGCGGCAGATAAAAACCAGTTATCAGTCTCGCCCGCCACAATGATTGTGCCAATGACTGAAGCTGTCCCCGAGGGGAAAACCGCGCCCACAGGTAATGAGGCTGCATCTCATCGCTCGGAAGTCATCAGTTGGACTCAAGGTCCCGATGGGCAGGGGTATCGTATCAGCTATAACATTGATGGATTGCAGGGGGGAGGGGAGCCGAGAGAGAAACGACGTGAAATACTCAATATTCCGATCCCGATGATCTGGATGGGGCTATTAGGCGGCCTGTTCTTCAGCGCGTTACTTGCCTGGAATCTGACGCGGCCGATGCGCCAGTTGCGGGCCGGTTTTGAGCGGGTGGCACAGGGCGATTTGTCAGTACGATTATTGCCTGTGATGCGTCGTCGCCATGATGAGCTGACCGAAGTGGCGCGTGACTTTGACTCAATGGCTGAGCGCCTTGAGGTGCTGGTCAGCGCCCGTGAACAGTTACTGCATGATGTCTCTCATGAGCTACGTTCGCCGTTGGCTCGTTTGCAATTGGCTATCGGCTTGGCGCGCCAAAACCCCAGCAAGGTGGAGAACTCACTACAGCGCATTGAGCATGAGTCGGAGCGGCTAGATAAGATGATTGGCGAGCTATTGGCGCTATCACGTGCCGAAAACCACGATTTGTCTGATGACGATGAATATTTTGACCTGCACGAATTAGTGAAAGTGGTGGTGAATGATGCCCGCTATGAGGCGCAGGTGCCGGGAGTGGACATTCTGCTACAAGTCGCGCCGCAGCCCGTCGAGTATACGGTGAAAGGCAATGCCGAGCTGATGCGGCGGGCGATTGATAATATCGTCCGCAACGCGTTGCGTTTCTCCGCTCAGGGCCAGCAGGTCAAAGTGACGCTTTCACCCGTTGAGAAGAATTACCAGATTCAGGTGGCAGATCAAGGGCCGGGGGTAGAAGAGAGCAAGTTATCCTGCATTTTCGATCCTTTCGTGCGTGTAAAATCAGCGATGTCTGGCAAAGGCTACGGCTTGGGGCTAGCCATTACGCGCAAAGTGATTCTGGCCCTTGGTGGGCAGGTAGAAGCCAGAAATGGCGAACAGGGCGGATTGGTGATTACACTGCGGGTGCCGCGTTGGGTTGCAGCAGATTAATGTGTTTTAGCTGACAATGGATTTTAGCTAATAAAAAGGGATTTTAGCTAACAAAAACGGCACCCGTGGGTGCCGTTTCTTATTCGTAGCAAGAAAAGTTACTTCTTAATACGGATGATTGGCGTCTCACCTACGGTGACACTACCGGACAATTTGATCAGCTCTTTGATCTCGTCCATGTTGGAGATAACAACCGGCGTCAATGTAGACTTGGCTTTCTCTTCCAGCAGGGCCAGATTGAACTCAATAACCACATCACCTTTCTTGACGCGTTGACCCTCTTCAGCGATGCGTTTGAAGCCTTCGCCTTTCAGTTCAACAGTATCAATACCGAAGTGGACGAACAGCTCAATGCCGCTGTCTGATTCGATAGAAAAAGCATGGTTAGTTTCGAAAATTTTACCAATGGTGCCGTCAACAGGAGCAACCATTTTGTTGCCTGAAGGCTTGATGGCAATACCATCACCAACGATTTTCTCTGCAAATACAACATCAGGAACATCTTCGATGTTGACGATTTCGCCAGACAATGGTGCAACAATTTCAATAGTACCACTGTCTTTTTTATCATCTGAAACCAGTGATTTCAGTTTATCGAACAAACCCATGATCTTCTCCTAAGTATTTATATTGGGCAGCGTTCCAGTATCGTGGAATTAGCAGAGCGTCTTTTCTTCAATGAATGTGGTAACCAAATCCATCAATTCCTTCGCTGTCGGTTGAGCCAATGCCTGCTCCGCCAACACTTTCACATCTTCGAAATTCGTATTACGGATAATTTTCTTGATGCGTGGGATCGAAATCGCACTCATGCTGAACTCATCCAGCCCCATGCCCAATAGCAACAGTGTAGCACGTTCGTCGCCAGCAAGTTCACCGCACATTCCGGTCCACTTACCTTCAGCGTGAGATGCATCAATAACCTGTTTGATCAGGCCCAATACCGATGGCGACATTGGATTATAGAGATGAGAAATCAGCTCATTACCACGATCTACTGCCAGAGTATACTGAGTTAGATCGTTTGTCCCAATACTAAAGAAGTCAACTTCTTTAGCTAAATGGCGAGCGATGACCGCTGCCGCTGGTGTTTCAACCATCACACCGACCTCGATAGTCTCATCGAAGGCTTTATTTTCTTCACGCAATTGGCTCTTAAGCAGCTCAAGTTCTGCTTTCAGCTCACGTACTTCTTCAACCGAAATGATCATCGGGAACATAATACGCAATTTACCGAATGCTGATGCCCGCAAGATGGCGCGCAACTGAGCGTGCAGAATCTCTTTGCGATCCATAGCAATACGGATGGCGCGCCAGCCCAGGAATGGGTTTTCTTCTTTCGGCAAGTTCATGTACGGCAGGTCTTTATCTCCGCCGATGTCCATAGTACGGACGATAACGGCCTGAGAACCCATAGCTTCCGCAACGGCTTTATATGCCTGGAACTGCTCTTCTTCCGTCGGCAGTGAGTCGCGATCCATGAACAGGAATTCGGTACGATACAGACCCACACCTTCAGCGCCATTACGTTCAGCGCCGGCGATATCACGCACAGTACCAATGTTGGCAACCACTTCAACCTGATGGCCATCAAGCGTGATAGCTGGCAGGTCTTTCAATTTGGCCAGATCATTTCTCTCGGTGATGTACTGATTTTTCACCGCTTTCAACTGCTCAATAACGTCGGCAGTCGGGTTTAAATAGATTTTGTTGTTGACCGCATCAATGATCAAATAGTCGTCATTCTGGATTTCTTTGGTCGCATTGGTCGTCCCGACGATAGCCGGTAATTCCAATGAGCGGGCCATAATGGAGGTGTGAGAGGTACGGCCACCTAAATCGGTGATGAACCCTAACACTTTATCCAGATTCAGCTGCGCGGTCTCTGACGGTGTCAGATCGGCGGCAACCAGAATCACTTCATCCTGAATCGCACTTAAATCGACAATGTTCAGGCCGAGAATGTTCTTCAGCAGGCGCTTACCGATATCACGTACGTCAGCGGCACGTTCTTTTAGGTATTCGTCATCCAGCTCTTCCAGAGCTTTTGCCTGGCCTTCAATCACTGAATAAGCGGCTGCATCGGCAGTGGCATGCTCATCTTTGATGAGGGCTATGATTTCCTGCTCAAGCTCTTCGTCTTCCAACAGCATGATATGCCCTTCGAAGATGGCAGCTTTCTCTTCGCCGAGGCTTGCTTCAGCTTTGGTCTTAATCGCTTCCAACTGTTCTGCGGCTTTGGCCCGGCCAGTTTTGAAACGCTCGACTTCCTGCTCCACTTGGTCAGCAGAGATCTTTTTCCGGTTGATAACAATCTCATCTTCTTTCAGCAAAAGTGCTTTACCAAAAGCGATACCCGGTGATACTAAAATGCCTGAAATCATAACCCTACCTTACTCTTGACTGGTGTTAACTTAAAAAGCGCGCGTGATTACTCAAGCTCTGCCATCAGTTTTACCAGATGCTCAACAGCTTTCTTCTCATCTTCGCCTTCAGCAGAGATCGTAACAACAGTACCTTGGGTCAGGCCCAGAGTTTGCAGTTTGAACAGGCTCTTGGCGCTAGCGCTTTTACCGTTGGAGATCACAGTAATTTCAGACGCAAAGCCTTTTGCTTCTTTTACGAACTGGGCAGCAGGGCGGGTATGCAGACCGTTTGGTGCAGTAATAGTAACTTCTTGCTGGAACATTGTATTTCCCCAACTTATTGGATTTATGTTGTGGAGCTAAAGTCTAGTGTAGAACCTAAACTTTAGCCTGTATTGGTGCGCGTAAACGAGATGCCGTGACTCGCGCATGACTATGCCTCAACCACTGGCAAGTCACAAAGACAGTTTCTGATGCAACCTGAATTCAGGTCTAAAATCGGCACTGCCATCTCTAAGAATAATGCTCTCTTTGCGTTATGTCTTCAATCAGCGTGAGTTGATGACATTTTTTGTCGCTTTGCATAACGCATTGCATAATAGATAAATCGATTCAGCCTGAGAAGCACCGGAGATACGATTAATTTCGTGTATCAAAATAATTGTCCGGTTAAATACTAAACCCAGAGGCTAAAATCAATCTTTATGTAGTAAAAACTTTGAAGTACGCCACAAAAAAAGCACCCATGCGGGTGCTTTTTTAGCATTTAGTGCGACGGCGTGACTACTGTTGCAGCTCTTGCTCAGTGAACAGATCTGCGAACAAAGCCGTGCTTAAATAGCGCTCACCCGAGGACGGAAGAATAACCACAATTGTTTTGTCAGTAAAGCCATCTTCTTCAGAAAGTTTGACTGCCGCAGCCACCGCAGCACCGGAAGAAATACCGGCCAAAATACCCTCTTCATCCATCAACCGGCGGGCCATGGAGATAGCTTCGTCATTGGTGACCAAAGCGACACGATCGACGAGTGTTAAATCGAGGTTGCCGGGAATGAAGCCAGCACCGATACCCTGAATTTTATGTGGACCGGGTTTGATTTCCTGACCTGCCAATGCTTGAGTAATCACCGGAGAGTCAGTTGGCTCTACTGCAACCGTGGTAATCGCCTTACCTTTGGTGTTTTTGATGTAGCGGCTAACACCTGTCAAGGTGCCGCCTGTACCGACACCCGCGATAAAGACATCGACTTCGCCATCGGTATCTTCCCAAATTTCCGGGCCAGTGGTTTTCTCATGAATCTCTGGGTTTGCTGGATTGCTGAACTGCTGCAAAATAAGGTAGCGGTCTGGGTCAGTCGCTTGAATTTCTTCCGCTTTAGCGATGGCCCCTTTCATTCCTTTAGCGCCTTCAGTCAGCACCAGATTGGCACCTAGCGCTTTGAGCAGCTTGCGGCGCTCGATGCTCATGGTTTCAGGCATGGTCAGGGTTAATTTGTAACCGCGTGCGGCGGCAACAAATGCCAGAGCAATACCGGTATTGCCGCTGGTCGGCTCTACCAGTTCTTTATCTGTCGTCAGAATGCCGCGTTTTTCAGCATCCCAAATCATATTTGCGCCGATACGGCATTTAACGCTGAAACTTGGATTGCGTGATTCAACCTTTGCCAAAATGCGTCCGTTACCGATACGGTTCAAACGAACCAGCGGCGTATGGCCGATTGTTAAAGAGTTGTCTTCATATATCTTGCTCATAGCCCGTCCTTTAACTCTATGAAAATGTAGGAAACGTTCAAAGCATACGCTAACAGTATGGCTATGGAAGTAAGTAATTGGTATATCTATATGTTATTAAGAAATAAGTTTTAATCCCAATAACAAGGGCGTGGCTGTCACGCCCTTAGACGATCATCGTGATGGTTGAATAAACTGGTCACGATAGCGATCAACCCACATTGCTGTGGCACCGCAGACCGCAACTGGCATAATCACCAGATTCAAGAATGGAATCATGGTAAATAAGCTCACCAGTGCACCAAATTGCAAGTTATCGACTTTATCCTGACGCAACGCACTGCGCATCTCCTGAAAACTCACTTTATGGTTATCAAAGGGATAATCGCAATATTGGATTGATAGCATCCAGGCACTGAATAAGAACCACAGAACCGGAGCCACTGTTTGACCGATGCCCGGAATAAAGTACAGCAGCAACAGCACCAAGGCCCGTGGCAGGTAGTAAGCCAATTTGCGCCATTCACGCGCCATAATGCGCGGTAGATCCTTCACGATACCCATAATGCCCGTGTCTGGCAGGGGCTTACCGGTCAGGCTGGCTTCCAGTTGCTCGGCCAGTAACCCGCTAAAGGGGGCCGCGATAAAATTAGCCAGAGTACTGAACAGGTAACTGAACACCAGTAGCACTGAAATCACCATCACGGGCCACAGCAAATAACTCAGCCACTGTAACCAGTCGGGAACATAGCTCATTAATTGTGGCACCCAGTCACCTATCCGATTGAATAACCACCAAAAAGCGCCGCCCATCAGCAGAATATTCACCAGCAAAGGCAAAATAACGAATCTCTTGATGCCCGGACGAGTAATCAACTGCCATCCTTGGGCAAAATAATGGACACCACTCACCTTTTTTACCGTTTTTTGCGTATACGCCATGCCATTCAGTTCTCTATAAGCTTATCGACCCGCGTATCATATCGGTATGATTTCCCACTGCATAGTCACATATTGTGCGAAAAATGAGCGAAACATCTAGCATAATCATCTTTCTTCGAAGAAAATTGAGCACGGACTTGCACTTGTGTTCGTTGGGAAATAGAGTTAAAGGGTGAATGTTTGCCGCGGTGGCAATGTATTGGAACAACAGAGATAGTAATGATGCAGGATTTGCGTCTGATATTAATCGTTGTTGGCGCGATCGCCATAATAGCGTTGTTATTGCATGGTTTATGGACCAGCCGTAAAGAACGCTCGTCACTTTTTCGCGATCGCCCAGTTAAACGTCTGAAACAAGAACGTGTTGAAACCCCAATCGAGAGTCTCGATGAAGGGGTAGGAGAAGTGCGCGTCCGCACTGCTCATCCACAGGAGAAGCCTTCGTTTAGTCACATTGATGACGATGACGAAGAAATGCCGGTTATTCAGCACACTGAAACCAAGCCGGCTCAGGTGAAGACAGAGTCTCGTCAGCAGCCTTTTGCTTCAGTGCAAACAGAATATGACGACCCTCTTTTGGGTGGGCTATCTGCTGAGCAACCACCGCATGAATCACAGCGTGATCCTTTGCTTGGATCGGTTGACGAATCCTATTCACAACCGCGACACGTAGAGCCACAACATGCGGCAGAACCTGCACCTCGCGCGGCTCCACAGCCAGAACCTGTTGTTCCCGCCCCTGAGGTGAAACAGCAAAAACTGAAAGAAACCGTTTTGGTACTGCATGTTGCAGCACATCACGGTGGTGCTTTGGGCGGCGAGTTGCTGCTACAAAGTGTTCTTCAGTCTGGTTTCCAGTTTGGCGAGATGGGTATTTTCCATCGACATCTTAGCCCAGCCGGCAGTGGCCCCGTATTATTCAGTCTTGCGAATATGGTAAAACCGGGTTCCTTTGACCCTGATACCATGGCTGATTTTTCAACGCCGGGTGTCTCAATGTTTATGATGGTGCCATCTTATGGCGATGCACATCAGAACTTTAAGCTTATGTTGCAATCTGCCCAACGTATTGCCGATGATGTCGGTGGTGTAGTGTTGGATGATGAGCGCCGCATGATGACCCCGCAAAAACTGGAAACGTATAAGGCCCGCATCCGCGAAGTGCTGGATGCAAACGCAACCGCCTAATCACGTTGCCTCGCAATGAATCGAATTAACCCGAACCCCCGCATGCCGGGGGTTTTTTATCTTTGATGGTGAGCTATGGAATCGATAATTCAGCAAATTAATCAACTAAGAACCTCATTGCGCCATCACGAACATCAGTACCATGTGTTAGATGCCCCAGAGATCCCTGATGCTGAATATGATCGTCTGATGCAGCAATTGCGCGATTTGGAAGCACAACATCCCGAATTGATCACCAGTGACTCACCGACACAGCGGGTGGGGGCTGCACCTCTCGATGCATTTGAGCAGGTTAAACATGAAGTCCCGATGCTCTCTCTCGATAACGTCTTTGATGAAGAGAGCTATTTGGCTTTTGATAAACGGGTACATGATCGCCTGAAACGCGCGGAACCGCTGACTTTCTGCTGTGAACTGAAGTTAGATGGTCTGGCGGTCAGTTTACTGTATGAAGAGGGCGAATTGGTCAGAGCGGCAACCCGTGGTGACGGAACGACGGGTGAGAATATTACCGCGAATGTGCGTACTATTCGTGCTATTCCACTGCGCTTACAGGGGGATAACATCCCACGGCGGGTTGAAGTGCGTGGTGAAGTCTTTATGCCGCAAGCGGGTTTTGAGCAACTGAATGACGAGGCGCGCCGCAAAGGTGGCAAAGTTTTCGCCAACCCCCGAAATGCTGCTGCTGGATCGTTGCGCCAGCTCGATCCCCGCATCACGGCCAAACGGCGATTGGCCTTCTTCTGTTATGGCGTGGGTTTGCTAGATGGCGGCGAGCTTCCCCGCAGCCATATCCAACGCCTGATGCAATTTAAAGCTTGGGGCTTACCGGTCAGTCATCGCGTGAAGCTCTGCACCGGCAGCGAGCAGGTGATTGCTTTCTATCGACAGGTTGAACAAGACCGCGCAAGTTTAGGTTTCGATATTGATGGGGTAGTCATCAAGGTTGATGATCTAGACTTACAAGAGCAGTTAGGCTTTGTGGCGCGCGCGCCTCGCTGGGCGACTGCGTTCAAATTTCCCGCTCAAGAACAGATAACTCAAGTCCGTGAAGTGGAGTTTCAGGTGGGGCGCACGGGGGCTATCACGCCAGTTGCCCGCCTTGAGCCGGTGCAAGTGGCGGGTGTGATTGTCAGCAATGCGACACTGCATAATGCCGATGAAATTGAACGCCTTGGCTTACGTATCGGCGATACCGTCATTGTGCGCCGTGCGGGTGATGTGATCCCGCAAGTGGTGGGTGTGGTGATGGAACAACGCCCGCAAGATGCGCAAGAGATCCTCTTCCCAGAGCACTGCCCGGTGTGTGGTTCTGATATTGAACGGGTGGAAGGAGAGGCGGTTGCTCGTTGTACCGGTGGCCTGTTCTGTGCTGCGCAACGTAAAGAGGCACTCAAGCACTTTGTTTCCCGCCGGGCGCTGGATGTGGAGGGAATGGGCGATAAAATTATCGAGCAACTGGTGGAAAAACAGTATGTCGAGAATCCTGCTGACTTGTTCGAACTGACGGCAGGTAAACTGACCGGGCTGGATCGGATGGGGCCGAAGTCTGCACAAAATCTGATTGTGGCATTAGATAAAGCAAAACAGACTACATTTGCGCGCTTCCTGTATGCCTTGGGTATCCGCGAAGTGGGCGAGGCGACGGCGGCTAATTTGGCAGCGCACTTCCGTAATATGGCCAATTTACGTGCGGCTGATATCGACGCACTCAAAAGTGTGCCAGATGTGGGTGAGGTGGTGGCTAAACACGTGCTGAACTTCCTCAGTGAGGAGCACAATCAGAAAGTGATCGAGGCGCTGGAGAAGGTGATCAGTTGGCCGGAGCCGCAGCAGATTATTGCTGAAGAGATCGACAGCCCGTTTGCGGGTAAAACGGTCGTCTTGACGGGCTCATTGACAATCCTTTCGCGGGACGAGGCGAAAGATCGTCTGACCGCCCTAGGGGCAAAAGTGAGCGGCAGTGTCTCCAAGAAAACGGATCTGGTGATAGCCGGTGAGGCTGCGGGTTCAAAATTGGTCAAAGCGCAGGAACTGGGGATCACCGTCATTGATGAAGCAGAAATGATCCGTCTGCTGGGTGAATAGTTCTAACATCAGAGGGCAGGATGGAAAAAGAGAATCTAATTGAGATTGCCAATACCCGAATGCCTTTTGGTAAATACCAAGGACGGGTATTGATTGATTTGCCTGAAGAGTACCTGCTGTGGTTCGCCCGCAAAGGTGAATTTCCGCAAGGCAAGCTGGGCATGTTGATGGAGCTGACACTGACCATCAAGGTGGAAGGTTTAGATAGCTTGGTCAAACCGCTTAAACGGGGCTAAAACGTGGCGATGGGCGCTATCCGTCCATCGCCAATGTATTGTTTTGTCGGACAAAAATGGCATTAAATATAGACGTCAATCTGGTTTTGAGCAGAAGGGCGGTTGACCCCATCACCTGTCGGTGTACTCGGGCTCACTGTGTCGTCCTTTCCTTCTTTCGCTTTTTCCGCTTCCTGTG